>JBMZJT010000009.1:0-41378 GCA_049617695.1 Thermoplasmatota archaeon | reverse complement strand
GGGTGCATGGTCACCAAGCCGCGATAGGTGTTCTGCGCCTTGCCTGCCGAAATCCCCTTGGACACGATGCGCGATTTGGTGCGCTTGCCGAGGTGGATCATCTTGGTGCCGGTGTCGGCGACTTGCTTGTTCGTGGTCAGCGCGACGCTGTAGAATTCGCCGGTCGAGTGGTCGCCTTTGAGGATGCAGCTGGGGTACTTCCAGGTGATCGCGGATCCGGTTTCCACTTGAGTCCAGCTGATCTTGCTGTTGCGGCCTTCGCACAAGCCGCGCTTGGTGACGAAGTTGTAGATGCCGCCTTTGCCGTCCTTGTCGCCGGGGTACCAGTTCTGGACGGTGCTGTACTTGATTTCGGCGTCCTCGTGGGCGATGAGCTCAACGACGGCCGCGTGGAGTTGGTTCTCGTCGCGCTGGGGTGCGGTGCAGCCTTCCAGGTAGCTGACGTAGGCGCCCTTGTCCGCAATGAGCAGGGTGCGTTCGAACTGGCCGGTGCCGGCGGCGTTGATGCGGAAGTAGGTGCTCAGTTCCATCGGGCACTTGACGCCCGGCGGGATGTAGCAGAAGCTGCCGTCGGTGAAGACGGCGCTGTTGAGGGCGGCGTAGAAGTTGTCCGTGGTGGGGACGACGGTGCCCAGGTACTTCTTGACCAGTTCCGGGTGGTCTTGGACGGCCTCGCCGAAGGAGCAGAAGATGATCCCGTGTTTCTCCAATTCGTCCTTGAACGTCGTCGCGACGCTGACGGAGTCAATGACGGCGTCCACGGCCATGCCTTGCAGGCGCTTCTGTTCATCGAGGGAAATGCCGAGTTTCTCGTACATCTCCAGCAGTTCGGGATCAACTTCGTCCAGGCTTTCGACTTTCTTGGCCTTCTTGGGGGCCGAGTAGTAGGTGATGGCCTGGTAGTCGATGGGGTTGTACTCGAAGTTGGCCCAGTGGGGTTCCGCCATCTTCTTCCAATGTTCGAAGGCCTTGAGGCGCCATTGGGTGAGCCATTCGGGCTCGTTCTTCTTGGCGGAGATGAACCGGATGATCTCCTCGCTCAGGCCCGGCGGCACGCGGTCCTCTTCGAAGTTGGAGGTGAAACCGTACCGGTACTCCTTGTTGGCGAGGTCTTCGAGTTCCTTCTTTGCCATGGCCCTGGGATGCAGGTGGTCGCTTCGCCCTCATCAGGGATGGGGTCGGGGCAACTCCCTGAAGCGGCCCACACTGGGCGTTATTTGAACGGTTTGGGGCGGCGGCAAGCGATTTTGACGCCTCGAAATTAGGCGACGGGGCTGGCCGGCGACAAGGCCTCGCTGTTGGCATCATTGGCCACGATGGCCTTCCAGACCGTTGCGATGCGGCCTTCGAGAGGTCCGACCCGCACCTTCGCCTCCGGATCGTAGGGCTCCAGAATGCCTTGGACCAAGTTCGCCAAAATCTCAGGCGACACGTCTACCAGGACCGGCGCGCGCAGGGTGGTGATGCCCTGCTCAAAGCGCAGCCACGGCGCGCCGAATCGGTCGGCGACCTGCATCAGGGCGCCTGCGACCACTTGCCGCAAGGGCTCCCCATCCATGAAAATCCGACCTGTGGCCGTCCTGGATTCCTCGTGGTATGCGGTGTGGTTGACCTCGCCATAGCGCCGCATCAGGGCTTCTTCGAGCTGACGCGCACGCTCGGCGCTGATGCCGTGCACGGCGTAGCGCCCACGCAGGCCAGACGCATCGATTTGCTCTGCACGCAAGTCCGCATGAAGGCAATCCGGCACATTGGAAAATCTGGCAAACACCAGCCCTTGTGCGCGGAACGTTGCCTCCAAAAAGAGCGGTTCCACGGGAAGGGGAGCCCTCTGGGGGACTTAACACATGCTAGGGCCGGAGGACGATTTTCCCAAACATCGAGCCCGCTTCCATATGCGCCTGCGCCTCCCGCGCCTCGTCGAGGGGCCACACGGAATCCACAATGGGGTGCACGGCGCCGCTTGCCACGAAGGCCAACGCCCGTTGCAAGTCCTCCGGCGTGCCCATGGTGCTGCCAATGATCTGCAATTGCTTCCAGAAGACGAGTTGGATGTGCGTCTCGCCGATTGGCCCCGTCGTGGCGCCGCAGGTCACCAGCCGACCGCCGGCCTTCAGGCACCGCAGGCTGTGCGCCCAGGTTGCCGCGCCGACACTGTCAATGACGACATCGTAACCGGATTTCTCGGAAGCCACGAACGCAGATTTCCACCAGGCCTCATCCGCCTTGTAGTCGATGGCGTGGTCCGCGCCCAAGTCTGCGACCCGCGCGGCCTTCTCTGGTCCGCCGGTGGTGGCGCAGACCCATGCGCCCAGCGCCTTGGCCAGTTGAATCGCCATGACGGAGACGCCACCGCCCCCGCCAATGACGAGAACGCGTTTCCCGGTCGCCGGTTTGGCTGCGTCGTGGCGCAGCAAATGCTCCAAATCGGGCCCGGTCTGCGCCAAACCGCCCCGGCGCAGCATTTGAAACGCGGTTTGTAGGGTCAAGGGCAAGCAGGCCGCCTCCTCCCATGAGATGCCGTCGGGTTTGGGCAGCACATGGGTGGCAGGCACCACGCAGAATTCTGCGAGGCCGCCGGCACGGTTCTCGCCGACAATGAACGGCTCCGGTGGAATCACTTGCTCGCCGTCGGGCCCTGCTGCAAAATTGAGTCCAGGATTCACCAAGACTTCATCGCCGACCTGGACGTTCGTGACCGCTTCGCCGATGGATTCGACGACGCCGGCCAAGTCCGTGCCTCCGATGTGTGGCAAATCCAATTTCAATCCTGGCCAGCCTTCGCGCACGAACAGGTCCAGGTGGTTCAATGCGCAGGCCTTGACGCGCACCCGGACATCGCCGGGGCCGACGGCGGGATCGGGAACTTCGCCGACTTGGAGCTTCGTCAGGTCGCCATGTTCAGCAAAGAAGGCAGCGCGCACGCGATGGCCACAGGACGGCCGTTCAAACAGCTACCGCATGGACTTGCGATCATACTGGGTCCCGCGCCACGTGATGCGCCGCCACGTGGACATCATGCTCCAGACGGGAACCCACGCATAGAGGGTCCAGCCAAACGGACTCAGGAGCGCACCAAGCCAACTGCGCCATCCGGCACGCGGGTGCCAGCCCCGTCGCATGGCGACTTGCCACAGGCTCGGAATGGCATGTGCAGCCCAGGCCCACGTGGCCCACGCCGCCGTGCCACCGAACCACCATCCGGTCCAAGCGGCGGTTAGCGTCGCCGCGTAGCCCCCGCTCATCAAGGCGACCATCCACCAGCGGTAGCTAAGCCCGGCGAAAGCGTTCTTTTGCATGGCCCGGGCGACGCCAACGTAGCTGCGCCCCCAGTCGGACGTGGCCAAGCGACCGCCGTCCACCATGTCTAGGCGGCCGCCGGCCTTGCGCATGGCGCGGCCAAGGGCCACGTCGTCCAGAATCGCATTGCGAAACGATGCGTGGCCGCCGCTTGCGTCGTAGATGCTGCGCCTGGCGACCATGAAGTGCCCGACCCCGGTGGCGCCCCATCCCGCACGTAGCACCCATGGGGGCGTCGGAATCAATAGTCCTTGACCGACGGCAAAATGCGCCGAGGCGCCCCCAATGGTGTCGGTGGCTTGGCCCGGCAACACGATGGACAGGTCGGACGCCTGCGCGGCCCCGATGGCTTGGGCTACGCCGCCGGGCTCCACGTGGACGTCCGCATCCAGGAACACAATCCAGTCGCCCGTCGCTTCCGGCGCGGCCGCGTGAAGGGCCGCCGATTTGCCCACCCATCCTGGGGGCACGGCGGCCAGCGGCACGAGTTGGGCGTGCGACGATGCGACGATGTCTCGGGTGGCGTCCGTGCTGGGGCCTTCTGCGACGATGACGCGTTCATCCTGCAATCGATCGAGGGTCTCTTGGATGCGTGGGGCTTCATTGCGCGCTGCGATCAGCACGGTGTGCGACGCGTCGCCTGCGCGGGGCCGGCGCAGGGTCGCCAAGGCCAGGAGAATCCATGCCAAATGGAGGCTCCAAAAGAGGGCGGCGCCTTCGTGAAAGCCCAGCCCGTACACAATTGCTGGACGGGCTCTCTCATTAAGGAGCCGTGGGGTTGCAACCTGTGAAGGGGTATCGCAAGGTCCGCAACCTATTCGTCCCGATGTGGACGCGGGCGTTCCGGTTCGACATCGATGGCGAGATCCCGGATGGCCCCGCGGTTTTGGTGGCCAATCATGCCAGCGTCGTGGACCATTTCATCGTGGCCGCGGCGACCCCTCGCTACATGGCCAACATGGCACACAAGGAAGCCTTCGACCATCCAATTGGTGGGCGTTTCCTGCGCTGGATTGGCGCCCTTCCCATTGCTCGCACAGGTGGGGATGAGCCTGCCGTGGAGGCCGCCGTGCAAGCGTTGCGTGACGGCCACCTCGTATGTCTCTACCCGGAAGGCGATTGGAGTCCAGATGGACGCATCCATCGCTTCCACACGGGAGCTGTTCGCATCGCAGCAGCCGCGGGCGTGCCCATCATTCCCATGGGTATCCGGGGCAGCCTCGAACGGCGCAAGGGCACTTGGTTTCGCATGGGTGGCCCCGTGACCCTGCACATCGGCGATCCCGTCGAAGCCGGAGAGCCACGCGCCACGAGTGACGCCCTCCAGGCCGAGGTCGCCCGCCTTGCCCAGCTCGAAACCGTCGATCAATACGTCCAGGAGCTTGCATGAATCTACCCGAAAAGGCTGGCCAATGGATGGCCTGGAGTGTCCGCCACCGCCGCCAAGTCCTCACCGTCATGGTGCTGCTGGATCTGCTTGCCATCAGCATCCTCGCCTTCGTGCCACCCAACGTTGCCACGGACGTCCAAGCCGGTACGTTCCCCCGCGACGACGTAGATGCCAACGCCTTCCGCGCCCTGCGCGACGACGTTTCCGGCATCAACTCCGAATTGGTCTACTTCGAATTGCTGCCGGATGCCCAAGCCGACGGCCAACCGGTCACGGACACCAGCAGCATCGAAGCGAGTCGTTCCGTTGAAGCGCTTTACGAGTACGTGGATCGGCGTTTCCAGGAGGAAACTGGGGAAGACAAGGTCCTGGCCTACACAGGCTTCCCGTATCTGGTCAAGTTGGTCTACTCCTACTTCCCTGGCGGCTCGTTCGCCTTGCCCGAGACGCAGGAAGAATACGACAGCGCGGTCCAAGTTCTCGAAGCAACGGACGACGGATCCTTGGCGTTCTACTTCAGCGACGACAAACGCGCGACCATCATCAGCATCCTCTACGACCCGTCCGGTGACCAAGCGGCCACGGCGGGCCTCATCAACGACCTGATTGCGGAGTACCGCGCCTTGCCCGTCGGCGCCGAGAAGCCGTACGACTTGTGGAACAACGATTACCTGGATGCCTGGGGCGTCCAGAGTTGGATCGCCATCGTCGATCGCAGCGTCGAACGCGACCTGGGTCTGCTTGTGCCCATTTCCCTCGTGGTCTTGACGGTCATTCTCTCCATTGCCTTGCGCGATGTGCGCCGCGCCATGGTCGCGATGCTCGTCGTCGGCACCGTGTTGCTGTGGACGCTCGCCTCGATGACTGCCCTCGGCCTCTCGGTGGGCTTCATCTCCATGGCGCTGTTTCCGTTGCTGCTGGGCGTCGGCGTCGATTATGCCATCCACGTCCAACACGAGGCATTGACCGCCAAACGATCACCTGAGGATGCCATGCGCCATGCCGGCCGCCGAGCCGGTGTCGCCCTCGTCGTGGCCACGGTCACCACGATTGCTGGTTTCCTGGTCATCATGCTCAGTGGTGCGCCCATGATCATTGAAGTCGGCACGGCCACGGTCATTGGCATGGCGCTGATGCTCGTCGCCAGCCTGACGCTCTTGCCGGCCATGACGTGGGGCGATGGGTTCCGCGCCAGCGACGCTTGGACGCGTGCTGCCGGATGGTTGGCGCCGCGCCGTCGCTACCTTGCGGCTGGCTTGATGCTCGGCGTCTTGGTGCTGCTGCCCCTCACCACGGAGACGCGGTTTGCAACCCAGACCGTCCAAGCCAACCTGCCTGACGAACCCGAGCCGAGTCACATGCTCGTCATGTACGACCGCTTCGAGGAGGTCATGGAAACCACGGGCAACGAGGCCATCATTCACCAAGGCGACTTGACGCGGCCCGCCGCCATGGAGGAGTTGATCCAGACGCATTTGGCCATGGAAGATCAGGAATTGTTCGACGGGGTGCTGAGTCTCCCCTTCGTGTTGGACCTCAAACTCACGCTCGACGGCGGCCCCTTGGGTCCAGCCCAAAGCGTGCCCGCCGCCATCCTGGCGCCCATTCTCGAGCCCGTGCAAGGCGAACCGGAGCGGTTTGCCGCCGTGCGTGACCAAGACCAAGCCGGCTTGACGCAACTCATGGACGACATGTGGAGCGACGACCGCTGGATTCCGCTGATTCGCAGTTTCACCAACGCCGACTACGACATCACCTGGACGTTCTCCTTCCTTGACATTCCAAGCAACGACGAAACCACGGCCCGTGCCGTCGCGACGATGCAGGCGGTCCTGGCCCAAGTCAATCCGACGGAACTCGAGGCGCATTCCTTTGGGACCCTCACGGCCTTGGATCGCATCAATGAGCAAGCCGCGGATTGGCTTCTTGTGTCGGCCATCGTGGACCTCGTCGTCCTTGGCGCCCTCGTCGGTTGGGTCACACGCAGTTGGCGCGCCATCGCTGCCAGCACCACCGCGCTGCTGGCCGGCATGATTGTGTGGCTGGCCTTGCTATCCGAGCCGGTCTTCGATTTGCGCCTCAGCTTCGTCTACCTGATTCCGTTGGCCTTCGTGACGAGCCTGGGCAGCGACTATGCCGTCCACTTGGTCAACGGCCTCGTGCGGGGCAAGGATGCTGCCAAGGAACTCGCTGGAATTGGCCGCGCCGTCGTCTTTTCGGCGTTGACGACGGGCTGCGCCTTCGCCGTGTTCTTGGCGGGATCCATTCCAGGCAGCGTGGAGATGTTCGCGGCGACCGTGGTCGCGGTGCTGACCGCTGCCGTGGTGACGCTGGCGTGGGTGCCTGCTTGGTTCCGGGTGAAGCCGGTTACGCCGTAACGGTGCGTTCCTCGACGGGAACCCACGTCTTGCCCAGTTCGCCGGTGTAGTCGCTCAGGGGGCGAATCAGGCGGTTGTTGCCGTGCTGTTCGAGCACGTGGGCGGTCCAGCCGCTGACACGGGCCAAGGCGAAAATCGGCGTGTACAGGTCGAGCGGGATGCCCATCGTGTAGTAGCTGCTGGCACTGAAGAAGTCGACATTGGCGTCGAGGTTCTTCTGGGCCTTGACTTCCTTCTGGATGGCCAGGCTCATGTCGTACCACTTCATGTCGCCGGCCTGCTCGGCCAGGTCCTTGCTCAGGGCTTCCAAGTGGACGGCGCGGGGGTCGAGGGTCTTGTAGACGCGGTGACCAAAGCCCATGATGCGCTTCTTGGCCGCGAGGGCTTCCTTGACCCAGGTCGTGGTGTCGGTGCCGCTTTCGTCAATTTCGAGCAGCATCTTCATGACGCCGATGTTGGCGCCGCCGTGCAGGGGGCCCTTCAGGGCGCCGATGCCGCTGGTGACGGCGGCGTGCATGTCGGCCAGGGTGCCGGCGGTAACGCGGGCTGCGAAGGTGCTGGCGTTGAGGTCGTGGTCGGCGTGGAGGATCAGGGCGACGTCCATGGCGCGCTCGGCGGCGGGCGTCGGTTCCTTGCCGTTAAGGAGCCACAGGAAGTTGCCGGCGTGGCTCAGTTCGGGCTTGCTGGCCAGGACATCTTGGCCGCTGCGAATGCGGTGGTAGTGGGCGATGATGGTCGCCACTTGGGCGGTGAGGTTCTTGGCCTTCTCTTTGCCCGCGTCGACTTCGGCGTTGTCCGGGTCGTCTTCGGCGGCGGCCAGGGCGCTCGTCACGGTGCGCAGGGCATCCATGGGCGTCATGTGCTCGGCGACCATTTCCAGGACGTCCATGGCGACTTGGGGCAGTTCGCGGCGGCTGGCCAGGTCGGCCTTGAAGGCGGCGAGTTCGTCGGCGGTGGGCAGGCGGCCTTCCCAAAGGAGGAAAACGGTCTCTTCGAACGTGGCGTTGGGGGCCAGTTCGTTGATGTCGTAACCACGGTAGGACAGGATGCCCTTGGCGCCGTCAATGAAGCAGATGGAGGATTGGGCCGCAATGACCCCTTCTAGACCAGACATTTTCGTTCTCCCTGAACGTGTTCACCCATCCGACCCGTAGGTGGCTGGGACAGTACCCGCGCCAACCGGTGAGCCACTTTATCCCTTTGGCCGGTGCCGACAAGAGGCCGTTGCCGGCTACGACACATGCCGTCACCCTGAAGAGGTGCCCTCCGGTGAAGGCGTGTGGCGAACCACACCAACGGCACGACGATCCCCTTGCCCGAGTCTGCGGGACCCGTCGAAAGCTGGTTCAATGACCCGGCCAACCAACTCCTGGTACGGCTCATCGCCACCGTGGTCACGTTCTTCGTCGCCTGGGCCGTCGTCCGGCTGACCAAGCGAACCCTGGAACGCTCCGCCAAGCGCATCGCCAAACTGCGCCGGCTGGACGAATACAAGACCAAAGGCCTCATCGGTCGCACCAAACCGATGCAGATGACCGTCACGATTGCCGTGGCGACTGTGGCGGCCATCACCCTCATGGGCGTTTGGGGCCTCACCACGGCCTTTACGGGCCTGCTCGCAGGCGCCGGATTCGCGGGCATCGTCATCGGCCTCGCCGCCGCCGACACCATCGGCGACATCATCGCTGGATTCCTCATTTTCTACAACCATCCGTTTGATATCGGCGACTGGGTCGAGATCGACGGCGTGCAAGGTATCGTAGAAGACGTGGCCCTTGGCGCCACGACCATCCTCACCTTCGATCACGAGAAGATCACCATCCCAAATCGTATCGTGGAAGGCCAGAAAATCAAGAACTTCAGCCATGCCCGCAAGCTGCGCTTCCGCATCCTTGTCGGCGTCGAATACGGCACGCCCCTTGGCAAAGCCATGCAAACCCTCGTGGAACTGGGCAAGAACCACCCTGAAGTGCTCAAGAATCCCGAACCCAACGCCGTCAGCATCGGGTTTGGTGCCAGCAGCGTCGACTTGGAACTCCGCGTCTGGGTCGAACCCGTGCGCAGCAGCGTCATCCGCGTCAAGACCGACTTGATTCACCAAATCCATGACAAGTTCCGCGACGAAGGCATCGACATCGCCTTCCCGCACACCCACCTGAAGGGCCACATCTCCGTGGAGCAAGCGTGAGCGACGAGCCATGAGCTTCGCAGCCGCCCATCGCGGCCTGAGCGCCGATCATCCCGAAAATACGCTCCACGCGTTCGAACAAGCCATCGATGCCGGCTTCCCCTGCCTCGAAATGGACCTGCGCCTGACCCACGACAAACAAGTCGTCGTGCTGCACGACGCTGGCATCGACCGGACCACCGATGGCAACGGCCGCGTCGCCGACTTCACGTACGAGGAGCTGTGTGATTACGACACCGGCGAAGGCCCGATTCCCCGTCTCGACGAAGTGATGCAACAGTTGGCGGGGCGCGACGTGCTATGGAATCTCGAAGTCAAAGACAAGCACGCTGTGGAACCGACTTTGCGGCTCGTCGAAGCACACGGCCTCGAAGACCAGGCACTCGTCAGCGCCATGGATCCACGCACCCTGCGCAAGGCTCAGAAAGAACATCCCAACGTCCAGCGCGGCCTCATTGTGCTTGGGCCTCCCGACGACGAAGACCTGCGCCAAGCCGCCAAAGCAGGCTGCAGTTGGTTGAACCTCGATCATAGCTTCGCCGACGACGACACGCTCCATACCTGCCGCGCCGCCGGCTTCCGTCTCGGCGTCTGGACGGTCAACGACTCGGAACGCGCCCAGCACTTGGCCGCCTGGGGCGTCGATTGCGTCATCACCGATACCCGCGCCGTCCTAGCGGTCCTGCCGACGCCAGGGCCTGTGCACTGGTAGGGGTCTTGAGGTTGGACCGAAATGGTTGCGCATGCATCCATTCCACATCGCCGTCCCGGTCCATGACCTCGAAGCGGTCCGCCCGTTCTACCAGACCCTGGGCGGACGACTCGCCGTGGAGCAAAGCCACGCCGACATCTGGGATTTCCACGGCCACCAAATGGTGACACACGTGGTCGCCGGCTACGACGCAACAGACGCCGGCAGCAACCATGTGGACCTGCACAACGTCCCGATCCCACATTTTGGCCTCGTGCTGGACGTTGCGGCCTGGCAAACCCTGCGCGACCGACTCGAAGCCGCGGGAACGGAGTTCATCATCAAGCCCCACGAACGCTACGCTGGCACAACCGGGGCACAATGGACCATGTTTCTGCGCGATCCATCAGGCAATGCGCTGGAGTTCAAGGCCTTCGAGGATCCGGCCCGGGCATTCTCCCGGTAGCCCTTATCCGCCCATCCCTTTGCGCGGCTCATGAGCGAGACCACCCACCTGCCGGCGCCGGAAGCCCCCGAAGGCACCAAGAAGCGCGCCTGGGAGGAAGGCACGTTGGCCAAGGCCTTGGGCCGGTTCCCCGAACGCCGCGAGAAGTTCGTCAACCTCAGTGACCGGGAAGTCCGCCGGCTCTACACCCAAGAAGACCTCGACGCCATCGGTTTCGACCCGGCCAAGGATCTTGGGCACCCCGGCGAATTCCCGTTCACCCGCGGGCCCCAGCCGACGATGTACCGTGGCCGCCTGTGGACCATGCGCCAATTCGCCGGCTTCGGCACCGCCGCGGAGACCAATGAGCGCTTCAAGTACCTCCTCGCTCACGGACAAACCGGCCTGAGCACGGCGTTCGATTTCCCGACGCTGCAAGGTTTCGACTCCGACCACGAATGGAGCCTTGGCGAAGTCGGCAAGGTCGGCGTCGCCATCGACACCACTGCCGACATGGATCGGCTCTTTGAGGGCATCCCTCTGAATGATGTGTCGGTTTCCATGACCATCAACGGCCCCGCGCCGATGGTCTGGTCCATGTACCTCGCCGCCGCCGAGAACCAAGGCGTCCCCTTGGAGCAAGTCACGGGTACGATTCAGAATGACATCCTGAAGGAATACCAGGCCCAGAAGATGTTCATCTTCCCTCCTGAGCCAAGTGTCGAGCTGTGCCTCGACACGTTCGAATGGGGCAGCGAGCACACGCCGCGCTTCAACCCGATTTCCATCTCCGGCTACCACATCCGTGAAGCCGGCAGCACAGCCGTCCAAGAACTGGCCTTCACCTTGGCCAACGGCATGGATTACGTGCGCCGTGGCGTGGCCCGTGGCTTGGACCCGAACACCTTCGGCATGCGCCTCAGCTTCTTCTTCAACGCCCACAACGACTTCTTCGAAGAAATCGCCAAGTACCGCGCCGCGCGCCGGATTTGGGCTCGCTTCATGAAGGATGAAATCGGCGTCACCAACGAACGTGCCATGTGGCTGCGGTTCCACACGCAGACCGCCGGCATGACCTGCACCGCCGAGCAGCCGGAGAACAACATCGTCCGCGTTGCCTTGCAAGCCCTCGCCGCCGTGCTGGGCGGCACCCAGAGCCTGCACACCAACAGCTTCGACGAAGCCCTCGCGCTGCCCACCGAAAAGGCGGTTCGCATCGCGCTTCGGACCCAGCAAATCATCGCCGAAGAATCCGGCGTGACCAACACCATCGATCCGCTGGCGGGCAGCTATTACCTTGAGACGCTGACCACGGAAATGGAAGAGCAGGCCAACGAATACTTCCGCCGCATCGACGCCCTCGGTGGCATCGTACGCGGCATCGAGAATGGCTTCTTCCAGCGTGAAATCGCGGATGCCGCCTACAGCTACCAGAAGTCGATCGAGAACGAAGACCGCATCATCGTCGGTGTCAACAAGCACCGCATCGAGGAGCCGCCGTACGACGAGATCCTCAAGATCGACGAAGAAGGCGAACGCCGCCAAGTCGAGCGCCTGGCTGCGCTGAAGGCAGGCAAGACCCGCGACAACGCCGCCGTCGAGACCGCCCTGAACAAGCTCCAGGAAGCGTGCAGTCTCACCGGCAGCGACCGGCCCAACCTGATGCCGTTCCTCCTCGACGCCAGCCGTGCCTACGCGACCCTTGGCGAAATCCGCACCGCAATGGTGGATGTCTACGGGGAATACCGCGAGCCTGCGGTGTTCTGATGCCATCGGCCTGTGATTGTCACGGGCCGGGGCAAACCTTGCAGCCGCGCGAATCTACGGTTCCTCGCAAAATGGTCATCCACGGGACCCTCGCGTATGCGGCCGGACATGGAGATCCTTCGCTGTACGGCGAATGGGTGCGCGTTGCTGGAGCCGCAACCGCGACGGCTGGCGGACTCATCCTTTCGGCGCGCACGGTCGGTGCAATCGCCGGAGTCGTGCTCGACATCCCGCCCGTGCAACAGTGGGACGTCCGTCGTCTCCCGTCCGCTGTCGTCCGCGAAGCCGCTCACTCCATCTGCGAGGGCCTTCCGCCGGAAGCCGTCCCCGATGACCCGGCCGACCGAATCCTCCTGGAACAACGCATGGCGCAGGTGCTGGCCGACCTGGAAACTCCGGACGATCCGTGTGGCTGGTACCGTGCCGGATGGGGGCAGCATCACTTGCTGATGGAGCGGGTGCTGGGCGATGCCGACTTGAGCCACGCCCTGGCCCTCGCCGTATCCGAAGCGGATCAAGTGGCCGTGATGCGTCTAAGTGGCATCCAAACCGGTGAAGTCGGCTGCAACCGGTTCTGGTTCGGATTTCGCGACGCCAATGCCGCCCTCGCCGCTGCATGGCGACCCGCTCCACAACCTTGAACACGGACGCCGCCCAAGTCGCCGCCGTGGACGACGAAGGCATCCTCTATCGGCAACCGCCCACGGAGGACGCCCGCTACACGGCTCTTGACGCCGAAAAGGAGCGCCTGCGAAAGAAGCGCGACGACGCGCGCTGGTACGTCATCGTCGGCGTCGCTTTGATGTTCACGGGCACTGTGAATGCCTACTTCGCCGTCGGTGGCGCGCTATCGGCCGTCTATGGTAGCGTGGCCACCATTTACTGGGGTCGCAGGTTGACGCGCCTCGACGACCCGTGGAAGCACGACCCCGAGTTGGATGCCTGGGAAGAAGAGCACTTTGGACCTTAGCCCCTGGCGAAGGTCTTGAAGGCTTGGCGGTCGAGGCAGAAGCATGGCCGACAATTTGCGTGCCGTGTTGGATGCTCACCGGCAATTGCTGCAAGTCGAACGGGATTTGCATGCCTGGTTGGATCAAATGATGACTGCCGAACCGGCGTAGAGGCGAAGTAGGGCGGCGCGCCTCGGGCATCGTGGCCCGCTTCCTGGACTTTCGCAGCGACACCGTAACCCGCCCCAGCCCAGCGATGCGCAAGGCCATGGCCGAGGCCGAAGTCGGGGACGATGTCTTTGGCGAAGACCCGACGGTCAAGCGCCTGCAGGATCGTGTCGCGGATTTGCTTGGGATGGAAGCGGCGTTGTTCGTCCCGACGGGCACGATGGCCAACCAGATTGCGACCTGGATTCACACCGCACGCGGCGGCCAAGTCGTCTGCGAGGACAATTGCCACATCGCCCTCTACGAAGGCGGCGCCGCGGCCATGCTTAGCGGTGCCACGGTGCGGACGGTGCGAGGTCGAAACGGCGTCTTCACGCCGGGTCAAGTTCAAGCCCATGTGTACCCCGATGATCCGCATTTTGCGCCGACCAAAATGGTCAGCATCGAGAACACGCACAACTGGAGTGGCGGCCGCATTTGGCCCCAAGATGCCTACGAGGCTGTCCGCGACCATGCTCACGCGGTCGGCGCCAAACTTCACGTCGATGGCGCCAGGCTTCTCAACGCCGCCGTCGGCAAGCGCCCGGCGGACCTGGTCGCAGGTGCTGACAGCGTGATGATCTGCCTCAGCAAGGGCCTCGGTGCACCCGTCGGCAGCCTGCTTGCCGGCGATGCAGCATTCATCGACCAAGCCCGTCACGTGCGCAAGGCCCTTGGCGGCGGCATGCGACAAGTCGGCGTGCTCGCCGCAGCCGGGCTCGTCGCTTTGGACCATGCGTCGAAGCTCGCCGACGATCATGCGCTGGCCACGTACTTGGCCAAGAAGCTCCGAAAGCTGCCCGGGCTCGACGTCGACGTGGATACGGTCGACACCAACATGATCATGGTCGACGTGTCCAAGACTGGCATGAGCGGCCCTGACTTCTGCGATGTCGCCGGCGAGATTGGCGTTGGCTGTTTGCCCCGGGATAATGGTCCAACGGCGAGGTTCGTGACGCACCGGGACGTGACGCGCGAAGATGCCGATGAAGCCGTCGAACGGCTGCGCCGATTGTTGGAAGACCATGCCTGAGATTACAAGCCGCTTCGCCGATTGCTACGTCTTTCGACGCACCAGCCAAGGCGACGAGTGGCTCTGCCTCAAGCGCGCCCCGCACGTGATGCTTGGCGGTTGCTGGGCGCCGGTTCAAGGACACATTGACCCCGGCGAAACCGCGTACGAGACCGCGCGCCGGGAACTGGATGAAGAAACGGGCCTCGTGCCTCTGGCGTTCTACACGGCGAGTTACGTCAACCGATTCTACCTAGCCAAGCAGGACCAAATCATCCTGAGCCCCGTATTTTGCGCCGAAGTCGCCGCTGACGCCGAGGTCGTCCTCAATGACGAGCACACGGGCTTCGCGTGGCTACCGGCCGAGGAAGCAATGGCCACATACATTTGGCCCGGTCAACGCAAGAGCCTCAAGATTTGTCGGGAGCAATTCGTGCTGGCCGAGCCCCGGCCGGAGAGCCGGATCGACGACTTGCTCGGACAACCCTAAGACGGCGACGCGACTCGCCCGCTCGTGGACTGGACCGAGAAGCATCGCCCGCGCAGTCTTGCCGCCGTCGTGGGCAATGGACCCAGTCTCAAGAAGCTGCGAGAATGGGCTGATTCATGGGTTGGCGGGGCGCCTGCCAAGCGGGCCGTCATCCTTGCGGGTCCTCCTGGCACGGGCAAAACCAGCACGGCGTTGGCCTTGGCCATGGACATGGGTTGGGCGCCCATTGAGCTCAACGCCAGTGACGCGCGCAACGCCGATCGCATCAAGCGCGTGGCGACGGCCGGCGCCATTCACCAGACCTTCGGTGACGACGGCGCGTTTCACAGCACCGGCAGCGACGGCGGCCGCAAGCTCATCATCCTGGACGAGGCGGACAATCTCTACGAACGCCTCAAGGGGGGCAACACGACTGCCGATGGCAAAAATCTCAGTGATGCGGGCGGCAAGGCGCAGATCATTGACACGATTCGCCGCACACAGCAACCCATCATCCTCATCGTCAACGACCTGTATGGCTTGACGAAGGGCTCCGGCAGCGCCCTGAACAGCCTCGCAGACACCCTGAAGTTCACGCGGGTCAACGTCCGCAGCATTCCCAAGGCCCTCGCCGGCATCCTCCAAAAAGAGGAAATCACGGCCGAACCGGCGGTCTTGGAAGCCATCGCTGCACGCGCCGGCGGCGACCTTCGGGCTGCCGTGCGGGACTTGGAATCCATTTGCGTGGGCCGCACGCATCTTGGCGAAGAGGTCCTGGGTAGCCTCGGCACCCGCGATACGACGGGCAACATGTTCGACGGCGTGCGGCACATCCTGAAGTCACGCGACATGGATGAACTTCGGCGCGAGATGCGGTCCATCGACGCGACGCCGGAAGATCAGGTTCTCTGGGTGGATGAGAATCTGCCCAAGGAATACGTGCATCCGGAGGATTTGGTGCGCGGTTACGAGGCCCTGAGTCGAGCCGACGTGTTTTTGGGTCGCACGCGCCGCAAGCAGAACTACCGTCTCTGGGCCTACGCTGGCGATCTTGCCACCATCGGCGTCAACCGAGCCAAGCAGAACGAAGGCCCTCGCAAATTCACGCCATTCGGTTTCCCGCAGTGGCTCTCGAAGATGAGTCGCAGCCGTGGCGCGCGCGGCGTCAAGGACAAACTGGCGACGGCGCTTGGTGCCTGGACCCACCAATCCAAGCGCAAGGCGCGCCAAGGTCAGCTGGACGCGTTCCTGTTCCTGTTCCAGCACGACGAGGAATTCGCCGTCCACGCCACGTTCGACCTGGAACTCGACGACGACGTGGTCGCTTTGCTGTTGGACAAGACGGCCAAGAGCAAGGAAGTCAAGGCAATCCGCGAGCAGGTCAAGGTCATGGAGGAAGAGGCGGGGCCCAAGCAAACGGATGCCTTTGGGGCCTTCGAGTCGGCCGACGAGCCAGAGCCGGTCAAGCCGAAGCCCAAGCCGAAGTCGGATGGCGGCCAAGCGACGCTTTTCTAGGCGAGGCGCCAGCCAATCCACGCGAGCAACGGGCCGCCGAGGGCGTTGATGGCCACGTGGGTGCCGGCGCGGACTTGTTGGCCAGTCCGCAGCAGGTCGACGGTCTCCACGCTGAAGGTGCTCAGCGTCGTGAAGGCGCCCAGAAATCCGACGCCCAACAGGAGGCGGGGGCCGTGGCTCCAGTCGCCGGGCAGCAGGAAGAAGCCCAAGGCGAAGGAACCTGCCAGGTTGACCAGGGTCGTCGCCCACGGGAAACTGGTGCGCATGGCTTGGCTGATGGCGAAGCGAGTCACGGCGCCGAGGGCCCCGCCGGCGGCCACCAGGAGGGCGTCCTTCCAGAACACGCCCCTCGATTCTGCCCTAAGCCTTAAATCTGGGTCCAGGTCACGCGGCCCTGCTTCCCATGGGTAACATCCGTCCGACCTACATCAAGCGTGTCGCCATCGAGCTCGTCAACCGCTACAACGACAAGTTCAGCGATGACTATGAGCACAACAAGAAGATGGTCGATGAGCTGACGGATGTCAAGGGCACCACCTACCGCAACCGCATCGCCGGTTACGTGACGACCTACCGCAAGAACTGGGAAGCTGCGACGGTCGAAGCGGAGCAGGATGTCGATTTGCCGGCCGAGCCGGCTGATGAATCCGCCGCAGCCTAATCTACGCAAGAAAGCGTAGTCACCCATTCTTGATATGCGACTCCTTCGTGGGTCGCTTGTGTCCCCCCGATTGCAGCAGGCCGTGGAAGCCCTGCGCAACGGCCAGATTGTCCTTCTCTACGACGCCGACGGGCGCGAAGAAGAAACCGACATGGTCGTCGCAAGTCAATTCGCCACCGCCGAACACCTGCGCACGCTGCGCACCGACGCCGGCGGCCTCGTCTGCACGACCCTGGCCCCCGAACACCACCGTCTCCTAGGCCTGCCATGGCTCAGTGACTTGCTGGCCAACGCCGCGCCGCAACACCCTGCCTTGCAGCACCTCGTTCCCAACGACATCGCGTACGATCCAAGCAAGCCGGCGTTCGGCTTGACCATCAACCACCGCGCCACGTTCACAGGCATCACGGACGCCGACCGCGCCTTGACCATCACGGAACTCGCCACGTTCCTCGAGGAAGCACAAGGGAAGGATGCAGCAGTCGTTGCCAAAGAATTCGGTGCCAGCTTCCGGGCGCCTGGTCACGTCACGTTGCTCAACGGCCAAGACGATGGACTTGCCGCTCGTGAAGGCCACACGGAGCTGAGCATCGAACTGCTGCGCCAAGCCGATCTCGTCCCAAGCGCCACGATTTGCGAAATGTTGGGTCCTGACGGGAAAGCCCTCGACCGCGCCGGTGCCGAGGCCTATGCTGCGGCCCACGGCCTCGTCTTTTTGACCGGGGCGGACGTCGTCGAAGCGTGGCAGACGCCGGCAACCCCCGTCCGCACATCCGCGTGATGACCACGGGCGTCTTCGACCTCCTGCATCCCGGGCACGTCCACATGCTGGACGAGGCCAAGAAGCTGGGCGATGAGCTCGTCGTGGTCATCGCGCGCGACGAAAGCGTCGCCAAGGAGAAGCACGCACCCATCACGCCGGAAATGCATCGGCGGGACATGGTCCAAGCGCTCAAGCCGGTCGACATGGCCGTCCTGGGTCACAAGGGCGACTACTACCGCATCGTCGAAGAGATGGAGCCCGACGTGTTCGCGCTCGGCTTCGATCAGCAATACGACGAAGCCCAGGTTCAATCCAACTTTGACGCACGGGGCATCGACTGCAAAGTCGTGCGCTTGCCTCAATTCGTCGGCGACTTGCAAGGCACGCGCAAGATCATCGAGAAGATCAGCCAACGCGTGGCCGAGAAATCCCTCTACGGTGGTGAAACTTGAATCGCAAGTCGGCGCGCACGTACCTCGGTCTCGGCGCCTCGGGAATCGCCCTCGGGATGTTTCTCGATGTGTTGTTTGGCGATGCGCCCGTCGCCACCACCCTCGCCATGGTGCTGCTGGTCGCAGGCGTCGTCGTCTTCCTCGTTGGCCTGACATGGTTCATTCGCAACCCCATGAGGCGGCACCCATGAGCCTGGCAGACATTGTCGCCCAATATGCGGCGGCCCAAGTTCCTCCCGCGCGCGGCAGGGCAGTGTATGGCATCGTGGACACGACGTTCGCCGTGTGCCGCCAAGGCCCCCGCGCCGTGGATCAACTCAACAAGCACGGCGTCCCAAGTGATCGAATTGCATGGCGTACTGTCCCGGGATTCAAGGACCTCGGCGTTGCGGCTCGTCAGTTGATTGACGCCGGGTGCGACATTGTCATTGCCTGCGGCATGGCAGGGCCGGAGGAGATCGACAAGCAATGTGCTCAGGATGCAAGCCTCGGTTTGCAGATGTGCCAACAAGCCACGGGTGTGCCCGTCCTTGAGGTCATCATTCACATGGACGAGGCCGATGGTCAGGCCTTGATCGATGTCGTGGACAATCGGGTGCGCGAACATGCCACGAATGCGTTCTGGATGATGGAGCATCCAGGCGAGTTGACGCAGCGTAGTGGCACGGGCCAACGCCAAGGATTCGAGGACATTGGGTCCATCGAAAACGGCGAAGGCGAAGCAAAGGACTCTTGACCTTCATTTCTCTTGGAGAACCTACACATGGTGCTGGATGAGGACGCCCTGGAAGCAATGCTGGCACGCGGCCAGGCCCAGAGCGCCGAGCCTGCCGAGATGGTGACCACGGACGAGAACGACGAATTCGAGGTCTACGAACGCAAGGCAGAGCCAGAACCTGAGCCAGAACCGGAGATTCCGACGGCTGAACCTGTCGAAGTCGAGGACGAGTTCGAGGTGTTCGAACGCAAGCCTCGGACTGAACCCGCACCTCCTGCACCCGCCGCCATTCCTGAACCAGAACCTCCTGTTCCGGAGCCTGCGCCTGTTGCCGCGCCTGAACCGGAACCAGCCCCTGCTGAGGCCGTTAAGCGCCGCCCCGAAGTGTGGCCGCCCATCCAACGCCGCGATCCCGCGCCCGTGCGCAGCCATGCACCCGAACCGCAGGCTGCCGCGCCCGCGTCCAAGGCCCAAGGCGCCCGCATCGCCATTGTGCAGGCGACGTTCAACATCGAACTCACCGACACGATGGCCAAGCTCGCCCGCGACAAGGCAGCTGAACTCGGTGCCGAAGTCATCGCCACGGAGCAATGTGCCGGCGTCTACGACCTGCCGCTACCGACCAAGCGCCTTCTGGCGCGCGACGATGTCGACGGCGTCGTGGTCATCGGCGTTGTCGTGCAAGGCGAAACCAAGCACGACGAAATCATCACCCACGCCACGGCCAAGACCCTCCAAGAGCTGAGTCTCCAGTTCGACAAGCCGGTCGGACTCGCCGTGACCGGCCCGGGCATGACCTGGGTGCAAGCCGAAGCCCGCGTCGCCAACGCCGCGCACGGGGTCGAGGCGGTGTTGGCGTTGTTGCGCCTGTAACAACGACCTGAATCCTTTTTTGTCCAGCGCTCTCGCCTTGCGTATGGTTACGCGTGTTGCGCTCGTGGCGCTGTTCCTCATTTCGATGGCGATGGCCGGCTGTGCCGGGGACGATGCAGATTCTGAACCGACGGAGCCAGAGCCCATCACCTCGGGCGAAGAAACCACGACGACAACAACGTCAACCACGTCGCAAAGTTCTGAGCCCGACGAAGGCGACGAGCGTGTCAACCAGTCCCCTGGATTGACTCTAGTGGCGTCCGTTCTGCGCGGAGAGGCTCCCTTGTCTGTCGATTTCAATCTTTCAGCGACGGATCCTGATGGTGATACGCTCTTCTGGACGCTCGACGCCGATGGAGATGGCACCGCCGACTTCGAGGGAATGGAAGCCAACTTCACGCTCAACGCGACCTTTGACTACGCCGAGCCCGGTGTGTTCACGGCCAACTTTACCGTCTCCGATGGCGAATTCGACCTCGCCAAGACCCTGGAAGTCAACGTGACGTCGGCGCCTGTTGAGGTCGAAGCCGACGTGCCGCATTGGTACTTCTCGGCGGATCCCGACGCAGCCACCTGCATTGAGGACTTCTTGATCCAAGATCTTGGTTCTGCGGCTTCCGATTCTTCGTTTTGTCTCGCCCAAGCTGTAGGTCCTGCCGTCGGCCTCGTTGAAGTCGCGACGGCCCAGATGCCTTCGATTGCACATGCAGCTGGCACCTCTGTTGAGGGCCAAGTTCACTTTTCCCATGCCTTCGTTCACGGGAACAATCCGAACGTTTTGGTCGGCGACCTGGAGATCGGATTGCAGACGGCGGCAGGTTCGTTCCTCGGTGGGGCGACGGTGTCCGTGATCCACGACGACCCAACCGGCTACGCCCAGGTGGACTTCGCGTTTTCCTTGGCAAATGATGTCGCGGATGGCGATGTCCTCGTCCTGACCCTAGATTGGGTTGGGCCAGCGGCAGGCATTCTCTGGGGTGGTGGTGAGAGCGAACCGACAGGCTTCGCAATTGGCGGGCCCTACGTCCCTGCGCTCTGATCCATCCGGCGACCCTGCACGGGTATGGCGCGCGCCTACGCGGGGGACACCGTGAGGCTGTTCTCGACGTTGGCTGCCGGGGCTTCACAGAAAGCCACGATGTTGACGTCTGGGCCGTAGACATTGCCTGCCACAACGGCTTCATCAGCGAACGTGTCGCCGTCCAGATCCGCCTGCACGTTGCAGAACTCGCCGGGCGTGACTTCGATGATCTCGGTCGGCTCGGTGGTCAGCAACAGGTTGCAACCGCCAACGTTGCCTGCTGGGGTTGGGCCTGAGATGCCGCTGCCACCAGCACCGCCGAAAATCAGGACTTCGCAGGTGTGCGTGGTGGTCGGGCGTGGCGGTTCGGGGGCTTCGGTCACGTTGATTGTGAGGGTTGCGCTGACGTCAAATTCACCGTCGCTGACGGTCAAGTTGGCCACGAACTCGCCCAGCGTCTCGTAGGTGAAATTGAAGGTGGTGGGCAAGGCATCGCCGAACGTTTCGGCGGCGCCATCGCCGTCGGCATCGAAGGTCCACGTGAGGTTCGCGTTGTCATCGCTTCCCCCGAGTGTGAACGCGACTTCGAAGGGAGGGTTGCCTTGGGTCGCATCAGCGCTCAGGTTGGCGGACGGCGGCAGGTTGGACGCCGCTTCATTTTGATTGGGCGTAGGGTCGCTTCCGGGCGCTGGGGCCGAGGTCTGGGTTTGACTCTCGGTCTGTGTCATGGTGGGGGTCTCTTCCCCGCTCAGTGGTTCGTTTTCGGGGTCATCGTTGCCTTCATCGCTCGCGCAACCGGCGAGTGCGGTCACGAGCAAGAGAAGTGCGATGGCTGCAATGCGCATGAATGGGCCCAAACCTAGCGACTAATGAGCATTGTTGCCGCGTTTTCTCTCGAATCGCCGCACAAACAACCGCTCATACGGCAACCGCTCATCCGCGGCCACTTCGTGATCGTAGCCCGCAACGGCCATGCGATCCAAGAGTGGCCGCGGGTCGCTCAGGCTGCTGTGGATCACCAAGACGTTGCGCGGCCGCAGCTCTGCAACTTGGTCGGCAAATCTCAGGGCCACCTGGTTGCCGTCCGGCCCGCCATCGAATGCCCAGTCCAGAGGCCCTTCGACGTGTTCGTCCGGTGCTGTCGGTAGGTAGGGTGGATTGAATACGACCCAATCTGCGTCGACGGTCAGGCCGCTCAGGAGGTCTGCAATCAGCACGTCCAGTTGCAGGCGGTTCTCCGAGGCGTTGGCTTTGGCGATTGCTGCGGCGTAGGGATTTCGATCCGTGCAGATGGCTGAAGCCCCTTTGCGCGCAGCAACGAGGCTGACCAGGCCGGTGCCGCAGCCGACTTCGATGAAGCACTCGCCGGGCTGGACCAAATCCCCCACGACGCGTGCTAGGAGGAATGTGTCATCGCTTGGCTCATAGACGTCTCGATGGGTGGCGACGAAAAGGCCGTCCCAGTTCATGCCAAGGCTCGTGCGATGGCGGCGAAATCCTCGGGTGTGACTTGTTCTGGGCGCAGCGTGGCGAGCCCAAGGGAACCCACGACATCAGCCGCATGCGGATGCACGCCGGCCAGCGTGTTCTTGAGCTGCTTGCGTCGCTGAGCGAACGCTGCATCCACGATTTTGGTGAACAAGGCGCCATCCCCGACATCGAACGGTGGCTCCTCGTGGGGCGTCAATTTGACCACCAAGCTGCGCACCTTAGGTGGCGGGTCAAACGCTGCTGGTGGCACCTCACGGACTCGTTCAATGGCGCAATGGCGCGCGACTTGCACGGACAGGCGGCCGTATGCCTTGGTACCCGGTCCGGCGAGCAGGCGCTCGGCGAATTCCTTCTGGTACATCAGCACCGCATGGCCCCACGGATGGGTCGCCAAGACGTCAAGGAATGCTGCCGTGACGGGTCCACTGATCTGGTAGGGCAGGTTGCTGACGATTCGGTCGAAGGGGGCCAATGTACGCAAATCGACCTTCATGACGTCCTGCAGAATCACGTCCACGTTGGCGTAGCGCCCGGACATCGCCGCCGCCAGGTCGAGATCTGCTTCGACGGCGGTGACGTGGCCGTCGGGGCCGACGGCTTCGCTCAAGGGTTCGGTAAGGACGCCGGGTCCAGGCCCGACTTCCAAGACATGCATGCCGGGCTCGATCGCGGCCGCATCGATGATCCGCCGAACGGTGCGTTCGTCGCGCAGGAAGTGTTGCCCGAGTCGCTGGCCCACGAAATTGGAGGGGTGGGCGGCCTAGTAACGGCGCCGGCGGTCGTCGCGTTCCTGCTGGGGTGGCCTGACGTAGATGTGGTACTTCTCCGTCGGGTCCTCCAGCTCGTGCAGGATGCGCTTCATGATGACCTGCTCCGGGTGCTGGATCTGGGCACGCTCGTGCACGTCTTCCAGGGAGGTGAACGGGCCGTTCTTGCGCTCCGCCATGATGTGCTCGACCGACTTCTTGCCAATGCCGGGCAGCAATTCCAAGGCATGGAATCGGACGCTGATTGGCGGTGCCGTGTTGAAGAACTCCACGAACCGCTTCTCGTCGGCCTTGATGATGTCCTCGATGACGTAGGGCAATTCACCGTGGGCACTGGGCGTCAGATCTTGGTACGTGATGCGGCCGCGAATCTTCTGCACCAAGGTGCGTTGATCAGCGTCCTTGCCCACGTAGGCGCGGTCGCCAATGGTGAAGCTGGCGCCACTCTTGGGTACCAGTTCGAAGAGCGTGAACTTGGACTCGCCCACACCGACCAAGGTCGGACCACGGCGGCTCGGAGGCGCGTCGGGTCGGCCGTTGGGCAAATAGTCGAGGATGTGGACGTAGTCTTCCATGTTCGCTCCTAAGCGACGTAGTGTTCGTCGACGATCGCGATGATGTTGGCGATGTCGTCCTCGCTGAGGTCCATGCGGGCCTTCTGGAGGATGCCCATCACGTCTTCGGGGTGCTGGGGCACCAGGTCCGTGATGCGGATGGCGTACTTCTCTTCCATGGCGGGGAAGGCGGCCAGCAGGGCCTTGACCATCTTGTCGGCGGTCGTCTTGTTGACGCGGGCGAAGCGGCGGGCATGTTCGAGCGCAATCTTTTGCTCGTAGGTCATGTCCTCGCGCTCCTTCTGCGCCTTTTCGAGCATGTTCTTGACTTCCGCTAGGGTGACCAGGCGGCCCTCTTCGACGAGGTCTTCGAGGATGACGTCGTCCATGTTACTGGATGACCTTGAGGTGCTCGGCGCGCACGACGAGGGTCTTGGGCTTGTTGCCGTGCACGATGTTGACGACGAAGCTTTCGCCCTGCTTGCCGGCGACGACGCCGGTCTGACCCTGGAAGCGCTTGTGCGTCATGCCGGCGTGGACGGCCGGGTTGTTGACGATGGCGACGCGGGTGCCTTCCTCGAACTGGCGCAGGACCACGTTGGGGCTGGGCATACCGCGGTCGCGGGGGCGCTTGGAGAAAACACCGCGCGTCTTGCTGCGGAGACCTTTGGAACGGATGGGCATGGTACACTCTCCTGGCGGCTCCCGGAGTGGGGGTCCGCCGTGGACGGTAAGAGGTCGGTGACTGGTCGTCCTATTTAAGCCTGAGGTCGGCGGGTTTCTGCATGCCTCCATGGGCCCGCACCGTGGCCGGAAGGTGAACATGTTCATCGGCCAAGGAGTGCAGGCCCGATGGAGGCGGTTGGTCGCCACACCAGATCCATTCATGGGTCGAATGGCGGCCTTTGAGATGATTCACGACGTAGTGCCCCATTTCCGTCACCGCGGCCACGTCGTTGTAGCTCATCACGCGGTTGAGATTGTCCACCACCAGCGTGAGCGGGCCCTTTGCCCATTGGGTCGCCGCCTTGGATGCCAGCATGCCGATGCGCTCCAATTGCACGGGGCTGGCATGCAGGACCCGCAAGTCGCCGGGGGTGGTCGCGTGGCGCCCGTCGGTGGCGTCCAGAAACAAAATCTGATCCAAGCGGGCCTGGTCGCCAAGGTCCTCGGCCATCCGCGCGGCCGTACGTTCGAAGCAAATCAAGACCACGGGGCCGTCCTGGGATGCATCCGCGACTCGCCGCATGAGGTGCGGGCGCGCAGATGCGTCGGGCATGGTGACCCATCGAACGACCATGCCACAACGTGTGGCGTGCTCGTACTTGCCCCGTGCGGCCGGGGTCAACTGGGACTTTGGGCGTCGTCCAGGATGGCCGTGACATCCAGGAACTTGACGACGGTTGGCGTGCCCAGCGCTTCGGCCAAATTCGGCGTCGTGCGGCCTTCGTCGCCGCTGACCATTTCCTTGATGTAGGCGCCACTGTCGGCCAGGACGCGGACACTGAAATGGCGCGCGTCATCGATTCGCTCGACGGTCATGCTGTGGACGCGGCGGTTGCGCACCAGATCGGCGCGGCGGTGGCTGACGCGGTCGGGGGTGCGCTGCTCAAGCATGACGCCGTGCATCGCCTGGGCCGCGGCTTCGATTTGCTGGGCGGTGACATCGGCCTCCGTTTCGCAGTGGGCGACGTATTCTTTGTCGTAGGTGCCCGCTTTCAACTCCTGCACGCGGTCCTTGGTGCTCGGGCGCATGCTGTTGATTGTGACGCCCAAATCCTCTTGCGCGTTCACTTGCGCCGTCAGGGCTTCCAAGTCCGCCGTGCGCTTCTTGGGGCCCTTCAATTCGAGGACAAAGGGCCTGCCCGTGCCGCCCATGATCGCATCGATGTCCTCGCGGCCGGCGCCGTGGAAGGCGCTCCCCGGGGCTTCGAACAACGCCCGCGCATGCTCGGCGATGGCCTCCTCGACACTGATGGCGTACATGACGCCCGAGTCGTCGCATTGGTAGCAACCCAGGCCTTGGCAGGTCTTGCACGGCCAATGGGTCTGAGGCATGTCTCGACGGGACTTCGTGTAGCGGCCTTCGATGTAGACACTGTTCGTCGCGGCGTCGGCATGCCAGAACCGGGTGTCGACTTGGATGACCACATCAGGCCTGGCATCGTTGCAAAGTTCCATTCCCGTCACCGCCGCAATGCGGGGGCCAAGGAGGCGGTTGGCTTCCGTGCGAATCGTGTCCCCAATTTCGGGATTGAGTGTGATTTCCTTCTCCGCAGCTTCACACGCAGCGGGGAATCGCGTGCCGACCTGGAACGTCTTGGCCTCCACGCCGTCGAGCGCGTCCAAGGCCGCTTCGAGCCATGCATCCACGTCCCAGCGACCGCCACAAACACGGCACGAAGCCGGTGCAACCGTCTCATGCTCGGCGGCGGCGCTTTCCTGGGCTTCCTGACCAATCGCGCCGACAAGGCGTCGTCCGAGGCAGCGGGCGCACAACTCCACGGCGCTGCCACTGGCCCCGAGGTTTCAGGGTTTGGGCGGCAATCCTCAAGTGATAGATCGATGCTGGAACAGATGTGCGAGGCCTCGCGCTGGCCTTTCTCTTCATCTTTTTGAGCCTGGGCGGCTGCTTGCAGAGCGATTCAGCTCCAGCGCCCGAGGCCGTCGAGGATACGACGGATGAGCCCGAGTCGGACGCGGATCCGGAACCCGTCACGTTCGATTGGTTCCCGCTGGAACCCGTCGCGGGCGAAACGATTCTGCTGGAAGCCCCTCAAGGCGCCACGCAAGTCGTCTGGCTTGTCGGCACCCAACGCCATGAGGGTCACACCCTACGTATCGACTTGCCCGCCGGAAGTCACGAGGTGTCCGTGCGTTTCCACAATGGCACGGGTTTCCAAACCCTGGCCGCCGTCATCGAAGTGGCCCCGGCGCCCGCCGGGCCGGAACCTCCGGCTGAGCCGCCACAAGACGACTCGTCTCCCGTGATTGCCCCCCATCCTGATCCTGTCATTGAATGGACGCAACAACGCAACCAGGCAGCCTTCAGTTTCGATTGGAACGCGGCGCCGGCGCGCGTGGATTGGTTCTTTGGCGACGGCGCCACCAGCAACGAAATCGAGCCCAGCCACGACTATGGAGCTCCAGGGACGTACACCGTCCGGGCCGTGGTGTGGCTCGCTGAATCCAGATACACTCCGGATCCCGTCCGAATCGTCGTCGAAGACGTCCCATTGGATTTCACGATCGACCGCAACGGTGCATCCATCGAAGTCACCGCGCGGTGGGATCACGACGATGCCGACTTCGCCTGGGACTTTGGCGACGGCGGCATTGGTAGCGGGCGCGAAGCGGCGCACGTGTACACGGACGCCGGACCCCACACGATTACCGTGCAAGCGGTGGCTGGCGGCGACGCGGAAGTGGCGAGCCAAACCATTCTCCTGGACGACTTCCCCCTGACCGTCGAAGCAGAACTCGACGCAAATGTCGCAACCTTCAGCGCCGTTTGGGGATTTGACGCCAATTACACCTGGTACTTCGGCGACGGGCAGCGCAGCAACGACGAAACCCCGACCCATCGCTATCCTGGCATCGGTACCTACACGGTCACGGTACAAGCTCGCGCAGGGCAACACGTGGCGGCGCATACCTTCGAGATTGAGGTCACGGAAACCAAACTCGGCATCACGGCAACGGTCGACATCAACCGACTCGCGGCCACCGCGACGTGGGATCTGCCTGCGGACAACTACACTTGGGACTTAGACTCACACGCGGCGTACGGTGCCGTCATCGAACACGTGTACGATGCGGTGGGTCCACGCATTCTCGTCCTGACCGCCACGTCGGGCCCGCATGTCGAGCGCGTGCAAATTCCCATCACGATTTGGACGATGCCGGTCATCCCCACGGTGACCGTGCCGCCGGGCAATGTCGCAACATTTGGCTACACGTGGAGCCATGTGCCAGATGTCGTGCGGTGGGATTTTGGTGACGGACAACGGGCCAACGGCCCTACGCCGGTCCACACCTACGAAGATGGAATCGGCACCTACACGGCCAAGGTGACGGTGAGCAACCCTGATTTGCGCGCTGTCGGCATTCAGGAAGTCGTCGGCACGATTGACGTCGAGATTCTGTTGGATGGAATTCCGCAATTCAGATGTGGTGGAGAGCCAGTTTACGAACCGCATCTCAACAAGGGATCTGACGGTGGATTGCGGTGGGCTGCCTTCAAAACCGGATTCCGGCCGGCCGTGACCTGGACCACGGACACGCCGCAAGCAGCCTCCATCGACATCCTAGAAGATGGCAAATGGGTGACCTATACTGAGAACAACACGTACACCCAGCACTTGTTTGTCATGAGTGGCTTGAGCGTGGGTTCCGATTTCTGCTTCCGATTGGATGGTGAAACTCATGCCATGCGTCTTGTCAACGGCATGAATGACCTCGACGATGGGGTCTACGGATACAATCTCATGATGGGCCTTGTGGCCGGCGCGTCGGAGGCCTCGGTGCGCGGTGGCTTGGACCGATATGCGGACTTGATGTACGATGCGACGGACGGCTGGATTCGCGCTGAGGAAACCTGGGTCTTCCAGGGATGGCCTCGCTACCAAGAGGCCGCCGGCACCCCGGTTGGCGATCAACCCCCTGCATGTGAAGATCCGACCGCGCCCAGGGGCACGTTTGGTGCTGGCACATGTTCAATCTTTGACACGGTCATCGTCGGCAGCACGCCTGGCGCGGGCGGCTATGCCACCCTCAATGGCGTCCAGACGGAGGATGGCCGCGTCGTCAATGACGGTTCATACTTGTTCGACGAGGACACGAGCGGCGATGCCCGCGAATTCGGGGCGGTACTCGTCCATGAACTGGGTCATTACCTCATGGGCATGAGCGATAAGTACGTGGCGCTCGGCCTGCTGCCCTATCCCCCCATTCCTGTGTACACGTGCCCCGGTGAATCGCAGGATGGCATTTCCGTCATGGGCGGGTCGCGGGACGCCACGGAGTTCGACGGTACCGAAAACCCCTGTCCGGATGACGAATGGTCGACCGGTGGCCTGCCCGTCGTGGGTGGTCGCGGCCCGCCTGCGCCGTACACGCCGAGCTGGACGGAAATGACCCAGAATTTCCCCGCCATTCCCGCCGCCCGGCCCGGCGGCTACGACCCGGGTCCAGACGGCAACGGCGACCAGTTTGAATACCGCATTTTCGACATGTCGGGCGCTGCATGAACCGGTTCGTTTTGTTGTTGCTGATCATGATCATTTTTTCGGGCTGTGTCCATCGGACGCCGCAAGAGCCCGAACCAACTGGCGAATCCCCCGTGCCCGCGGACCGAACCATCTCGGATCCGACCCACCCATGGAACGCCACGTATTCGATCAAGTGGACGCCGGAAGCGCCACGCGCGGGCGAGCAAATCCTGTTCCAATCGGTCTTGATTGACGGTCGCCCTCCGGCGGATCCGCGGATGCAATGGGCCATCGGGGACGCAACGTGGACAGGCCGGACCGTGCCACTTGTCTTGCCGGCGGGAGACCACGAGGTCCGATTGGATGTGGCTGGCGATGGCTTCCAGGTTGCCACCCTCGCGACGGTTGCCGTGCTAAGTGACGAGGCGGCTGAACCCGGCTCGGAGGGGGGTCTCGAAGATCCCGGGCCTCCCGTGATTGTCCTCGAGCAAGATCAGAATGAAGTGCACTTGTCGCTCAACTGGTCCGCAAAACCGTCGGAAGTCCGTTGGTTCCTCGGAGACGAGAGCATCCGCACCGGGGAATCTGTGACGTACCTCTACGGCGCCAAAGGCACGTACACGATCATCGCGCATGCGCTGCACGGGACCACGCGTCATGAAGCCCGTGCCGAAGTCACCGTGGCTGAAGTTCCGCTCCGGGCCAGCTACAGTTTCACGGGAGACACGGCCGCGTTCCAATCGTCCTGGGGCGAGGTCCCCACCTCCGTGCTCTGGGAATTTGGAGATGGCGCTAGCAGCGTGGACACGGAACCCACGCACACGTATGCAGGTCCGGGTCCCTGGGATGCCAAGGTCACCGTCACGGGCGCCAGCGGCACTGAAGTGTTGCCGTTCACGGTTGAGGCACGCACCTGGCCCATCACGGTCCTCACCGAGGTGCAGGGTCCTCGCGTCGATTTCTCCTTCGAGTGGCCTTGGGAGCCTGCTCAAATTTTGTGGCGCATGGATGGCACCACGTATCGCGATCCGGCGCCCCAGCACGGGTTCACGTCGTTGGGCATCCACACGGTCGAGCTGACCCTCGACGACGGTACCCATCGCCGCACGGAGTTGGTTCAAGTGACCATTGAGCGGGTTGCTTTGGCCATTCATGCGACCATCGATGGTGGGCGGGTTGACTTCGACTTCACATGGGGTCCCGACCCGGATTCCATTCGCTGGACCTTTGGTGATGGCGCCACCTCGCAGGAGGCGGCTCCGACCCATACCTTTGGTGCCCGCGGCGACTTCACGGTGACGCTCCGTGTGACCCAAGGCACGCTGCTTGAGGAAGTGTCTACGACGGTGAACATTGACGTGGTGCCTCTCGTGATTCAGGCGACGCCACGCTTGGTCGATGGAGATTCCAGCAACCACGTGGATTTCGCATTCACTTGGGGCGAGCGCGTCGCAGAGCGGGTTACCTGGGACTTTGGCGACGGTACGTCAGATGCCATGGCCCTCAAGCACGCCTTCCGCTCCGCAGGCCAACACGTCGTTCGGCTGACTGCACATGATGCGGAAGGCAGCGCGATGGCCCAAGCGACCGTGGATGTCGAAGTGGTTCATCCGTACTTGTTCGATTGTCCCAGCGGATGGACGCCGGGGGCAACGTTCAATCACGGCACCGATGGCGACTTGCACTGGGCGGTCCTGAAATCTGGATTCCGCATGTTCCTCGCCTGGGAAACCAGCAATCCGGAACCATCCAGGGTCCAGTACTGGGACGGCGCTTGGCGGGAGCACACCTCCGATGTGGACGCAACTCATCATCTTGTCTTCTTGGAAGGCTTGCCCGAAGGCCAGGATTTGTGCTTCGAAGTCGACGGCAAGGCCCATGCCACCCACCTAGGCAACGGCCCCACAGGATGGGACGACTGGGATCAAGTCTACACCGTCAATTCCGTCAATCTGGTCAACGAGCAAAGCCACTTGCCTACCGTCCAAGAAGGAATTGACAACTACGCCCGACTCCTTTGGGATGCCACCGACGGGCACATCCGCGCCGGCATGAATCTCATCCTCGCCAATGACCCACAGCGCCACAACAGCGGCTGGGTCACCTGCTACATCGTGCCCGCTGGTGGCACCCCGACGTGCAATCAACTGCACGATGTCATCTTCACGTTCGATGCGAGCCCCACGGGGGCTGCGTCGACGTACTTGATGGGCATCGAAGACCCCGCCGCCGCCATTTGGATGAACTGGTATTGGCAAGGGGCCTTGTTCTGCAGCCACATCTGCCTCGACGACGTCGGCAGCGTCTTGACGCACGAGTATGGCCATTACCTGCTCGACATGTTGGACTACTACGCGGAACAGGACGACCCAACCGGCCAAGACTGCACGGATATTGGGCTGAGCTTGTCGATCATGGGTGGCAGCCGCGACGTCACTGAGTTCGATGACGTACATCACCCGTGTCCCAACCGCGCGCAGTTTGAGAAGTATGAGCCCAACTGGGAGCGCGCACGCGCCCACTTCGGCCATCTGCCGGACCGCGCGGATGGCATCGATCCGGGTCCCGAAGGCAACGGCGGCGGCTACAGCCGTGTCACGATCGACGTGGCTCAGAACTTGGCGTAAGCCGGTACCAATCGACCCAGGGTCTGGGTGAGGCGCCATTCGCGGCGACAGTTACACTGGACTTTTTCCAAGCACGTGTCGAGCCACTTCTTGTCCTGCGTTTCCTTGTACTTGACCAGGTATTTGCCAACGCGTTCGTCGCAGGCGCCGCAGTTGTGGGCGCCGCGTTCTTGGCCTTGGGCAATGACATCCGATTTGATGACGCGGGGCTCGCCTTGGCGGGCTTCATCGTCTGCATCGCGCAGGGCGTGGACGAGGGTCCAGAGCCACGGGGCGCGGTAGCTGCCGCGCTTGTGCAGGGCATCCACGACGGTCCGGCCTTGGATGTTGGTCGGGTTCAGAGACACGACGTTGCTGTATGGCGCCGCCTTTTGGACGGTGGCCGTGGCGTCGACGAGGGCGTCGCATTCCTTGACGAACGGCGGCTTGCACATGAGGTATGCCTTGACGGAGACGTTGTGGCGCTTGCAGGCCGCGGCCGCGTCGGGGAATGCGCTGAACGGGTGGCCCTTGTTGACGGAGTCGCGCAGGATGCGGTCGTTCTGGCTCTCAACGCCGATGCCGACCTCGAGGCGCGGCACCAGTTTGGCCAGGGGTTCGAAGGCTTCGTCCGTGCAGAAGCCGGGCAAGGCCTCGAATGCGACCTTTTGGACGCGGTCGTCGGCGCCGATGCGACCCAGGATGGCCGTTTGGGCTTCCACGGGGACTTCGTGGCGGTCGATGAACGAGCCACTGGTGTAGATCTTGACCAGGGCCTCGCCGTTGTATTTCTTCCAGCCACGTTCGAATTGGGCGATGAGTTGCTCCGCGGTGACCTTACTCCAGGCCGATTCGTTGGCGTACCCGCACATCGTGCAGCCGCCGGCCAAGGCCCAAGTGCAGCCACGGGTCTTGAGAATCACGACGAGGGCGCGGCAGGGTTTGCCGTCCAGCACATCGTCTTCGGCCCAGCAACGGATGTATTCCGTCAGGTCGCCGGGGTCTTGGCGCATCGGGATGTCCTTGCGAATGTCCCGGGCCTGTTCATTGAGCACATCATTGACGAAGTCGTGGTCGACGACGCCGGCGTGGACGGATGCCATCAGGAAACCTCCCCTTCGTTGCGCACGTGACGCAATGTCACGGCGACGCCGCGCTTCATGTCGGCCATTTCAACGCCGTTCATTTGCGCGGTCCCGCAGGCACGCACTTCGACGCCATCGGGCCCTTGGAAGCACACGCTCACGTCGTCGCCTTCGCGAACGTCTGGATCGGCGTGGGTGACGCCGACGGCGAACAAGCTGCCCGTTTTGCGGGGCCAGAAATCTTCGATGAACACGCGCTTGGTTTCGTGGGCGGCCACGATGTCCGCGCCGTCGATCGTGAAGCTGACCATGCCGCGATCAATGGTCGTCATGCCCAGTTGCGTGCCGTCCTTGACGAGCTTCACAAAGGGCACCTTGCCGTGAGCCTTGGCGCCATCGACGAGGGCTTCCGCCGCCGCGGGTCCCACTTGGTAGCTTAGCAACCCCTGCAGGTCCATCAGCTTGCGTTGTTGGTGCATCGCAATGTCGCCTTTCTGCGCGTCGGCCTTCTTGATCTCGCGCAGCGTGTCGCGCAGGCGGTCGCAGTCGGCTTTGCTTTGGACGCGGTGCGTGTGTCCCGTGTGGTGGGTGCCGTCGGGCAGCAAGTCGCGCAGGAACGTGTAGGTGCTGGCGCTCACGTGGGCGACGACGTGCTTGTAGTCGCCGCGCTCCAGGAGTGCTGCGAGTTGGTACCGGATGATGGCTTCCTCGTCGCGGTTCCAGTGTCCGGTGACGGGCACATCGTAGCGGTTGGCGGGGTATGCATCTTCCAGGTCGCGGGGCACCAAGCCGAGGGGGCTGGTTACCATCACTTCGTGGCAGCGGTGGCGCATACCGGAGTCGTCCAGGGCGCGTTGGAAGTAGCGGTGGCTCGTGCTGAGGCGGTAGGGTTTGCGGGCACTGCACGGCAGGAGGACGAGGGTGTCTGCTCCGGCCGGCGGAACGTAGTCGTCTTGGAATCGGCGGCGGAAGCGCTCCACGCTCGGAGCCCACAGGGATTCCTGGGTCATGCATGGCACGTCTTCTTCGCGGCGCGCTGGGGCCATGGTTTCGAGGTGGCCGTGTTGGCGGTCGAAGCGACGCAGCAAGGCCACGGATTCAGGCGACGCGTAGCAGCGGCGCTCGGCGAGGTTGCGAAGTTGGCCCTTCTTGATGGCGGCGCGAATGCAGGCCAGCTCGGTGCGGGCTTGTTCGAGATTGAATTGCATCAACTCGTCCACGTCCCACGTCTGGCCATCGCCAAAGCGTGCCTCGGCGTCCTCCATGGAGAGCGGACCGTCGACGGTGAGCGCGACGCCGCGGGCGGCGGCCAGCAGGAGCGGCGAGGCATCGAACAAGTCGACGCCGGCGTACACCCAAACCGCGTAATCGGCGGGGGTGCCAAGCGCCGGGGCCCAGAACGCTTTGCCGTAGCCCGCTTGCGCCTTGGCTTCGATGAACGCCGGCACGAGGCGCTGCGGGTTGCTCGCCCAACCGCCGGCGTCATGGAACACCGCGACTTCGTCGCCGACGCCAAGGACCTGCACTTGATGGGTAGCCGTCGGTTGGGGTGCATGCACCACGAGTTCGCCGGTCTGGCCACGGGGATGGAACCACGTGCCGTCGCTGAGCAACGTGATGCGCTCGGGGTCTGCCTCATCGGCCAACAACACCTCGGCCCACGAAGGTACGGGGCTGTCGCCGGTCACCGGAACAATGAGCGTCGGCGTGGTGGCGACCTGGCCTTCGCTGGGCTGCCAGTTCAGGATGCGGGCATGGCCGTCGCGAGCAGTCGCTTCGAGCACGAAGCGGCCCACGTGGCCCCCTGTTAGAAGCTTTGGTCGCTTACTTGGCCTGCTTGGCGGCGCGGCTCTCCAAGGCCACGACCTCAATCTTGCTCAGATCGATGGCGACTTTGCGCATCTTCTTGGCGGCTGTTTGCCAGTTCGTCATGCGGGTCAGGCCGATGCCGCTGCCGGTGACGTTGGTCTTCAGGCCGGCTTCGTATTCCTTGATCTGGGCGACGAGCGCCTTCGGCTGGCCCTTCTTGAGGCCGTCCAAGCCGTTGATGCCGGCGCGGACCATCAATTCGGCAAACTGGGGTCCAATGCCGCTGATCTTGACGAGTTGGCTCATGTCCTTCCAGTTCTGGATGGTCTTGGCCGGGGCGCCGGTGATTTTGGCCAGCTTGGCATCATCAGTGAACAGCAATTCTTGCGTGTTCGTGATGCCAGCTTTGTGCAATTTGGCCTCGTAGGTCGGGCCGATGCCTTCCAAGTCGACGACGGCGTGGACGTCGCCCTTGTAGTCGCGCGGCAGGGTGGGCTTGGCTTTGGGGGCCGGCTTCGCCTTGGGCTTGGCGGGCGCCTTTGGCTTGCTTGCCGGCGCCGGCGGAGCTTCGACGGGGACCTTCTCCACGATCTTCTTCTTGCGCTTGACAATGCGTGTCTTGGTCTCCTTGATGACCTCGACTTCGGGCTCCAAGCTCACGTTGGCGATGACCTTGTCCACGTCGGCGTTGTTGAACCTGCGCTCTTCGACATGGGTGCCCTTGTCCTCCGTCGTGTAGAGGATGCGGCGGGGTTTGCGCGCGAAGGTGAACGTCGCGGCGCGGACCTCGTTGCCACGTTCCGTGCTGTAGACGGTCTCTTCGTGGCGGTCGGAGGACGTTTCCTGGAATTCTACGCGGCGGGGCTTGCCACGACCCAAGTTGTCGATCTCGCGTTCGATGTCACTCAGGGGCGCCGTGTGGCGGGGATGGTAGGCGCGGCGCTCCTCGACGACTTCGTAGCGGTCCGGCGTCGGCTCGCGCCCTGCGAATTCGACGCGGCGCACGTGGCCTCCATTGACCGGTTCGATGTGGCCGCCTTCGACGGGCTCGAAGGTGTCCACGTCGCGGGCCTTGACGTTCTCGCGGTGTTCGCGCAGCGGCTTCGCCATCAGAGGCAACAGGGCCGTTTTGCCTTAAAGCGTGTCCCGCAGGAGAAATGCCGTCCCGCAGTGGTGGCAGGTGCCTTCGTCTTGGTCCTCACGGACGTCCAAGCGGCGCCGGCAGCGGGGGCAGTCGGCGACGACGCGCAGTTCGCGGCCCCCGGTGGATTGTAGGCGCTGGCACGTGAGGCACCGGCCGGTTGGGCCCAGGACAGGCACGACGCCGTCGCAGTGCTGGCACGGTTGCTCCGGGGCTTCCTCGATTCGCGACCATTGGCCGCACCGGCAACGGACCGTGGATCCGGGAGGCAAGTCATCGCCGCAGGCAGGACAGGCGGGCACGCGGGGCGATGGCCTTCAAGCAAAAAGACTCAAGCTTGGGAGTCCATCGGGTTGTATGGCGCGTGTTCCTGATCGCATCGGCCCCGAATCGGGTGACCCGGACATCGGCATCGACCCCGAAGTCGGTGTGTGGCTCATGGCTGCCAAATCGGTCTTGCTGGCCGAGGGCTTCAAACGAGATTTGAAGCAATTTCGCAAACCCGGCCAGGTCTGGGGCGTCATTCGGCAAGAGCCAGACGACATGCAGATTCATGTTCGTGCCTTCTCCGACGGCCGGTTGGAGTCCGAAGTAGAGTTGAGCAACAAGTTCGTGCAACACTTGTGGAGCCACCGGCGCAACGCCCACGAAGAAGTCAGTGAAATCTTGGCGCGCAATGGCTTGCCGACACAGCATGTCAGTGAGACGTTCGTCCCCATCACGGGCAGCAAAGAAGGCAAGCAAATGCCGCGAGGCCGCACGAAGAACCATCACGTCGCGGTGACGGTCGCCGTCGGCGTCGGGCTCCTTTTGGGCAAGGCGTACCTGAAGCGCTTGGTCCTCCGGGCATTGCCAGGTAAGGCGGCGGTTGCGGCGAAGGTTGCGGGCCGGCTGAAGAAGTAAGGGCCATCAACGGCGGGGCCGTGGTGCGCTTGTGCGCGTCCTCGTCGTCAATTTGGCCGACTCCGCCTCCATCAACATCCGGAATCGGCTTCTGGAAAACGGCGAATGGATTGACACCGGTTCGACGTTTCGCGGCCACCCCATGTACCAACGCGGCTACGACGTCATGGTCGAAGTCGATGGCCCGACGATTCATGACGAGGCACTCAGCGACGATTTGGCTCGCTTGGAGTGGCCGATTCACGCCGTTTGGTTCCTGAGCCGCCACGCCGCCGCGAGTGGTCAGCCCAGTTTCACGGTCCACCCCATCGGCAACCCAGGGGAAGCCAAGTACGGGGGCCGTCCGGGACAGTTCAGTCCCGCAGCGGCTCGGGACATGGGGGCTTTGTTGCGTCGGTTGCAGCACCACCGGGACGCGGCTGGACTGGAGCATCAGGTCAGCTACGAAGCGACGCACCACGGGCCCTACATGGCATTGCCCAGCTTGTTCGTCGAAATTGGCAGCGACGATTCCTGGTATGAAATGCCCCAGATGGGCGAGGTGCTGGCGGCCGCAGTCACGGACGTCTTGGACGGCGAGGGCTTCATTGACGGGCCGATCCAAGTCGGCATCGGCGGTGGGCATTACGTGCCACGCATGAATGACAAGGCCTTGGCGGGGGAAGTCGATTTTGGCCACATGCTCGCGGCCTATGCCATCAATCCCGACGCCGACGGCGCCGTCCTTCGTGAAGCATGGGCTCGAACTCCGGGCGCGACGGCCATTTATGGCCACAAGAAGGGCCTCAAAGGACCGCAGAGGCAAGCCATTGCGGCGTGGTGCGAGGCCGCGAATCTGCCATTGGATGGCTTCTCACGACCGACATCCTAAGTAGGATGGGGTTGCGGGAGGGATACCATGGATGCCAAGACTTCCCTGCGCCGACGCGTAGGCGACACGCCGCTCCAGAAAGTCCCGCACCTTGCCAAGGCCGTCGGCATTGCCGATCTGCGCATCAAATTGGAAGGTGCCAACCCAACGGGTACTCAGAAAGACCGCGTCGCTCGCCTCGAAGTGGACACCGCGGTCGCCCAAGGCGCCACGGGCGTCACCATCGCTTCGTGTGGCAACTTCGGGGTCGCCATGGCCCACGCCACGTTCGTTCACGACCTGGACTGCCATGTCTTCGTGCCTGCTGACTTCAGCGGCGAGCGCGTGGAGCTGATGGAGGGCCTCGGCGCCGTCGTGCACCGTGTCCCTGGCGCCTACGAGGACGCCGTCCAAGAAAGTCGGCGCTTCGCTGAAGCTCAGAACCTGTTCGATGCCAATCCGGGGGGCGCCAACACCCTGCGCACCCTGGCTGGCTACGCTAAAATTGCCGACGAAATCATCGACCAACTCGGCAAGGCGCCTGATGCCGTGGGTGCCCCGATTGGCAACGGCAGCACGCTGGCCGGCGTCCACCTCGGCTTCCGTACCGCGTGGGCTCGCGGCCGCGCCGCCACCATGCCCAAGGTTCTTGGCGGCAGCAGCCAAGGCAACAACCCTGTCATTGCCAGCTTCGCCCGCGCCCAGGAGCGCTGCACGCCCCTGGACCCTCGCGCCATCGAGGAAACTGAAGTCAATGAGCCCCTCGTCAACTGGGATGCCCTCGACGGAACCGCTTGCCTGACCGCCGTCCAGGACAGCCAAGGCGCCGTCTACGGCTTCGACGACACGGAGCTGATGCGCCTCCACGCGGCGCTGCTGGAAGATGGCATCGATGCCCATCCCGCCAGTCTCAGCGCCGCCGCGGCACTGCACGCCGCCGTGGAAGATGGCACCCTCAACGCAGACAGCGTCGCCGTGGCGGTCTTGACCAGCGGCCGCCCGGAAATCCAGGTCGGTCCCGTCGCCAAGCCCGAAGATGACACCGAGTTCATCGCCACCCTCGAATCCTGGCTGGGTCGCTTTGGCGACCCGCGCACGGAGAGCACGGAAGCGGTCCGCGCGGCCTTTGCCGGCGGCCACGTGCTGGAAGCACTCGACAACGAAGGGCCCCTGGGCTACGCGGTCTTGACGCCCATGGAACTGGACACGTTCTTCCCTGGCCTTCATTTGAGCTACATCGCCGTCCACCCGCGCGCCCGCGGCCGCGGCGTCGGCACCGTCCTGCTTGAAGAGGCCATCCGCGTTGCCGAGGGCGACTTGAGCCTCCATGTGGAAACGGACAACGAGGCCGCCATCCGATTGTACGAGAAATTCGGCTTCGAGAAGAAGTACTACCGGATGCTCCACAAGCCCAAGCGCACGCCCGACGTGGATCCCGCGCAAGGCGCCGGTTGGGAAGGTCGCGTCGAGAAGACTGCCTAGCGTTCCACGCGTCACGCACCCCGCGTGCCTATCAACCCCTGCAAGGATTCAGTCTCGTGGAGACCCTGGTCCCCGATACGTCGGTGCTGATCGACGGCCGCATCACGGACTTGGTCCGCAGCGAACATCAGGGGGCCAAGGTCCTCGTGCCGCGTGCGGTCCTGGCTGAACTGGAAGCGCAAGCCAACCGCGGCTTGGAGACTGGATTTGCCGGTCTGAGCGAATTGCAGGACCTTCAGCAATTGGCTCGCGAGGAGCAATGCACGGTCGCATTCGACGGCGAACGCCCGACAAGCACGGACATCGAACGGGCCAGCGACGGCGCCATTGACGCGCTGATTCGTGACTCGGCAATCCAGAACGATGCCCTGTTCGTCACCTCGGACCGCGTCCAAGCCTACGCCGCCGCGGCAGCCGGCATCCGCCACCACTACGTGCGCCCACTCGTGGACGATCCGGACATGGAGCAGCTGCAAATTTGGGGCTACTTCGAACCGGACATCATGAGTGTCCACCTCAAGGCGGACTGCAAGCCCATGGTCAAGCGTGGCACTCCCGCCGGCGTCAGCTACGAAGAGGAAGGCGGAGCGGAAACGACGCACACGGCGATTCGCAACATTGCCAAGGAATGCGTCGAATTTGCCAAGCGGGACTACAACTCCTTCATCGAAATGGAGCGCCACGGCTGCACGGTGTGCCAGCTTGGGCCCATGCGCATCACCATCGCTCAGCCACCGTTTAGCGACGCGCTGGAGATCACGGCCGTGCGCCCGGTGTTCAAGGCGCACATCGACGACTACGATTTGCCCGAGGAAATCCTCGGCCGTATCGAAGGCAAGAGTCGCGGCGTGTTCGTCGCCGGTCCGCCGGGGAGTGGAAAATCGACCTTCGCCGCGGCCGTCGCTGAGCACTTGCACGAGATGGACCGCGTCGTCAAGACCATGGAAGCCCCCCGCGATTTGCAGGTGCCCAAGGAAATCACGCAGTATGCGCCCCTGGACAAGGACATGGCGTGGACCGGAGAAATCATGCTTCTTGTGCGCCCGGATCACGTGATCTATGATGAGGTGCGCACGACCAGCGACTTCCAGACATTTGCCGACATGCGCCTTGCCGGCATCGGCCTCTTTGGCATCACCCATGCCAACCGGGCCATCGACGCGGTCCAGCGTCTCATCGGGCGCGTCGATCTTGGGATGATTCCCCAGATTGTGGACACGGTGATCTACATCGACAAGGGCAAAGTCGGCGACATCCTGGAGCTGCGCTTCACGGTCAAGGTGCCCCACGGCATTGAATCCGAAGACCTGGCACGCCCCGTCGTGGAGGTGATGGATGTCCCGACGGGCCGCGTGCTCTTCGAACTCTACTCCTTCGGCGAACAAATCGTCGTCATGCCTTTGGACAGTGTCGAAGAGCGCCCGGCGGCGAGTCCCGCCCAGGTCGCCGTGCTGAAGCGCACCCTGGGTCGCTACGTCAAGGGCAACCTCGAAGTGGACCTGCGTGGCCGCAAGGCGACGGTGTATGTGGCGCCCTACGAGGTTCCGGCGCTCATCGGCAAAGGAGGCCGCACCGTGCAGGCCCTGGAGCATCGCCTCGGTGTCAAACTCGATGTGCGGGCCAAGGATCCAAGCGAATTGGAGCCGGCCGCGCCACCAAGCCGTGGCTTCGCCATGGATCGCGGCGACGGCAGCGTCGTCCCCGTGGCGATCAAGCAAACGGGCAACAATGTGTTCGTGGTCCTGCCCAGCCAAGCAGGGGGCCAAACGTATCGCATCGAAGCTGGCGACGCCGTGCTTGGTGAAGGTCGGGCCAGTCAGCAGGGCAAGATTCGCTTCAAGAAGACCAGTCCTGAAGCCAAGGCCGTGGTCGGCGCCGATCGTGCCGGTATGGACTTGCGCTGCATTCGCATCTAGGTGCGGCGTGCGGCGATGATGGCGACGACGATGCTGGTGAGCAGGTAGCCGACGAGCCACCCTGTGCCGGCGCCGTTGCCGGTCGCATCGACGCCGTCATCTTGTGGCAGGTCCGCTTGGATGGCGCTGTCTTCTCCGCATGCGCGCAAACTTCCGGCTTGAATGAAACTCTGTTCATATTTGGCGGCCAGCACGTCGCGAGTGGTGGCCCCTGCTGCAAGGAGGCGGATCGGATCTTGGGGTGGGCAGACCAGATACTGACGCACTTGGTCCCACTCACTCTCCAAGAAAAACAGGGTTCCCGGCGTTGCGGTGTAGCTCATGGTCGTCGCGTCAATCGCCGCCTGCGAGATGTCCGATGGATCAAAGGCTTCGTAGCAATCGGCCTCATGGGCATGGCACAACCCCAACGTGTGCCCCAATTCATGGGCAATGGTTTGGGCCAAGGTCTCTGCATCGAACTGGGCGCCCGTCACCCGTAATTGCAGATACGTGTCGCCTTGGGTCACATTGGGCGCCGTGCGGAACCAGTCATTTTGCCAATCCCAGCGGAAATCCGTTCCGTCTTGCCGCGTGACCATGAACACGCCGTCCGCGGTCGTTCCTAGATCCACGATGCCTTCCGAGGCGAAACCAATCTGGCGCACCTGCTGGCGTGGCGCCCCCAAGATGTTGCTCTCCAAAGACGGAGACAAAGCGAGGCTCCCGGTCAACGAGATGCCTTGACTCTCGGCTTCGGCGAACAACACCTCGACGTGGGCGCC
>JBMZJT010000008.1:35747-41578 GCA_049617695.1 Thermoplasmatota archaeon | reverse complement strand
GAATGTTTGCTCTTTCTTTGGAGGTGGGGGTGGGGGTGCCTCACGGACCTGTTTGCGCGGGGCCGGAACCGGTTCTGGCTCTTCTTCCGGTTCAGGAATCATAACTTCAATGGGCTCCGGCTCAGGATCATCGAACACATCGTCGACAGGTTCCTCGACGACCGCCTCTTCTGGCTCCTCCACGGGTCGCGGTTGCCACGCAGGAGCATTGACGGGGCGACTGGGAACATGCACCGAAGACTTGCGAATCGAGACGCCAGGTTCCAAAGCAGGTTCGGGTTCCGGCTCCGGCTCGGGAGGCGGAACGAACGTCGGCTTGGGCGCCGATTTGGCCACGGGCTCCGCTTTGGGCACATCCTTGCCCACGACATCGATGGATTCGCCGCCATGACGACTGTGTCGCGGCCTGATGTCCACGAAGACCGGCTGCGTGAGGCCACCGCCGGCAACGAGAGCGCTGCCAATGGGCAGCCGCTGCACTTCATCGGCCGTCTCGCTGGTGATGCCTTCCACGCTGGCCACGATGGATTTGATGTCGTTGGGATTCGTGACCTTCAGGACGACCTGGGTGTTGCATTGACTCAGGACGTTCTTGTCGATCTTGGCAGGCCGTTGGGACACGATGACGAGCCCCATGCCAAACTTACGACCCTCGGCGGCGACCGTGCGCAGAACGGGGCCGCTAATTGCGTTGCCAACGCCGCGCTCTGGACAGAAATTGTGGGCTTCTTCGCACACCAAAATGAAGGGTGGCACTTCGTTGCGCTTGCGCGCCTCCCAAAGAAGGTTGCAGAGGCGCGTGACGACGATTTCCTGGATGTCCGGCGCCACCCCGCGCAGGTTGACGATGGTGCATTGCGCCGGCTGAACGAGCTGGTCGACGGGGGTGCCACGGATGTCGAAAATGCGGGTTGCATCCAGGGCTTCCAGAGCATTCAGGACGTTCCATTTCGAGTTGGATTTGTTGCGGCTGACGGCATCCATGACATCCTTGAGCGTGTACGCCGGGAGATGATCCTGCACCTCCTTGACCGCTTGGTACAGGACGCCGACTTGGCCGCCGCTGATCTTGCCACCGACGAGATCCACGATTTCACGACCTTCGAGGTTCATGCCCTCCATCACCAGCCGCTCCCCTTCCGGGTTGACGCGGGTGTCAATGGCATATTCCTTGATTTGCTTCTGGAACGCCTTGGGCTTGATGCCAAAGCGCCGCATGGCCTTGATTTCGCGTTCCTTGACATTGGCGTGGCGCAGGCTGCCATATTCGCCGTGCGGATCCAGGATCACCATCGGCACCTGGGCCTTCAGGAATTCTTCTAGGATGACGCCGACGGTGTACGATTTGCCGGCGCCGGTCTTGGCCAGGACGCTCAAGTGCTTCTGGGCCAGGGTGTTGAGGCTGAGGCTGACCGGGATTTTGCTGCCTTTGACATTGCCCAGGTGTGCACCGTCGTGGGCAGCACCCTGCAAGCCCAGCACACCGGTTACGAGCGCATCCTCGGCGCGTTCGACAGTCAGGCCGGCGCGAAAGGGCGTGCGGGGGCTCTGGACGCGTCCTTGGACGTCCTTGAAGCCGATGACATGGACCGTGGCGCTGAGTTGGTCTTCAGCGACGTCATGGCCGCGTTCTTGCAGGCGCATGGCCTCTTCGAAGCTCAATTTCGACTTGCGCACGACTTCCTGGACTTGGCCCAGGACGCGGTTGCCGTTGTGCTCGACGGCAATGTAGTCCAATCGACGCAGGTTCGGATCATGGACCGCCACGTCGAAGCGCGTTGAGCCCACTTGTCCGTAAATGACACCTACGCCTTCCATCCCGAGCAGACATAGGACTCGGCTATTTCAACCTCCGGATAGGAAACGGGGGTTCCTGTGGCCGACTCAAGGCCTTTCCAATGGACTCGTCCGACGGCATTTCATGCCGCCATCCAACCCAGAAGGACTCGCTGACAGCGCCTCCATCTGGCTCATGACGGGCGGCGCAGCAAAGCTGCGTCGGCTTGATTGAGTTGAATGAAAACTCAGAGAGTTTCCATTTGACTCATGACGTTCCACACCAGGGTGCGGCCGTGCATGGGGATGTTGGGGTCGTTGGCCATGTCATCGAGCAAGCTGATGGCACGGCTCTTGCGCACATCCATGGGCTCATCGGCGTTCGTCAGGAGCGCCTTGATGTCTTCACTGCCCTTGCGGATGTTGCGGGGAACGCTGGAGTCCTCAATGAGCATGTCCAGGCCGACGTTGATGTTCTCGATCTTGGATGCCATGAGACCCTCAAAATCGTCCCTCGCCAGGAGGGACAGCCGCGCCGACTCAGGCCTCCGTTGAAAGGGTTTCGGCATGCCCATCCAGGAGCTCGCGAAGGTCCGCGGCAATCTTTGGACCGATACCTCCGACTTCGGCAAGGGCGCTGGCCGAAGCGCCGAACACGGCAGCCACGGAGCCAAAGCGAGCCAATAGGGCCTCCGCGCGCACCTCCGAGATGTGCGGGAGGCTCGCCAGGATGTGGATGCGCATGCCGTGCGTGTCCTTCGCGCCAGCCGTGGGTCGGACGGCGACGCGGCGACCTTCGCGACCTTGTTCTCGCTTCGCCACGGCCTGCAAGAACCGAGCCGTCTCCTGTGCATCGCGCGTGCTCATGATGGGAATGCCATAATCGACCGTGACGCTGGCAAGTGCACCCATGAGGGCCTCGGGCGCAATGTTGCGCGTCGTTTGGATGCCTTCGCCCTCCAGAATCAAGATGGGTTTCGGGTAGTCCTTGAGACGCACCAATTGATCGAACAAGCGGCCATCGACGAGGCTTGCTGCGAGATCTTCCGGAGTTTTGCGCTCCACCACGATGCGATCGCTGAGAATGAAGTCGGCCACGTCGAGATTGCGCGTCTCCACTTGAGCGCCCAATTGGCTCAGGTGCTTGACCACTTGGCCGGGTTGTTCCCGGTTGTCACAAACGATGCGCGGGCCCGTGAACAGGGATGGCGCCGCTTTGGGCGGTTGCGCCTTGATCGGCACGTCGTCGAGCGTGCGTTGACCCTTTGGCGGGGCTTCGCGGCCCATCAGCGTGTGGCGCAGGGTCATCAATTCCTGCACCATTTGCTTCTCCTTTCGGAGGCTGCTCCAATGGGCCGCCTCGTCTTGCGTCCCCTTTGTCATCAGCACGACGACGCGGCCGCTTCGCTTCCGGCCTGTGCGGCCGCGACGTTGGATGCTGCGGATTTCACTGGGAATCGGCTCATAGAAGACAACGAGGTCCGTTTCCGGGATGTCGAGCCCTTCTTCGGCGACGCTGGTCGCGACGAGGACGTTGTGAATGCCGGCTGTGAAGTCTTGAACAATCTGCGCCTGTTGCTTCTGCGTCAAACCACCCTGGCCCTTGCGCTTGCCTTGCCCGACGAAGACCACGGGTTTGAGCCCGGGAATGGCCGCCAATCGCTCCACGACCTGCTCACAGGTTTGGCGGTAATGGGTGAAGACAATGATGCGGCTGTCCGGGTCCTTCTCCAATTGCTCTCGTGCCAAGACCTCCACGCGGCCCATCTTGGGCGTCTCGGAGTCGTCCGTGCGGGCAATGTGGTAGGCGGCATTGACCCGATGGTCCTCGACGACGGCGCGGCTGGCCTTGCTCGCCTTGGGACCCTCTGCCTCTTGCTTCATCTTCGAGATGTACTCGGCGAAGGCCTGATTGCCCTGGGTTTGCGCTTGCTCCAAGGCGTGCTGGAGCTTCATCGCCTGTGCCTGCCAGCTGAGGCCCTGGAACCAGACCGGATCTGGATCCGACGCCCGCTGGATGAGCCCCTGGAGCTTGCGACCCACTTCGAGGAGCTTCATGCGGTTGGGGCGGCCGCCGCCGTCCAGCAATCCCGCCTTGCGCAAGGCTGAGACCCGTTCATCGAAGGCCTCCCGCAGACGCTTCGTGACTCGATCCATGCTCGGCGGCAGGGGCAACGTCTCCCATTCGGTTTCGACTTCCTGGACGAAGGGGCGGACGTCCGCGTCCATCACGGTACGGATTTCGACGTGATCCAGGCCCAGATGCGTGCGGACTTCGTCGATTTTGGCCACGTCATGTCCAGGGCTGGCCGTCATGCCCATGCGCCGGTGTTTCGGGGCAATGGCGCCGAGTTTCTGACCGATGAAGGTGTAGGGATATTCGCCAACGGCCCGGTGGCACTCGTCATAGATGACCCAGTCAAACAAGCCGTCGAGCCGGCCGGCGATGAGGTCATTTTGGACCACTTGCGGCGTCGCGATGACGATGCCGTTCTGGTAGGCAATCTCGCGCTTGGCCGGGGGGACGTCGCCGGTGAGACCGACGACGTCGTTGTTCGGCTCCTGAAGGACGGCCTGGAAGAACCGCACATGCTGATCGATAAGCGGTTTCGTCGGCGCAAGGATCAGGATGCGGCCGGCGCCGGCTTGGAGGGCATCCGCGAGCACCAAGAGCGCGATGACGGTCTTGCCCATGCCCGTTGGCACGACGACGAGCGTGTCGCGCTTGCTGGCGATGCGTGCCAGGTTGGCCTGGTAGCCCCGGAACTCAATGGTGTCCGGAACCAGGAAAGGGTGCGCGACGTGCACAGTGGGTTCACCCAGGGGTCTCTCTTCAGGGCGTCGGTCCCATGGGTGAATCTACAAAGGCAAGGATGCCAGGCGCTCCAGACTCGGTTGGCCACCGCGCTCGACATCATGGATTTCCGCCAGCAGGGCGTCGTTGACCGGCGTATGGACGCCGTGGCGCTGCCCCGTGGCCTGGATGTAGCCATTCAGGTAAGCAGCCTCGGTTTTCTGACCCCGTTGGAGGCTTTGCAGGCTGCTGGAGCGCATCCGACGATATTTGCGCCCGATGAGGCCAATGATGGCATGCTGCGCCGGCTTGCCGCCGATGCGACCGACGCGGTCCAGGAGCTTCGGATGAAAGCCGGCCACCTTCTCGAATTGCACGCCGTCTGCAAGGCCTGCGGCGTGGCCTTCCTGGATGATCGCCATGAATGCCTCCTTGGCCTCCCTGTGGCGCAGCAGATCGCCCAGACCCATGCCGGTGAGGGTGCCCACCATGCCGACGCTGTTGATCAGCAACTTCGTCCAGGCCACGCCGTGCATGTTGCTGCTTTGCAAGACGGGGGCCACGGGCGCCAGCAGCCGCGCCGCCATCTCATGGCTGGCTTGGACCGGCCCGTGCGGCCAGGGACCCACATGGAGGGCGCCCGTGCCGGTTTCGCGGCTGGCACCAAGGCCTTCGTACGTCGCAGGAAAGCCCACGGTGCACGGAACGTACCCGGGACCCGCGGCCATGGCGTCTCCGACGAGCCCGTTTTGCAGCCCAATGACCGGGACATGCGGAGCCTGACGCCAGGCGGCCGCCACATCAGGAGCCGCGGCGCACTTTGTGGCGACAATGACCGCGTCGGCGTCCCCACCCGCTTTGTGCGTCGTCGGGACCTTGACCAGGTGTCGTCCGCGATCGTCAAGCAACAACAGGCCATCCTTGGCCAGTTGTTTGGCCTGCTTGGCCGTCCGCGTCGCCATCGTGACCTCGTGCCCTGCGGCCTGCAATCGAACCGCGAACAAGGTTCCCAGAGCGCCGGGACCCACAACCACCACCGAGGCCATCGCAGGGGCACGACAGGACCCCCTCTTCAATCCTCACCCCTTTGCTTCCGCTGGAACCCCGTGCCACCCGAGCTTCCAGGGTTGCAGGCGGTTCCCATGCGACCCCTTGGCTTCGCGTGAACGGCTTTATGCAGGTCCTGTTCGGCCCTGAGCGGATGGATGCCGCGGGGTTCCAGAACCTGGAACCGTACCTTCACCCCCCTCTGCCCACCCCC
>JBMZJT010000008.1:0-35737 GCA_049617695.1 Thermoplasmatota archaeon | reverse complement strand
AGCGACCGTCCAAGACAGCCAACTCTCGGCCAAGTGGGAAGACTTCCTGCTTGACTACTGCGCCGAGCACGTGCAACAGGTCGCATTGCAGTGGCCCGAACAGCGCAGCGTCGAGGTCCAATTCAACGACATCCAACTGCGCGACCCAGACCTGGCAGATTACATCCTGCAGCGGCCCCGCCACAGCTTGCGCGTCGGCAACGCCGTGTTGTACCAGATGGATGTCACGGTGGAGCCCAAGCCGCGCCTCGTTCTGCGCATCACGGGTCTCCCGGAGAGCATCCGGACCATTCCACGCCAATTGCGCGCGGAACACCTGGGCAAGTTCCTCGCCGTCGAAGGCCTTGTCAAGAAGGTCACTGAAGTGCGACCCCAGATGTTGGAAGCGGCCTACGAATGCAAGGCCTGTGGCAACCTCATCCACGTCCTGCAGGAAGAAGACATTCTGCAAGAGCCGCCGATGTGTGACGCCTGCGAAAAGAGCGGCAACATTTGGCGCCTGAAGGATGACCTGTGTCGCTACGTCGACCACCAGAAGGTCGAGATTCAGGAAACCCCGGAAGGCCTGCGCGGCGGCGCCCAGCCGGAGCGTTTGACCATCCATCTTCGCGACGACCTCGTCCACATGGTGGCGCCCGGCGACCGCATCCGCATGAACGGGATCCTCATCACCGAGGCCCGCCGGATGGGAAGCCAGAAGCGCATCGAATTCAACAAGGTCCTGGAATGCATCAGCGTCGAGCACCAGGAACGTCAATTCCAGGAAATCGAGCTCACCGAGGAAGACGAAGCCTGGATTCTGGAAACCAGTCGCGACCCCCGCGTCTATGAACGGTTCCGGGCCAGCTTCGCGCCGACCATTTTCGGCATGGAGATGGAGAAGGACGCCCTCATCATGTCCCTGTTTGGCGGTGTCGCGAAGCACTACAAGGACGGCAGCCGCAACCGTGGCGACATCCACGTCTTGATGGTCGGTGACCCCGGTGTTGCCAAATCGCAATTGATTCGCTACCTCTCCAAATTGGCCCCCCGTGCCGTCTTTACCAGCGGCAAGAGCGCCAGTGCCGCCGGTTTGACCGCCGCCGCCGTCAAGGACGAATTTGGTGAAGGCCAATGGACGCTGGAAGCGGGTGCGCTCGTCATGGCCGACCAAGGTGTGGCATGTATCGACGAATTGGACAAGATGTCCAAAGAAGATCAGTCGAGCATGCACCAGGCCATGGAACAACAGGAAATCAGCATCGCCAAAGCGGGCGTCAGTGCGACCCTCAAGTCGCGTTGCGCCGTGGTCGGCGCCGCCAACCCCAAGCTGGGTCGGTTCGATGAATACGAGCCCATCCACGCGCAGATCAACATGCCCCCTGCGCTGTTGAGCCGTTTTGATCTCATCTTCAGCCTGCTCGACAAGCCAACGCGCGACAAGGACAACATGTTGGCCAGCCACATCCTGCGAACCCACCAGGCTGGTGAAGTCCGTGAGCACCGCATGGCCAACCCATTGGGCGCGTACAGTCTCGAAGATGAGGAAGCCCTGCTCACGAAGGTCGAGCCGGAAATCGCGGCGGACAAGCTGCGCAAGTACGTGGCTTACGCCAAACGCCACATCTTCCCGGTCCTGACCGACGATGCCCTGCAGCACATCCAGGACTTCTACGTGGATCTGCGCAACAGCGGCGAAGGCGGCATGCCATTCACGGCCCGTCAACTGGAAGGTTTCGTGCGCCTGTGCGAAGCCAGCGCCCGCATCCGGTTGAGCCAAGAGGCGACCCTAGAGGACGCCGAACGCGCCATCCGGATCGTCGACTACTACCTGCGCTCCGTGGGCGTCGACCGTGAAACTGGCAAATTCGACATCGATGTCATCACGACCGGCGTCAGCCACAGCCAGCACGACCGCATGCGCACCATGCAGGACATCGTTCGCACGCTGGCCCGCGCGTCCGACAAGGGATACGCCAAGCTGGACGACATTCTCAAGGCCGCCGAAGAGCAAGGCATCAACGGCAACGAGGCCAAGAAGTCCCTGGAAACCCTGCGTCGCAACAACTCCGTGTACGCCAAGGGCGGCGCGGATACGTTCGCCCCACTCAACCCATAGGGTCTTGAGCCGGCGCCGTGTCGAAACCGACATGCACGCGGTGCGCAACTACCAGCAGGGCGTCCAGCGCCTCCTTGCGGCCTGCGATGAAGAGCTTCTGGGTCAGGTCTACCAGGAGGGCAAGTTCCGCCTCGACGTGGCAGCTTCCTTCTACGACGACCTACGCGTAGACGACGAGCACCTGGAAGCCATGTTGCGCCAATGCACGGTCGCGAACCTCGTGGGGCCCCGCACGGTCGCAAAGGCGGTCGAATTGGGCTTGGTCAACGAGGCCAATGTCTTGCGCATTGATGGCGTGCCCCACGCACAATTGCTGGTCATGGAGTCATGATCTGCGTCGACTGCGGTGCCGACAGTGACGGCTTGATTGGCGGCAGCTGTGCTGCGTGCTTTGCCAAACGCACCCAGCTCCTGGCCGTGCCCGATGTGGTGCAGCTGGAATTGTGCGCCAATTGCCAGGCCCGCCACGTCGGCGCTCACTGGCACGACGTGGCCCCGGAGACGCCGGAGGAATGGCTGCGCCACGAGGCGGTCCACGAGGCGTGCGGCGTGCATCACGAAGTCGAAGACGTGCATCTGGACCTAGGCGAGCGGCAATTGGACGACCGCACATTCGCCTATGAGATCCAGATGACCGGGAACGTGCAGGATGTGCCCGTGAGCGCGGATGCGGCCTGCCAATTGCGCCGGATTCGCGGCGTTTGCGACCGATGCAGCCGCATTGCAGGCGGCTACTACGCGGCCATCATCCAATTGCGCGCCACCGAACGCGACGTGACGCCGCCTGAACTGGAGCGCGCCCATCAATTGATTTCAGCGGAACTGAACCGCGCCCTGGACGCCGGCAACCGGTTCGCCTTTGTCGCCAAGGGTGGCCCCATGCACGGTGGCTGGGACTACTACGTGGGCGACATTGATGCTGCCCGCAATGTGTCTCGAATCTTCAAAGAACGACTCAGCGCCGCCGTGACGGAAACCGCGAAGCTCGTCGGCCGCCGGGAAGGCGAAGACGTGTACCGCGTCACATTCCTGGTTCGGATTCGCAAATTCGCGCCCGGGGACATCGCCATCAAAGACCACCGGCCCTACGCCGTCGTGCAGGTCCACCCCAAGAGCATGCAGGTCCTCGATTTGGAGACCCACCAACGCACGCGGATGCACGAAGATGACGCAAAGCGCCTTGGCGGCCTGGAACTCTTCGAGGACGCTGTACTCGTGAGCCAAGACGCCACGGGCGTCCAAGTCATGGACCCCAAGTCCTACCAGACCGTGACGCTCCTGTGCCCTGAGCCCATTGGCCCAGAAGGCATCGTGCCCGTCATCCGGTTCGAAGAGCGCCTGTACTGGGCCCCAAGGTCCTAGCCCAACAAGCCTTATATCCTCAGAAGTTCAGAAGGAACGTTACTCTCGGAGCACTCTCAGACATGTCGCTGCGCATTCTCACTTTGGAAGATTTGGCCATGGCGGTCAGCAACCGGATTGGTATTCCGGAAGAAGACGCCATGCGTGATGCCAATTTCGTCATGGATATCTTTGGCTTCGACGACCGCGTCATTGACAACGTCCTCGAACCGGAAGATCGCCAATTGTTCTACATCCTCGAAGAGGAAGGCATGTTGACCACGGAGCGTGAAGAAACCACGCTTTACGACGGCCGCGAGTGGCGCACCCACTACTGGCTGTTCAAGAAGAACCAAGTGTTCATCATGAGCGAGGAAGAGCGGGAAATCCGCCGCCGCCGCAAGGCACGTCCCCAGGAATCCGATGTCTACCATCAGATTCCCGACGACATGTGGGCGTCGCGCCAAATCTAGGCGGCCCGCAGTCGTGATGGCGCCCCACTGGCGTGCGGCCGCCGAGGACCCCGTACTTTCTCTTCCCCCTCCCTTCCCCTTGTACCTCGCGGCTGGTTGACGGACCGTGGAGGGATTTCCCTACCCGCTGCGCCCCGGCCAAGCGGACATCATCCAAGCGATCCGCGACGCCCAAACACAGCATGGCCATGCACTCATTGAGTCGGCCACCGGCACCGGCAAGACCGTCACGAGTCTCTACGCCAGCCTCCAGACCATTGGAGCCGACGGTCGACGCGTCATCTACGCCACGCGCACCAACAGCCAACAGCAACAGGTGGTCCGGGAACACGCGGCCCTGGAAGCCCAGACCTTGCTCGTGCCCATGATGGGGCGCAAACACTACTGTCCCCTCCTGAAGGACGACCCACGCTTCAAGAACGGCACCGCCGACGAACTGGGCCGCCTGTGCCGCGACGCCAAACAGAAGGCGATGCAAGCCCATGCAACCGGCAAGCCCGTGGATGGCGCCTGCCCGTACTACGAACGCCTCCTGCACGACGGCCCCGGCCCTGTCGAGGCCATTCTCCGGAGCGAAGGCGATCTGGTCAAGCAGGTGGCCGCAGCGGGCAGTTGCGCCTACGAGGCGCTGAAACTGCTTCTACCAGAAGCCCACGTGGTCGTCGTGCCCTACGTCTTCCTCATCGACGGCCGACTCCGTGACGCCTTGATGCAGTGGATGGGCACAACCCCCGAAGGATGCCACGTCATCCTGGACGAGGCCCACAACCTTCCTGAAGCGGTTCGGAGCCACCACAGCCCCCGCCTGGGCCTCATCACCGTCGAACGGGCCATTCGTGAAGCGGAAAAGCTTCAGGACCCCATCCTGGGCGGGACCACGTTGGCCAGCACGTTCCTGACGACGCTGCACCAAGTCATCCGAGATTTGGTCAAAGAACACGCCGCCGATGCGGACGACGGATGGATGCCTGCAGATGCATTGGATGAGGCCCTGATGATGGCGCTGCGCATGCCAGGCCCAGGCATCCAACGCATCATCCGCGATTTGGACGCCTGGGGGGAAGCCGTCCGAGAACAGAAGCGCAAGGCCAAGCGCCTGCCCCGAAGCTACCTGGGTGCCGTCGCTGGCTTCCTTGCAATGTGGCGCCTCGCGCGCGACGCGCCCTATGTCCACCTCACCCTACGAGAAGACGGCCCCGCGTTGGAGGCCTACCTGCTCGAGCCAGCCTCGCGCCTGGGATGGCTGCTTGAAATGGCCTCCACGACCCACATGAGCGGCACCCTCGCGCCGATGGAGGCCTACCGCTCGGAGACTGGATTGCCACGAGCCAGTGAACACATCATCGAAGGCGGTTTGGACCCCAGGCACCTCCGGGTCTTTGGCTGGCAGGGCATGGTGCGCAGCCACGCAGCGATTCAGGAGGACCCATCCATTGTCGAGCGGCATCAGAACGCGGGACGGGCGCTGCTGGCGACCTGGCAGGGCCGCTCCGGAATCTGGTTTCCAAGCCACAAGATGCTCCAAGATTACCTCGAGGAGGGCTTTCTGCACGGCATTGGCTACACGATCTATCAGGAAGAGCCCGGCATGACGACGCCTGACTTGCTGGACCTCGTGGCGCGATTCCGGGCCGATGCCGGCGACCGCGTCGCATTGGTCGGAGTCCTGGGCGGCCGTTTGACGGAAGGCATCGATTATCCCGGCGACGCCATGGCACAAGCACTCCTCATGGGGGTGCCATACCCCAAGCCAACCGCCCGCAGCCAGGCCCTCATTCACCATTATGAAAGCCGTACCGGCAATGGCTGGGCAATTGCCGTCCATGGCCCTGTCGGTCGCGTGTTGCGTCAAGCCGTCGGTCGCCTGGTCCGCGGACCCGAGGATGAAGGCGTGGCCGTCGTGCTCGATGACCGCATCCAGCGCTTCCGGGATCGGTTCCCGCACCTGCATATGATCCAGGAGGCGACCGGCGCTCAGGAGCGCCCGGAACCCAAGCCAGGTGCCTTTGTCACGGGAAACCGCTACGAATCCACGTAAGGCTTCAAACGAAAACCATATCTATCGATGGGAAATGATGCAGAATTGGAAGCGGTGCTGGAACCCCCTTTGAGTGCATCCCATCCCCTCCTCGTGAGGCCAGCCCCTTCCGTTTTCCTCTCCAACCGTCCAGCGACGGCTACCAGCTGTCTTTGCTGGCCACTTCGAAGTTCCGGATGACCACGTAGGTGCCGCTAGAACTGATGGCCTTGATCTTGGCCAGTTCGTCGCTGCTGAGGTCCATGTCCTCAAACTTGAGGACGTCCTTCAGGCCGCCGCGGCCACTCGGGAGGTTCATCGAGAGGCTGACGACCTTGCTGCTGCCTTCGACGGGCAGGCCCAGGGCCGCGAGAATCTCGACACTCTTGCCAGCCTCAATGTGGTCGAGGACGGAGCCATTGCGAATCGGGACGATCTTGAATTCCATCATGGGGAGACACCTAGGAGGTGAGCCAGGACAGCCATCCTGACCGGCACGCCATTCCTGGCCTGCTCAAAGTATTTCGCCGCCGGATGCGCGTCGAGATCCACGTTGAGTTCGTCCACGCGGGGCAGCGGATGCATGACAATGGCCTTGCTTTGCGTCCGCTCAAGAAGCGCGCGATCGAGCATGATGGGCTGGCTTGGGGCCTCGCTCATCCGTTCCTTTTGGACGCGCGTGACGTACAGAACGTCGCAGGTGGCCGCGGCTTCGTCGAGGCTGACCGTCGGAATGTCCGCAATGTCCGTGGGGAACTCGAGTCCGGGTGCCGGCACTTGCACTGCCTTGGCGCCGAGCCGGTGAAGGGCAGGCACGAGGCTGTGCACCGTGCGACCATAGCGTAGGTCGCCGAGGACCGCCACCGTCCGGCCACGCAATTCGCCCAGGTTGCGGCGCATGGTGAACAGATCAAGCAGGGTTTGGGTGGGGTGCTCGCCTGCGCCATCGCCGGCATTGATGACAGGAATCCCGGCGTGCTGAGCAGCAACGTGGGCCGCACCCTTTTCTGGGTGGCGGATGACCAATGCGTCCGCGTAGCCGCCCAGGACCCGGCTGCTGTCTGCCAGGGTTTCGCCTTTGGCGGCACTTGTGTTCTGGCCATCGCTGAAGCCAATGACGCCGGCGCCCAGACGCAAGGCGGCGGCCTCGAAACTGAGCCGCGTGCGGGTACTGGGCTCAAAGAACGCGGTGGCGATGACGTGTCCTTCGAGGACGCCGCGATGCGCCTTGGGATCCTGCGCGTAGATTTCTGCTTGGTCGAGCAGGGCGCGGATTTGTTCGTCGCTCAGGTCGTCTACAGAGCAGAGGTTCATGGTTGATCCTCATCGCTTTCCAAGACGCCTGCATCCCGGTCGTAGCGGCCGGCGAGGTCGTCTTGGATGGTGCGATCCCAGATGGGCACGCGAGCCATGTATCCGGCACGTGCGACCATGTGCGCGGCGACGGGCACCGTCAGGAAAATGAAGACGATGGCCGCCACGGCTCGGGTCGTCACCGCGAGCGTGCCAAAATGGAATGCGACAGCAGCCAAGACGAGGCTCGATCCAAGCCCGGCGGCTTTGCTGCTGGCGCTCATGCGCGTGTACAGGTCGGGCATGCGAATCAAGCCGACCGAGGACAGGAACATCAGGAGGGCCCCAAGGGCGAGAAGAATCGCGGCCACGGCTTGTGCCGGGCCCACGGCGACTTCACTCACGGTACGTCTCCTGTTGCATGGCGCGGCGCTCCACATGGCGGGCAAAGGCGATGGTCGATAGGAAGGCAAGCAAGGCGAGGATGATGGCAGCGTCCAGGAAGTCACTCTGGTCGTAGAAGACAGCAGCCGCGCAGGTCAAGCCAAGAGCCTGCAGCGTCAGCAAGTCGAGGCTGATGACGCGGTCCGGGACCGTGGGTCCACGCAGGAGCCTGATCAACGTCAGGAGCATGGCCGCAGCGATGGCGACCATGGCCACTTGGACGGTGGTGTCCATCCAACTCATGCGACCAACTCCCGGACGCGGCGGGTCAGTCCGTGCTCGATTTCGTCGCGCAGTTTCTGGACGTCATCCACGAACATGGCGTGGATGTACAGGGTGCGTTGGTCGTCGGATGTGTCGATGCTGAGGGTGCCAGGCGTCATGGTGATCAAATTGGCCAGCAGGGTGATTTGGGTTGGACTGAGGCCTTCCACGGGAATGGCGACAATGGCGGGATTGGCGCGGCTGCGGGGTCGGATGACGTCGCGTGCCACCCGCAGGTTCGACAGCAGCAATTCTCCGAGGTAGAAGAACAGGAAGCCGATGCGTTTCCAGACACGGCCCGCGTAGCCTTGGGCGCCCACTGTGGAGCCGGCGAAGGCCAGGATGAGGTAGCCAAGGAGCACACCCACGAGCAGGTTGGCTGCGGTGAACGTGCCGGTCAAGGCGACCCAGATGAGGCCCAGGAGGAGGTTCCAGACGAAGGGCTTCATGGCTGCACCCCCAGGACCGCTTCGATGTACGCTTCAGGGCCCATCAGTTGGCCTGCCGCGGTTTGTGCCAGATCCATCAGCGGGCCGGGTAGGAAGCCCAACAGCAGCGTGATGGCCGCCATGGCGACGACCGGAATGACCGCTTGCATGGCGGCGGCTTTGCCCAGTGGCGTACCGGTTGGAGCGTCGTCGGGGTTGGCCTTCCAGAACACTTCAGTCCATAGACGTGCGGCTGCGTAGAGACCCAGCACGCCTGCAATGAGGGCTGCGGCGACGGCGACGTAGGATTCCGTTTCCAGGCCGGCGCGCACGACAACGAACTTGGCCCAGAACCCGGAAAGGGGCGGGACGCCGCCGAGGCTGAGCGCGGGAATCAGGAACACGATGGCCAGCAGGGGTTGCGAGCGGGCGAGGCCCCCCATCCGCTGTACCAGGGACGTTCCTTGGATGCGTTGCAGGATGCCGCCCAGGAAGAACAGGTTGCTCATCACGAAGACGTGATGGACGATGTAGAACACGACGCCTGCCAATGCCAGGGGCGTCAGGAACGACAGGCCCAGGAGGAGGTAACCAACTTGGCTGATGTGCATGAAGCTCATCGTGCGGCGGTAGTTGCGTTGTGCCAGGGCACCCAGGACACCGACGAGCATCGTCAGCACAGCGACGGCCATCAGGAGCCCATGCGTGTACGCCGTGTCTTGCGTGAAGATGAGCGTAAAGCTGCGAATCAGCGCGTAGACACCAACCTTCGTCAGGAGGCCAGCAAACAAGGCGCTGACCGGGCTGGCGGGCGTGTGGTAGGAACTGGGAAGCCAGAAGAACAGGGGGAATGCGGCGCCCTTGATGCCGAAGACGACGAGGAAGAGCATCGCGACGGTCGTCACCATGCCGGGGCGATCTGTGTCGGCCAGCTTGACGGCCAAGTCGGCCATGTTGACCGTGCCCGCGAGACCATAGAGCAGGCCCAGGGCCGCCAGGAACAGGGCGGAGCTGAACAAATTCAGCACGACGTACTTGATCGAGCCTTCCATCTGCGCCCGGGAGCCGCCTAGGCCGAGCAGCACGAAGGACGCAATCAGCAGCACTTCGAACCAGACGAAGAGGTTGAACAAGTCGCCCGTGGAGAAGGCGCCTGCGACGCCCATCAGCAGCACATTGAGCAGGGGGAAGTAGGTCCAGTGGCGGCCGGTTCCGTCCACGTCGGCGCCGCTGTAGATGGCTGTGGCGAGGCCGACGGCGCCGGTGAGGCTGACCATGATGGCGGCCAGCACGTCGATGACGAACACGATGCCGAAGGGCGCTTGCCAGGCACCCATTTCCATGACAAGGATCGTTCCGTCCCTGACGCGCCATAGGAGGCCCAGGCCGACGGCGAATTGCAAGGCCGGGCCCAGGGTGCCAATCATGCGCTGGATGTGCGGATGGCGAGGCACGGCCATCGCGAGGATGGCCGCCAGCATCGGAATCAGAACAGGAAGGACGACGGCTTGGCTCATGGCAAGACCTCCTGTTCGGGGTCATCCGTGCGCGTCATGTCGTTCGGGTCGTCGCTCCCGACGGCCTGGTATGCCTTGTAGACCAGGACGAGGGCGAAGGCTTGGACGCCAAAGGTGATGACAATGGCCGTCAGAATGAGCGCCTGGGGCAAGGGATCAGCGGCCGCCGCGGACAGGGTCTTGTCATGGTGGCCGATGAGCGGCGGCAAGCCTGCGCGGAGGCCCCCGGAGGTGAAGATGAGCAGGTTGGCGCCGTTGCTGAGCAAACCGAGGCCAAGGATGACTTTGACGAGGTTGCGCCGGAGCATCATGTAGGTGCCCGTGGCAAACAGGACGCCAACGGCGACGGCGAGAATGGCTTCCATTTAGGTCTCCTCCGCGAGGGTGAAGAGAATCATGACGGTCATCCCAGCAACGAGCAAATAGACACCAATGTCGAAGAAGAGCGGCGTGCCCACTTTGACGTCGCCAAGCAGAGGAATGGGCCATTCCCACCAGATGCCTGCCAGGAATGCTCCGGTTTGGACGAGGCCAATGATGCCGGCCGCGAGGGCGATGAAGAGGCCGCTGGCCACGAGCACATGGGGTGCCACGCTGACCGCTTTGCGCGCCACGTGGACGCCTTCACTGACCATGACGAGGGCGAAGGCGCCTCCGGCGACCATGCCGCCAATGAAGCCGCCACCGGGCAAGTGGTGGCCCCGTAGCATGATGAAGATCGAGAAGACCAGAATCAGGGGCGAGAGCGCCCGCGTGGACGTGGAGAGAATCAGGCTCATGGTTCACCTCGCGAGCGCATCCGAAGCAACGCAACGACACCCATCGCCGCCACCGCCAGCACCGTAATTTCGCCCATGGTATCGATGCCACGGAAGTCGACGAGGATGACGTTCACGACGTTGCGCCCAAAGGCTTCGGTGTAGCTGGCGGCGCGGTAGAATGCACTGATGGGATCGGCGAATTGGTTGGTGGTGGCCACCAGGACCAGGAGCGTCATCAGCAAGCCGACGGAGCCGGCCAGGATGGCGTCGCGCATTTTGGTGGCGGTGCTGGAACGTGCCACAATCTTGGGCATGCCCCAGAGAACACGCAGGAAGATGAGCACGCTCAGGGTTTCGAAGAGGAATTGCGTCATGGCCAGGTCGGGGGCCCCGAAGAGCAGGAACAGCAAGGCGATGCTGTACCCCACGACGCCGAGGGCGGCGACGGCCGCGAGGCGACTTGGGAGTCGCGTGACTGCGAAGGCGGACGTGACCATGGCCGCGACCAGCAGGGCACCAAAGGGTGTGACCGAGACATTCAAGCCCGGAATGCCGAGGCTGCCGTCGCGCAGATACCATGCGGCCGCCGCCGCGAGCACGGTGAAGCCGACCATGACAGACAGGTAGCGGCGCAGGATGCCGTGCTGCCAGAAGTTGGCTTGCCGCGTGGCGGTGCTGTCAATGCCCTTGATGAGTCCCTTGTAGCCTTGCTCGGGGCCCAGGGCATCGAGGCGCGCAAAGGCGGCATTGAGGCTGCGGCCGATGGCTTGGGCCCGGGGCAGCAGGAGGAAGCCAATCGCAAGGACCGCGATGCTGGCAGCGAGCACGATGTTGAATCCGTGCCAGAGAGCCAAGTGGGCGTGGACTTCCTTGCCGAGCACTGCGCTGACGGCCGGCGAGACGAGGCGCTCGTCGACAAGCTTGGGCCCGATCCCCGCCACGAAGGTCACCAGACCCAGAAGGACGGGGCCCAGCAGCATCGCCCAGTCGCCTTCGTGGGGCTTGTGCGGCAGCTCGCCGGCGTCCTTGCGCCAGAAGGGCACGATCGCCACCATGCCAGCGGCCAGGACGCCGCCAATGAACAGGAGGACGGTTGCTGCGAGCAAGAACAAGCCGCCCGGGGCCTGTTCGATGGCTGCAAAGGCGACTTCTTTGCCAAGGAAGCCAAAGAGGGGCGGTAGGCCGGCAAAGGACAAGCCCGCGATGAGGGCGGCGATGGCCGTGACGGGCATGGCGTGGCGCAGCCGGCCCAGAAGTCGAATGTCGCGGGTTCCGGTGCCATGGTCGACGATGCCTGCGATCAGGAACAAAGCGCCCTTGTAGAGCGCATGGGCCAGCAGGAAGACAATGGCGCCGGTGGCCGCGTACTTGGAGCCGAGGCCCAGGAGGAAGACCATGAAACCGAGGCTCGACACAGTGGTGTAGGCCAGAATCAGCTTCAGATCGGTTTGCCGCAGGGCAAGGACGGTTCCGACGGTCAGCGTGACGAAGCCGAAACTCGCGACGATGGGCGTCCACAGGGCCAGGTCTGCGAGCGCCGGGTGGAGCCGGGCCAGGAGGTAGACACCGGCCTTGACCATCGTGGCCGAGTGGAGGTAGGCGCTAACCGGGGACGGCGCCACCATGGCGCCAGGGAGCCAGAAATGGAACGGGAACTGCGCGGACTTGGTGAAGGCACCAAGAAGCAGCAGCAAGAGAATCGGCGTCGCCAGGGGCACGTTCGCAATCGAGCCAGCTGCATTGACAGCCGATAGCGTGGTTTCTCCCGTGGCCACGGAGAGCAGAATCAGGCCAGCAAGCAAGGCAAGGCCGCCGGCGCCGGTGACGAACAGGGCTTGGAGGGCCCGGCGGCGGCTGTCGGCTTGCTCGGTGTGGTAGCCGATCAGGAAGAAGCTGCTGATGCTCGTGAGTTCCCAGAAAATGAACAGCGCGATGAGGTCATCCGCGAGGACGAGGCCCAGCATCGCACCCATGAACAAGTAGAGGTACAGGTAGAAGCGGCCTAGGTCTTTGGCGCCGTGCAAGTAGGATCCGGCGTACAGGGTCACGAGGGTGCCGATGACCGTAATCAGCAGGCCAAACAGGAGGCTGAGGCCATCGAGGCGCAAGGCGAGGTTGACGCCCAGCTGCGGCAGCCATTCGACGTGCGTCGTGACGACGCCGCCATGGGACACGCGACCCATGTGGGCAAAGAACCGCGTGGCAATCGCCAAAGGCACGGCGGCCAGCACGAAGGACACCAAGCCGGGGGCACGGCGGTGAATGGCGGGCGCCACGAAAGCGGCGGCGAACGCTGCAAGGACCAAGACCAAGAGTTCCATCAGAAAAGACCCCGGGCTCCGGAAGGTTCGCCGCCGGACCGACCCGTTGGCGCTTCCGACCCTGAGAGCACTTTATTGGATTTCGGTGGCCAACGGCAGCCAACGCTTGACGAGAGCACAGCGGTTATGTAGGGGCCCAAAGTCGGCGGCTTGTCCCTGGCCCATGGGTTCGTGGTCTAGGGGTCATGACAACGCCCTTACAAGGCGTGGATCGCCGGTTCAATTCCGGCCGAACCCATTGGCAAACGCAACTCAGTCCCATAGTGTAGTGGTCAATCATCTGGGATTCTGGTTCCTGGGACTGCGGTTCGAATCCGCATGGGACTACTTCGTGCGTTTGCCCCTCCCCTGATGCGTTCAGCGGGAGCTTCGCGCTACGGGACCAAGCCGGCGACCCACAGGAAGCCGTAGAGGCCGAGGCAGGCGGCCATGCTGATCGCGTAGGCGGGTTTGCTCCAGCGCAGCACCTTCCGGCCATCCAAGTTCCATACAGGCAGCAAGTTGAACACGGCGAGCAATGCGTTGACGAAGCACACCACCGAAAGGATGCGGCCGGCGCCTTGGCTGATGTCCATGAACAGCACGAAGGGGAGCAGGAGCAAGGCCAGGACGAAGTTCGTTGCGGGGCCGACGAGGCTAATGATGCCATTTTCCTTGGGCGTGACGCGGCCCCAAATGTGCACGGCGCCTGGCGCGGCAAACAGAATGCCGGCACCGGCGGCCACGAGGAGGCTCATCAGGAGACCACGGAACCAGCCGCGAAATTCGGCCCAGTGGAAGTAGCGCTGGGCGACGATTTTGTGGGCCAATTCGTGTAGCACGAAGCCGCTGGAGACGGCGATGAACGAGGCCGCCCAGAGAATCGGCGGCACTTGCAAGCGCTCGACGCTGAGCAGCGGACTGGTGCTGTTGAGGACGAAGGCGAAGGCAACCGAGAGGACAAGGACGCTGGCGGCGAGATGCAGCAGTTCGGTGCGGGTGAACTGGATACGCGGCCGCTCTTCCATGGTCAACTCCCGAAGAGATTCTGGACAATCTGATAGCCAGCCAGGTACGTGGCAATGCTGCTGCCGACATTGGCCAAAGCTGTGACCAGAAGGACACGGACGACGGGATTGGTCCAGAATCCACGCAGGGTTTCGATGTGGCTGATGGCTTCGAAGTCCGCCACTTTCGGCGTCCGAACCTTGGCTTCGGTGAGGCCGGCGAACCATCCTGCGGCCAGGAGGGGATTGATGCTGGTGATGGGTGCGGCGATGAAGGCGACGATCCAGCTCAACGGATGTCCTAGGGCAAGCATGGCACCGACGGCGGCGAGGAGCCCATTCCAGAAAATCCAGATTTTCAGGTTGGCCAGCAATTCGTCGAAGCCGCCGGTTTGCCAGGCGTAACCAAAGGCGCCAAGGATGGCCAAGGGCACGGCGTAGGCGAGGAATTTTCCGACTGTGAATCGCTTCGGGGGCAATTGATCCAAGGCCTCCCGATCGATCTCCTTGGTGCCTTGGGCAAGGTGCCTGCGAATGCCAGGCAAATGGCCGGCGCCGACGACGGCGACGAGGCTGCCTTTGGCAGATTCTGCTTCGATGTGGCTGGCCATGTAGGCGTCGCGTTCATCGATGAGCGCCGTCTTAACAACCGGAGCAAAACGGGCGAATTCGTCCGTCATGGCCGTGATGGCGTCGGTTTGCAGCATCGCATCGACATCCATCGGCTCTTCCTTGCTCGGCGTCAGAATATCGGCCCAGACATTCCAGAAGAGTTTCAGGCGTTGCCAGAAGCCCATGGCGCCAAAGCCACGCTTGAGGGTGATGGTGACGTCGCGGTCGATGAGGACCACTTCAGCGCCAATTTCTTCGGCGACCTCCACGGCGCGCAACATTTCACTGCCCGGACGAACGCCGGTCTCGCGGCCGACACGGGCTTGCATGTTGGCCAAATAGAGTTGCAGGAGGAATAGGTGTTGCTTCTTTTCGCGCAGCACTTGGACGATGTCCGTGTTGCGCCAGCGATCTGGGTCCTGGATGGCTTCGAAGCGCCGGGGATCGAGTTCGATGAGCACGCGCTGGGGTTGCCGTGCACGAATGGTGTTCTCCACGTCCTGGACGCTCTTGGCAGACACGTGTGCCGTGCCAACGATGACGCCTTGTTCCAGTTCCTCGATCAAGCCGACCGGGCGTCCCACCCCCCTGTCCTTCTAAGGGCCTTCGTTCACGGCACGCAACAATGCGCAGCGGCCTCCGGGCCGTTTATCAATGTCCCATCTGTCGCGCGCTCAATGGGAGCCATCATCGTCACGGGAATCCCCGGCGTGGGCAAGACGACCGTCATGGAGGCCGCCGCAGAGAAGGCCGCAGCCAAGATCGTCGTGTACGGCACCGAGATGTTCACGGTCGCCAGCGAGAAGGGACTTGTTGAACACCGCGACGACATGCGCAAACTGGACCCCAGCGTCCAGAAGGAAGTCCAAATGGCCGCCGCCGAGAAGATGGCGGCCATGGGCGACATCATCGTGGACACCCACTGCACGATCAAGACCCCCAAGGGCTACCTTCCGGGCCTGCCGGCATGGGTCCTTGAGAAGCTCCAACCCAGCACCATTGTCCTGGTTGAAGCCGACGCCGCGGAAATCAAGGGTCGCCGCGAAAGCGATGCGACCCGCAACAGCGACGCCGACAGCCTGGAATCCATCGAGGAGCACCAGGAGCAAAACCGCCGCTACGCCGCCGCGTACAGCACCATCACGGGTGCCACGGTCCACACCGTCTACAACCACGACGGCAAGGTCGATGAAGCCATCCAGCAAATCCTCCCCGTGGTGAGCTAAATGGCCGACGCCCCGCCCAAGAAGAAGAGCAACCTCCTGTTGATCGTCGTCTTTGCGGCGGTCATCCTGGTCATGTTCGACCCGAACCTGCGTGACGCCACCGGCGACGCCGTCGGTGTCGTCATGAACCCCATCATCGGCTTTGGCGGCGCGTTCCCCGTGCTGACCATCCTCATCGCCGGCACCCTCATGGTCGTGGCGACGACGGCAATGCGCCACTTCACGACGGACCACCTTGAAATGGCCAAGACACAGGCCTACATGCGTGAATTCAACCGCGAGCTGATGAAGGCCCGCAAGGAGAACAACACGTACCGCCTCAAGGCCCTCACGGACAAGCAGCCGGAAGTCATGAAGAAGCAGTCCGAGATGAGCAGCGCGCAGCTCAAGACCATGCCCCTGACGATGCTCGTCGTCATTCCCCTATTTGCATGGCTGGCCAGCTTCCTCATCGACCTGGACTACAAGTTCTACAGCGCCCCCTGGAACCCCAGCGTCGAAATGTTCGGCACGACCGTGTTCCCCCACTGGATTCTGCTCTACATGAGCCTCAGCATCCCCACGGGCGCCCTGGCACAGAAGGCCATGAAGTACCTCGCATGGCGCCAACGCTGGCACGACCGCCACCCCGACGTCCAAGAATGATCACGGTCGGCGGGCTGCCCGGAACCGGGACCAGCACACTGTGCAAGCTGCTGGAAGCCGAAACCGGCCTGCCCTACACCTACGCCGGCCAAATTTTCCGGGCCGCCGCCGCCGAGCGCGGCATGGACCTCGCGGCGTTTGGCGCCTTGTGCCAGGAAGACCCCAGCGTCGACCAAGCCCTGGACGACCAACAACTCGACATCCTGCGCCGAGGCGATGCCATTCTCGAAGGTCGCCTCAGTGGCTGGCTCGCCGCCCACCATACGCTTCCGGCGTTCAAGGTCTGGCTGACGTGCGAACCCGAAGAACGCCTGCGGCGCATCCTGGAGCGTGACGGGGGCGACCTGGATGCCCAACGGGCCAAGACGCTGGCCCGCGAAGCCAGCGAAGCCGACCGATATCAGCGCTACTACGGTGCCGACTTGAACGACTTGACCATCTACGATTTGGTCCTGGACAGCACGTCCATGACCCCCGAAGCCCTCGCCCAAGCGGTGCTCGCCACCAAGCAAAGCCTTGAGCAAGGCAAGGACCTCCCATGACTGTGCGAAGTGGCCTCCTGCCCGCCGAACGCCCCCGCAAGCGCCTGGTCCGCATGGCCAGCGCCACGGACCCCAACCACGGCAAGCGGCCCCAGGACCGTGACATCCATGAATTGCTCCAGCTGGGCGTCGTGCCCTTGGACAAGCCAGCGGGCCCAACCAGCCACCAGGTCACGGCCTGGCTGCGCAATGCCCTGGACGTCACCAACGTCGGCCACGGCGGCACCCTCGATCCCAACGTCACCGGCGCCCTGCCCGTCACCCTCAACGACGCCACGAAAGTGGTACGCAGCCTCCTGACGAGCGGCAAGGAATACCTCGCCGTCCTGCGGCTGCATGAAACCCGCGGCGAGCAGCAAATCCTCGATGTGGCCAAGCAGTTCACCGGGAAAATCAAGCAGACACCTCCCGTGCGCAGCGCCGTCGCAAGGCGGCCCCGCATCCGCCGCATCTACTACCTCGATGTCCTCGAAGTCAGCGGCCGCGATGTCCTGCTGCGCGTCGGCTGCCAAGCGGGGACCTACATTCGGACCCTCTGCGTTGACATGGGCAAGGCCCTCGGCACCCGAGGCCACATGCAGGAACTGCGCCGAAGCCGCACCGGCCTCTTTACGGAGGACCAACTCGTGACACTACACGATGCCCTCGATGCACGGCACTTCATGGAGGAGGGCGACCCTTCCTGGATGCGCGACGTCGTGCTGCCCGTGGAAAAAGTCACGGAGCACCTGCCCCAAATCATTCTGCGCGACACGGCAATCGACGCCATCTGCCACGGTGCACCGTTGGCCGTCATTGGCATCGCCCAACTTGACGCCGGCATCGAAGCCGGCGAACTTGTCGCTCTGTCAAGCCTCAAAGGCGAGCTCGTCGCCTTGGGCACCGCCAAGATGACTGCCAAGCAAATGATCGACAGCGACAAGGGGCTTGCCGCCTCCACGGACCGCGTCGTCATGCGCCAAGGAACCTACCCCAGGGTATGGAAAACCCGCTAGGCCGCGGCCGGATCCTCATCACGGCCGTCGCCGTCGCACTACTGGTTCTGGCAGGCTACCGTTGGTGGCTTGTCGCCCAATTGGATGCCGATTGGCTGCCCATCGGATTCGTCCGCCATCGCCTCAGCATCTGGGCCGCAGCCCTTGGCGCCGCAACTGCATGGATGTGGCTGGCCGATCGCCCCTGGAACCGGGCGCTTGGCATTGCCTTGATGACCGTGCCCCTCTGGCAGCCGGTCTTTGGTTTCCTCAACAGCATTCCCGACCTCGTCGCGTCGGACAGTGTCCGGCAACCTCTGAGTCGGGAGCGTTTGTCCAATCAGTACATCTTCGGCCTGACCAGCGATCTCGGCTACATTGGCGTCGGCTTTCTGATCTGGCTCGGCCGCGTGCCGCCCTCCTTCGCCCAATTGGCACGCGCCATGGTCGCAGCCGGCGTCCCGGCACGCCGTGAAGGCCGCAGCGCGTGGCATGGATTCCTGCTTTTGCCGCCGCTGCTTCTTGGAAGCATCTTGCTCAATGGCGCCTTGCGCAGCAGCGCGGCGCTGAACAACGGCGACGAGGCCAGCATCTGGGATTTGATGACGCCCTACCATGACATCATGATCAGCCTCACGGCCGGCTTCACGGAGGAACTCATCTACCGCGCCGTCGGCATCGCCATCATCGCCGGCCTTCTTACGGAATTGGGTGCGTCCAAACGCGGCGCCCTGGCCGGCGCCGTCATCGTGCAAGCCATCATCTTCGGTGCGGCGCACGGCGGCTATGGCACCTGGGCACACGTGCTCCTGCCGCTTGCATTCGGCCTCTTTGCGGGCATTGTGTACCTGTGGCTCGGCATCTGGAGCGTCGTCGTGGTCCACGTCTTGGTCGATGTCTACGCCTTTGCAGGCTACACAAGCGACGGCTGGCCTTGGTTCGTGACCGCTTTGACATTCCTGCTGTTGGCCAACACCCTCATCACGGCAGGGTGGAGCCTGCGATGGCTATGGCGCAAATTCAACACAAGGAGCCTCCGCTGAACGAATCAAACAAGAGACAAAGCGCCGAGAGGGAGATTCGGAACGCAAACGCCCACGTTTGCATTCGGAGCGCGGCACTCGGCTTCGCCGAGGCCACGCAGAGCCTCCGCTGAACGAATCAAACAAGAGACAAAGCGCCGAGAGGGAGATTTGAACTCCCGCGGGTTGAACACCCACGAGCTTTCCAGGCTCGCGCCATACCGGACTAGACGACCTCGGCTTTCGGGGCTCGAAGAGACCCTGAAGCCCGAGCAGGTGCAGCACACCTGCGAGTGGCAGTCGGTCACTCGAACCATGCCCACACGGGGCACAAGCCGCGCCACATGACCCCCCTATTTGAAGGGGTTGGACCTGTCGCGCCTATGGCGTGGCTGTGGACCGCAATGCGATGGTGGGCTGTACCCATTTTGAAGCGCTACATGCGCACAACGCACCTCGAAGGACGCGAACACATCCCCAAGAAGGGCGCAGCCATCATCGCCAGCAACCACCTCTCGGCGCTGGATCACCTCGTCTTGCCCGCCATGACGCGGCGCACCATCTACAACATCAGCAAGAAGGAGCACTTCGATCACAAGATCCGCGCCTGGGCCTTCCGTGGTTGGGGCGTCATTCCCCTCGACCGCGGCAAGGGGGACACGAACGCCCTCGACACCGCCAAGCGCATCTTGCGCGACGGGCACCTGTTCTGCATCTACCCGGAGGGCACCCGCAGCCGGGATGGCCACTTGCACAAGGGCCACACCGGAGTTGCCCGCCTCGCTCTGGAATTGGACATGCCCGTCATCCCTGTGGCGATGCTGGGCACGTACGAGAAGAAGCCCCCGGGCATGAAGGGCGTCAACAAGGAAGGCGTCACCGGCGGCCGCGCCGGCCCAGCCCTGAGCTGGCCCCAGTACGCCGGCAAGCATGAAGATCGCAAGATCACCCGCAAGGTGACCGACGAGATCATGCAAGCCATCGCTGAGCTGTCCGGCCAGAAATACGTCGACGAATACACGTACAACAAGGCGTACGACAAGAACAAGGACGGCAAGCTGGACAAGAAGGAGCAGAAGGCCGCGGACGAAGATCCAGCCATCGCCCACGAGCGCTAACCTTTCACATAGGCACCCATGGCCGGCTCCGTGCTCATCGGGGCCCACAACAGCATCGCCGGCGGCATCTGGAACGCACCTGTCCAGGCCACGGAGGTTGGCGGGGAATGCATGCAGATTTTCTGCAAGAATCAACGCCAATGGAACGCCAAGCCCCTGGAGCCGGAAGACGCCGAGCGTTTCAAGCAGGCCGTCAAGGACGCAGGCCTTGGCCCGACCATGGTCCATGACTCCTACCTCATCAACATGGGCAACCCCGATGTGGAGAAGCGCATGAACGCCCAAGCCGCGTTCGAGCGGGAATTGGAGCGTTGCGAGGCCATGGAAGTGCAATTCCTGAACTTCCACCCCGGCAGCCACATGGCCAAGGGCGTGAAGATGCGCGACGACCCCACCGAACGCATGGGAGCCATCGACCGCATCGCAGAACGCTTGGCCGAAGCCCATGACAACGTCCCGGGCAAGGTCAAATTCACCATTGAAAACGCGGCGGGCCAAGGGACCAATGTGGGCAGCACCTGGGAAGAAGTCGGCCGCCTCGCCGATGCCCTCGAGGCCCATGTCGGCCGCGATCGGATGGCCATCTGCGTCGACACCCAACACACCTGGGCCGCTGGCTACGATTGGGTGGACGACTACGACGGCGTGTGGGACCGCTTCGATGACCAAGTCGGCTTGCGTCGTCTTGAGGCATTCCACCTGAACGACAGCAAGCAACCCTGTGGCGCCCGCGTGGACCGCCACGACAACATTCCCACGGGGTTCCTTGGCGAAGGCTTCTGGCAGACCCTGATGACCGATAAACGGTTCACGGATTGCTGCGGCTACCTGGAAACGCCCCTGGAGAACGAAGACATCACGATTTGGGCCAGTGAAATCGCCTACCTGAAGGCCCTGCGCGATGGAGCCTAGCCACCCGGACGCATCAACCTAATAGAGGCCGAATCGATTGCTGGGTTGACCGGCATTGTTCACTTCGTTGGCTGACAGCAGCATTGCATTTGGAATCGCAGCCGTTGCCATCGTATTGGCCGGCAGCCGTTTGGCCAAACAAGCGGACCTCCTTGCCGATCGAACCGGCATGGGAGAAGCCCTGTTCGGGGTCCTGTTTCTTGCCGGCGTCACATCCCTGCCAGATTTTGCCGCGACGCTGAGCGCCGCCATTGACAACCGCCCCGATTTGGCCATGAGCAATGTCATGGGCAGCATGGCCGTGAACCTGGCCTTCCTGGGCATTGCCGACATTGCCTACCGCAAAGCCAACCTGGAACACGCCGCCGCCAGCCCGGTCAATCTCACCTTGGCGGGTCTGCTCATCGTCTTGCTGAGTCTGCCGCTCCTGGCGGTCCTGACGCCGGCCATCCCTGGCTTCGGCATCCACCCCATGACGCCTGTCATCGTCGCAGCATACCTGTTCGGGATTCGCCTCGTCCATCGCACCCGCGCTGATCCCATGTGGATTCCTCGCCGCACCCTCCACACGGTCTCAGATGAACCGGCGCAAGCCAAACGGGGCACGGCGCTCCCCATTTGGGGCAGCTTCGTCGCATTGGCCCTCGTGACCTGCCTGGCGGGTTGGGTCTTGATGGAATCCGGCAAGAGCATCGCCGATCAGACGGGCCTCTCCGATACCCTGGTCGGCGGCGTCTTCACGGCGATCGCCACCTCCACGCCCGAGTTGGTGACCACCATTGCCGCCATCCGTATCGGAGCGCTGACGCTTGCGGTGAGCAACATTTTCGGCACGAATTGCTTCAACATGCTCGTCGTGGCCGCCGCCGACATCGGCTACACGGGCGGCGCGATTTACCACGACATGGACCCTGTCCAAATGACGTGGGGCCTCGTGAGCATCCTGATGGCCGCCATCCTGCTTCTCGGGATGGTGCGCCGTGAAACCTACGGCATTGGACGCATCGGCTTCGAAAGTGCGCTGTCGCTCAGTATCTACGGCGTCGCGATTGGAATCGCAGTGGCGACGGCTTAGGCGGTCGGCTGGGCAGCCGCAATCTTGCCCGTGATGCGGACAATCTTGACTTCCAGCTCGGCGCCGACTTCCTGGTTGGGCACGACGACAGTGTAGCCGTCCACTTCGGCCATGCCTTGGCCCTTGCTGCCGGTCTTCTCGATCTTGACGGACAGAACGGCGCCTTCGGCCATGCGGACCTGGTTGCTCTCGGCGCGGCGCATGCCCTTGCGGGCCTTGACGGGCTCTTGGGCGCCACAGGCTTCACAGTGCAGCATCAGGACGCGTTCCTGGCGTTGCAAGGTGGTGTCCGGGCTGCCACATTCGCTGCATTGCACGAAGGTCGCGACGTAGTCGTCGAGGCGGCCTTGGATCTGGCCGAACTGGACGTTCCCCGTCAGGACGAGGCGGTCGCCGTCGATTTGACCAGCGGTACCGAGTTGTTGGAAGATGTACTTGGCCAAGTGGTCGTCGTCGCGGCGCACGGCACCAATGATGTCACGGAAGTTGCGCAGGATCGTCATGCGCCCTTCCTTGATCAAATCGGCCGCAGGCAGGCTCCAACGTTCGCGGTTGCCGACGTTCTCAGGCAGGCTCTCGCGCGCTTTGGCAAGGAGTTCCTTGTAGGCTTCCAGTTGGCTCATGTGCGGTGCCAGGGAGGCCCGGTATTTAGGCCCCGTTAGGCTTGCACGGCTGCTTCGACGCCTTTGGCCTTCATGGCGGCCTCGACGAGGCCCAAGAAGAGCGGCCCGGGCGCCATGGGTCGGCTGTTGAATTCAGGGTGGAATTGACCGCCGACGAAGAAGGGATGGTCCTTGCGTTCCATGATCTCCATGATGGGCTTGTCCGCCATTTTGCCGCTGAACACCGTGCCGCCGGCTTCGAGGCGCTCGATGTAGTCTGGGTTCATTTCGTAGCGGTGGCGGTGGCGTTCACCGACGACGGTGTTGCCGTAGAGCTTGTGCGCGAGGCTGCCTTCGTCAATGTGGCAGTCGAAGTTGCCCAAGCGCATGGTGCCACCCATGTCTTCGATTTCGTACTGCTCGGGCAGGATGCAGATCACCGGATGAGGCGTGTCGGGATCCATTTCCGTGCTGTACGCGCCTTCGAGGCCGCAAACGTTGCGGGCCTGCTCCACGATGGCCAGTTGGAAGCCGAGGCAGATGCCCAAGAACGGTGTCCCGGATTCGCGAGCGTATTGGACCGCGCGAATCTTGCCTTCCGTACCACGGTGACCAAATCCAGGACCCACGAGAACCGCATCGGCGGCCTTCAGGTCCGCCCAGGCCTTGGGATCGTCGGCTTCCAGGTCTTCGCCTTCAAGGAACGCGATGTTCACCTTGGCGTCGTGGGCGGCGCCGGCGTGGCGCAGCGCTTCCGTGATGCTGAGGTAGCTGTCGGCGAGGTTGGTGTACTTGCCGACGAACGCGACGGTGATGTCGTGCTTGGGTTCCACGAGGCGGCGTACCAAGTCTCGCCATTGATCGAGATCCGGCGTGGTGACCTTGTCAGTCAGCTGAAGGCGCTTGACAATGGTCTCGGCGACGTGCTGCTCTTCGAGGACGAGAGGCACTTCGTAGATGGACCGGCAGTCGTGGGCGCTGATGACGTGTTCTTCGGGCACGTCGCAGAACAAGGCAATCTTGGCGCGGGTGTCCTCTTCCAGGGGACGTTCGCAGCGACAGACAATGAAGTCGGGGTGCAATCCGATGCCCTTCAGGTCACGAACGGTGTGCTGGGTGGGCTTGGTCTTCTGTTCGCCCACCGTGGTCATGGCCGGCACGAGGCTGGTGTGCAGGAGGACCATGTTCTCGTCGCCGACGGTGCGGTGCAATTGGCGAACCGCTTCCAAGAACGGGGCGCTCTCGATGTCGCCGACGGTGCCGCCGACTTCCACGAGAACGACGTCGGCTTGGCTGCGCTCCCCGGTCTTCTGAATCCATTCCTGAATCTCATTCGTGATGTGGGGAATGATCTGCACCGTCTTGCCCAGGTAATCGCCGCGGCGTTCCTTACGGATGACGTGCTGGTAGACCTTGCCCGTCGTGATGTTGTTGTAGCGATCCATGTGGATGTCCAGGAACCGCTCGTAGTTGCCCAAATCCAGGTCGGCTTCGCTGCCGTCGTCCAAGACGAAGACTTCGCCGTGCTCGAAGGGATTCATGGTCCCCGCATCCACGTTCAGGTACGGATCGATCTTGATGGCGGACACGCTCAAACCGCGTGCTTTCAGCAGCCGCCCAATGCTGCTCGTCGTGATGCCCTTTCCAAGTCCCGAAAGGACACCCCCGGTGACGACGACGTATTTCGTGCTCAACGGGAACCGCTCTACGCAGGTGTCGTAGAAGAGGGTTTGGAGCCTAATGGGTGGCCGCAGTTGGGTACCGAATGCGCCAATGGGCGGTGAAATCCTCGACCGCTTCCGCGTGCACGACGAATTGGAAGAACGTGTCATCGCTGGTCGGAAGTTGGTACGTAATCCGGCCGCCATCGATGTTTTGTTGGTAGCCAACGGGCGTTCCATCCAGGCAAAGCGCCTCTTGGCCGGGCCCTTCGAGCCAGACTTCCAGGACGGCCGTGGCGTCATCACGGGGGATGGCCGCCACGCCAATCGGAACAACATGCGTCGGTGATGCAAAGCCGAGCGGGTGTTCGGCCTCCCGACATGAAGGCGGCTGTTGGCCTGGAGCGAGCGCGGTTTCCGAGCGCCACGCGTCGATGCCGGCGCCATCCATAGAGACCCAGAAGCTTGTTTGGCTGGCGGCGAAGTGGTCATGCGCCTCCACGTGCACCCACGACAGACCTTCCTTGAGTGCCAAATGGACCACCCGTGGTTGGCCATCCTCGAGCAAGTCCACCACGTTGCCATCGACCGTCATCCAGAGGCGTTGCAGGTCCGCGTCTTGGGTGCCCGTCGCATCGATGATCAATCGCTCGCCACGACGGGCATTGCGCGTCGGTTCCAGGCCCTCATTGAACACTTGGACGTCGAGCCTTGGCGGCGCATCGTGCCATCCCGTCCAGCCGCTGGCTTCGCGGGCAGCTTCGTGCAGCAGCGCCAATTGCTGCTCGACGACGTGCCACCGGCTGTCGGCGGGAACATTGCCACCATGCGGTGTCCTCTCCATGATCTCGCCGCCGCGCGTGACGTCCCCCAACACGGCGGCGACGGGTGCGCTACAATCTTCGCAGCCATAGTTCTCCAGGGGAGGGGAGTTGCGCAACCCGCGCGTGGCGCCTTCGAGGCTTGCTTTTATGTCAGGCCATCCCGCTTCAACTTGCAGGAACGTATCCCCACCGAACATGAACGGGCCATAGGTTTCCCTGGTATGGAATGCATCCACGTCGCGCAGGGCCGCGACGGCGGCGCCGTGACGCAGCAACTGCAAATCGTCCCCGGTGGAATCGTTTTCGAGGGTGCGCGGCGCAAAGGCAAACCAGTGGACGGCCCCGTTCTTGTAGAGGGCTGTGACGGTGGCCCAATCCGGTTCAAAACAGGCGCCGCAACCCGTCATGTAGACGAACCAGAGGTCGTCCACGTCGGGAAGTGTTCCCGGGCGCAACTGAAACGCGTCTTCAACCTCAAATTGCGGGGAAACGCAACCTGCAATCGGGAGGACCAGTAGGAGGATCCAGACGCGCACGCTCAGAGTTGGCCTTCTGGCAACTTGAAGGCGTTGGTTCCTTCGGTGAAGGCTTAGCTCGGCACGATGGGATCGCCGTCTTCCGTGAAGCGCCAGCCATCTTCAGGATTGAAGTTGAAGAAGTCGTGCAGGAACAATTCCATGTCCTGGTCGATGGTCAAGCCACAGCCGAACCCGTAGATGCCGTCGCAGGCTTCGTTGGGGCCCGCAAAGATGCGGTAGTTCATGCCCTCGGCCATCATCCAGTCACTGACGTCTTCGCCATTAGCTTCCCCTTCGATGTGCGTCTGGTTCATGTAGGCCAGAGCTGGGCTCGGCGTCACATCGCGGTGGCCCCAAGCGGGTTGGGGCGTGCTGGGCCAGTTGTCGGGACTGAGTTCCCAGATGAACTGGCCGCCAAAGGCCTGCGTGTTGCGCCAGACGAGTTCGCCTTGGACGTGTTGGGGCAGGACGCCCCAGTCGCGCTCGAAGATGCCGTCGCTTGCGGTGGCATCGGCAATGGGCCCCCACGTCGTGCAGCCGACGCTGGTGGCGAACACCGGAGCGCCGCAGGCCAGGTAACCGCGCAGTTGCTCGCTCTCGAAGTACGGCGCGGTCGTCGGGTTGCTGATGAGGCGAATCAGAATGGCATCCGGCCGCTCGACGCCGGCGACCACATTGGCGTTGGATTGGGTGCTGTTGTAGCCCAATTTGTCCACGCGCAGGAAGTAGACGCCCTCATCAAGGCCATCGAAACCAAAGGCCCCTTCTTCGTCCGTCTGGGTTTCCAGGTTCTGACCCTGAATGGTCACGGTGGCGCCGACAATCGGAATCACGGCTTCGTCCACGACGACGCCGCGGATGATGCCGGTGGTGTCGGTGGCTTGCAGGTCGTCATCGACGGTGAGATCGGTTCCTTGGTCGGCGGGACCCGCTTCCTCGGAGCAGCCAGCCAAGGTCACAGCCAGGAGCATCAGCACAACGACACGCATCACGGGGAAGCCGTGGCGGCGCTTTTTGTTCCTTGTGGTCAAGACCGCAATCCTTTCCGTGGCGGGTCCGTCCGCAGCGCCGTGAACGTGAACGTCGTCCTCAAAGCGGTCGAAGCACGCCGATACCAGGACCCCCAAGGCCAGGTGAAAATGCGCATCGACCACAACAGCCACATCAGCCTCGTGCAGGCCCACGGCGACGACCGCATCACCGTGGATTTCCAGTTTACCACCAGTTACGGCGCCTTCGGCGTGGTCAAGACGGAAGGCGCCGTGCACATCCAGAAGGAAGGCATCGCCAGCGCCGCCCAGGCATGGGAAACCGACCGCAAATTGCCCCCAGAAACCGCACAAATGGTTCACAGCGCCGTGTTGCAGGCCTGCGTGCCGGAAGCGGTCGGCCTGGCCAAGACCGTCCGCCTGCCCCCGCCGATTCCGCTGCCGCAAGTCAACGTGGAAGGCAACCAAGTCCAAGCCAAGGCCCGTCCTGACGGCCCCGACGCCGCCTAAACCACAGGACTTCACATCCGAGCGCTTAAGAAAGACCCCAGGGATGGGACGGCCACTGGCCTATGGCACGTACCGTCGAGACCCGCCGCACCGTCCGGACCACCCGCGTCGAAGGCGCGGATGAGATCAAGTCCAACCTGAACAACGTCGCGGCCGAGATCGCCCGCGTGCGTGACCAGGCCCGTGAGGAAGTCAATGCCCTGGAGAAGATCCGTGGCATGCTCGACACGGGCTACCTGAACACGCTCATCAAGTCCATCGAAGACTTGGAGACGCGGATCGAAGAGCTGGAAGATGTCAGCCTGCGTGCCCAGGAAGACGTCAGCCGCCACCAGCGCGAACTTGAACAGGAACAGGACCGCCTCAAGAAGCTCTGGGACGCCTACAAGACCCAGGAAGACGAGCTGGACCGCCTGAAGCGCGACTACCCCTTGATGGAAGAGAAGCTCTTCGAGCGCGAACGCACGGTCGAGAACCTGCGCCGCGAACTGGCCCGCATGGAGCCCCTGCAGAAGGCGGCCTCCGAAGCCGACGACCTGCGCCGCGAAGTCAAGGCCCTTGACGCCGAAGCCGACCGCCTCGACCGCGAACTCGAGAAGGCCAACGACACCATCGCCCGCATGGAAGAGGAAGTCGGCCGCCTGAACGAAGTCGCCGCCGACGCCGGCCGCGTCCAAGAACTCGAGCAACTGCTTGACGAGGAACGGGAACGCCTGGCCAAGCTCTACAAGGTCTACGAAGAGACGGAATCCGAAAAGAAGGCCCTCCAAGACGCCGCCGGCGAATGGGAAGCCTGGTTCCGCAAGGTCGCCCCCGCCATGGAATCCATGTGCGAGGCCGTCAACAACGCGCCCCAGTAAGCAGGCGCTTCACTTTCTCCCCTTCTTCCTGAGCTTCTGACTCAATCTTGTTTGCGCAGATTGCGCACGGGCACGGTCAAGCCGTGGCCCCATACCTTCCGTCGAGGCAGGTTGCCGCCGCCAGGCCGGCACAGCCCGTCTCGAATCATGGCAACCCAGGCTTCGTCATCTGCGGGCGGGTGGGGCAAAATCGTGTAGCTTGTGCCGATGTCCTTGATCCAGTGGGCATCGCTGCCGCCGGTCGCCGGAATGCCAAGTTTGGCAAGCAATGCCTCCGTGTTCTCCTGCACGATGCGGCGCTCCCTGCCGTTGCGGCCTTCCGCTGCCCGAACCAGGCCTTCCTGGTGGCGCCGGTCCAAGCCGCGGGGTCCGATGCCGCTGAACATCTTCAGGGGATGGGCAAGCACCGCGACGCCACCCTGCGCCTCCACCGCGGCCTGCGTGCGTGCGAAGCTCATTCCCTTGGGGATCGCTTCATGGACGCCATAGGCCAAGACGTGGCCTTCGGCACTGGTGACTTCGATGCTGGGCAGGATGCGGACGCCCGTGGCGTGTTGCGCATCATGGATTTCGGCGTGCCCTGCAATGCTGTCGTGGTCGGTGATGGCAAAACCATGAAGCCCGCGCGCCTGGGCGGCTTCCGCGAGTTCCAGAAGCGAGCCTTTTGCGTCTTTGGAGTGGCGACTGTGAACGTGTCCGTCAAAGCGCCAGCTCATCGAATCTGGGCTCCCGCCGGCATGTCCCGCTGCGGGTTGAGCACACTCACGACGCCGTCATGGTCGGCAGCCAGAATCATGCCTTGTGATTCGACGCCGCGCAACTTGACCGGCGCCAAGTTGGCGACGAAGGCGACGGTTTGTCCCAGGAGTTCTTCCGGCGTGTAGTAGGCTTTGAGGCCGGCGACGACTTGGCGTTCGTCGCCGCCGACATCGAGCTTGAGAACGTACAACTTGTCGGCCTTGGGGTGTTCGTCGACGCTGGCAATCTTGGCGATGCGCAATTGCACCTTGCTGAAGGTGTCAAAGTCCACGGTGCCGTCGTCGGCGGGCTTGGCGTCTGCCTTCTTCTGCTTGGGTTGTTCCTTCTTGGCCGGCTTCTCTTCGGCTTCGGCCCCAGGAATGCTCTTGGGATCCAATTTGGCAAACAACGCCTTGGGCAATTCCAGTTGGTGGCCGCTTTGCAGGGGCTTGCCAGCGTCGCTCCACGCAGCGTCGTGGACGCTGCCCGATTCTCCAAGCATTTGCCACGCCTGCTGAGCAGCAGATGGCATGTACGGCGCCATGTACACCGCCAGGGCCTTGACGACGCGCAGGAGGCTGTACAGAGCTGCTTCGCCGGCTTCGCGGTCTTCCTTCAGGAGCTTCCAAGGCGCGGTTTCCTGCATGGTTTGGTTGCCCCAGCCGGCGAATTCCAGCAACCGGCGCACGGCCTTCTTGAGTTGGACATTGGCAAGCAAGCCAGCCATGTCCTTGCCGCAAGCCTCGATTGCGTCCGTGACTTTGGCATCCAGTTCCGTGGGGCTTGCCGAGGGGATGGCGCCGAGGTTTTTCTGGGTGAAGCTGAGCACGCGGTGCACGAGGTTGCCCATGGTGCCCACGAGCTCGTCGTTGACCTTGCTCAGGAAATCATCCCAGGTCCAGTCGCTGTCGCGCTGCTCGGGCATGTTGACGGAGAGGTAGTAGCGCACGGCGTCGGCTTGGAAGCGATCCAGGACGTCGTGGACGCCGATGCTGATGCCGCGGCTCTTGCTGAATTGCTTGCCATCGAGGTTCAGGAATTCATTGGCGGGCACGTCGTAGGGCAGGTTGAGCAGGGGCTTGCCGTGCTTGGCGCGCCATTCGTTGTAGGCAATCAGGATGCCCGGCCAGATGATGGTGTGGAATGGAATGTTGTCCTTGCCAAGGAAGTAGTAGCCTTGGCTTTCGGGATCCGTCCAGTAGTGCTCAAAACCACGGTCGTCTTGAGGCAGAGCAGCGCCCGCGATGCCGGCGTTGCTGGCGCCCTTGGGCAGGTCCTCGAAGCCGGCGCCGCTGCCACGCTGCGCCCATTCCTTGGCCGCGGACAGGTAACCGCAGACGGCTTCGAACCAGACATAGATGCGCTTGTCGTCGTAACCCTCCAGAGGAATGGGAATGCCCCAGGTCAGGTCGCGGGTGATGGCGCGGTCTTGCAGGCCTTCGCTGAGCCAATTCTTCGTGAAATTTACTGTGTTGGCCCGCCAGTGGCCGGCGTTTTCGGCGACGTAGCGCTCCAGTTTGGGCTGCAGCTTGCTCAGGAGGAAGAAGAAGTGGTCCGTGTCCCGGAATTCAATGGGCGAGCCCGGGTTGAGCTTGCTGACCGGGTCTTTCAATTCCTGCGGGTCGAGGGTCTTGCCACAGGCATCACATTGGTCGCCACGGGCACCGGGCGTATCGCAATGCGGGCAGGTGCCCTCCACGTAGCGATCGGGGAGGAAGCGGCCCGCCTTCGTGTCAAAGGGCGCCTGCTGGGTACGGATTTCGATGTAGCCCATTTCCTGGCAGGCCAGGAAGATTTCCTGAACCGTCGCGATGTGGTTGTCCGTCGTCGTGCGGGTGAACAAGTCGAAGCCGATGTCCAGGCGACGCAGGGCGTCCGTGTGATCGGCGTTGAACATCTCAACCACATCCTGCGGCGTGCGTCCTTCCGCTTCGGCCTTCAGGAGAATCGGGGTGCCGTGGCAGTCGCTTCCGGACACCATCAGGACGTCGCGGCCTTGCATCCGCATGGCGCGGCGGAAAATGTCAGGAGGCAGCAGGGAGCCAGCCACGTGGCCTAGGTGCAGGCCTCCGTTTGCATAGGGCCAGGCGACGCCGATGTAGACCGGACGGGACACGTTGCGGCGACGTCTGGTTGCGTCCTTAAGGGGTGCGACCCTGGCGGCGTCGTGGATTTGGTGGGCTTTCTGGCCAGTCGGGTGGATGCAGCCCGGCAGATGATGTCCGTTCCAAGGCGGGGGGCCGAAGCATCGGGACGGTTGTTCGTCGCCAAGCGCTGCCACGAAGCTGCCAAATCAGGCCCGGTGGACTTGGATGCCATCCTGCAGGACGTCTTGGACGGCTTGTCTGAGGCAGCCCACGAAGGCGCACGCAAGGAAGCCGAGGTCATTGAGCGGCGTCTGACCGGCGCGGCCAAGTAACGCCACGCGCGTCAACCCCGTGTGGTCACAACGCTGACAGGCTTTGGCGGCGTCGAAGAGATCGGCGGCAATGCGTTCTTGGTGGACGATGGCCGCACGCGGCTGTTTCTTGATTTTGGCCGCCGGTTCGGAAACGATCCCAACGACGCCAAGGACACCGGCCACATGCGCCCCGGCGTCGGCGACTACTTCGATCACTTCCTGAAGCCGCGCAGCTTCAGCTACGTGCAAGATTTGGCCGCCTTGCAGCTCATTCCTGACGCCATGGGATCCTACCGGACCGACATCGGTGGACTGGACGGCTCCCCGGACGTGGACGGCGTGATCCTCAGCCACGCCCACGCCGATCACGCAGGCCTCATTCCATTGCTCAAACCAGAGATTCCCGTGCTGGGATCCGCCGAAAGCTGGGCAACGCTGCGAAGCCTGGAACACACGGGCATGGGCCTGGAAAACGAATACAGTCTCCCCAAACCCAAGGGTCTGGGCCGCACGCAGACCGGCAAAGTGAGCGCCCATGCCAAAGCATCGGGCGTGCCACGGAAACTCGTCGAAGACACCCATACCGACATGGGCGATTGGGATGTCCAGCAATTCGCCTTGGACCATTCCATTCACGGCGCCCGGGGCACCATGCTGAGTGGCAAGGATACGACGATTTGCTACACCGGCGATTTTCGCATCCATGGACGCAACGCCGATGCCACCGCGAAGTTCCTCGAACGGGCCGGCGGCGCCGACGTGCTCATCACGGAAGGCACCAACGTCCACCAAGGTCATAAGCACGAAGGCAGCGACAAGGAAATCGAGGTTGAAGGAGAAATCGAGGCCGCCATCGATGCCCACGGCGACGGATTCGTCGGCATCGCGGCCCCGCCACGGGACTTGGATCGCTTCGTGAGCATGTACCACGTCGCCAAGGCCCAAGGCCGACGCCTCGTGATTCCCATGAAACAGGCCCACCTCTTGGAGTCCCTGCGCGCAGCCGGACGAGACGACTTGCCCGACCCTCGCCACGACCCACATGTGGCCATTCATTTGCCCCGCAAGGGAAAGGGCCTCGTCGGACAAACCAAGGCCCGCGTCTACGAAGGCTTCCAATTCGAGGACGTGGACGTCGATGACGCCCTCATCGCCAGTGATTACGCGGCGTGGGAGAAGGACTACCTCGGGGGCCAACTGGTCACGTCCGCCGATATCGGGCGTGAGCCGGGCGCCTATCTATTCAGCCTCAGCTATTGGACCATCACGCAGCTCTTCGACATCTTCCCGGACCGCAGCCACGCGTCGGGCCTGTACATCCATAGCATGACGCAGCCCTTCAACGACGAGATGGAGATCTCGGATCGGAAGCTGCGCCGTTGGCTGGATGCCTTCGGCTTGGCCCGGGTGGATACACACATCAGTGGCCACTTGTCCGAACAAGACCTGCATTGGGCCATTGACGAAGTCGGTGCCAAGACGCTGGTGCCCATCCACTCCATGCATCCGGGCCTGACGGCCGAGAAGTTCCAGGCACGCAACCCGGACCACCAGACCATCTTGCCCCGATGGGGCGTCGCCGAGCCGTTGGCCTAGGCCTGATCTTCGAGCCAGCGTTCGGCGTCGATGGCGGCCTTGCAGCCACTGCCTGCAGCGGTGATGGCTTGGCGGTACCGGTGGTCGAAGACATCACCGGCCACGAAGACGCCAGGGACGTTGGTGTACGTCTGGTATTCGCCTTCGGGGACGATGTAGCCCGCTTCGTCCAGGTGGAGTTGGCCCTTGAAGAGGTCCGTGTTGGGCTTGTGGCCGATGGCCATGAAGAAGCCGTCCGCGGGAACCGTGACGTCGTCTTCGCCAACCGTGCTTTCCAGGAGCACGCCTTCGACCTTGTCGGTGCCAAGGACTTCCTTGACTTGGCGGTTCCATTGAATCTCAATCTTGGGGTGTTCCATGGCGCGCTTGGCCATGATTTTGCTCGCGCGGAATTCGTCGCGGCGGTGGACGATGGTGACCTTGCTCGCGTATTTCGTGAGGAATGTCGCTTCTTCCATGGCGGTGTCGCCGCCGCCGACGACGATGACGTCCTTGTCCTTGAAGAAGAAGCCATCACAGGTGGCGCAGGCGCTCACACCGCGGCCCATCAGCTTCTGTTCGGATTCGATGCCGAGCCACTTGGCGCTGCTGCCGGTGGCCACAATGACGGTCTTGCCCGTGTAGGTGCCACTCATTGTGGTGACGGTGTGGGGACCCTTTCCGTTGGTGAAGTCGACTTCGTCGGCGTCCTCTTCGATGAACGTGGCACCGAAACGTTCCGCCTGCTTGCGCAGGTCTTGCATCATTTCGGGCCCGCCGATGCCTTCTGCATAACCGGGGAAGTTCTCAACGTCGCTGGTGAGCATCAATTGGCCACCGGCTTCGAAACCGGCAATGACGAGGGTCTTCAGGTAGGCGCGGCTCGAGTAGATGGCGGCGGTGCAGCCGGCGGGGCCGCTACCGATGATGATGCAGTCGTACACGTCACTCATGCTGCGAGCGACCCAGGAGGCCCTTTTTGGACTTCGCCTTCGAGCTAGCCAAACGCCTTGATGGCGCGGTCGGCTTGGACGATGCCGTAGCCGGCGGCGTCGTCGTGGGGCATGCTCTGCCCTTCCACCGGCGACGCCGTGTCCATCAAGGCGCGCTTGAGGAGGTTCACGTCGGCGCGGCTGTCCAGCGGGCCCGCGGATTCAATCATGAGCGCGGCGACGCTCGTGACGAACGGCGTGGCTTGGCTGGTGCCATCAGCGCGCACGTAGGCGTCGCCGCTCCAGGCGCTGAGGATGCCGACGCCTGGCGCCATGACTTCCGGCTTCATGTGGGGATGGCATCGACCACTGTTGATGAATGAGCCGCCCGTGCATTGGTTGGCTTGGCTGTCGCCGTGGTTGCTAAAGGGCGCCACGCGGCCGTTTTCATTGACGGCGCCGACGGCGATGACGCCTTCGATGGTGGCCGGGAATGCGACGTCGGTTGCCCCGTCGTCTTGTTCGTTGCCGGCTGCCGCGACGACGACAATGCCACGGTCGATGGCGTCGTTGATGGCGTCGCGAATGGCATTCTGCAGGCGTTGTTGATCCGGAGCGGCAAGCCCGTCCAGGATGCCGAGTTCAATGCCACCCAGGCTGAGGCTGATGACGTCGGCGCCGCGTCCGATGGCCCAGCGTACCGCGTCGTCGAGGATTTCAGGGTCGCATCCGTCGTCGTTGCAAACGCGCGCGACCGCCAATTGAATCCCGGGGCTGGCGCCGAGCAAGTCGACGCCTCCATTGACGAGTTTGTCACCAAAGCTGCTGCCGCGGGCACTCATGATGCCAATGACATGGGTTCCATGGCCGTTGGTGTCTTGGGCGTCGGCGACTTCGCGGTCGCTTCCCAGGAAATCTCGGTACGCAATCAGCTCGCCGTTGCCATTGCTGCCGTCAACGAGGTGGTCCAGGCTGGGATGATCGACGTTGATTCCGGTGTCCAGCACCGCGACAACGACGCCCTTGCCACGTGCGCCATCCTCATAGGCGTCCTTGAGGCCTGTCATGGTGTAGGCCCATTCGGTTCGTGCTTCGCCTCCGAGGCAGTCGGCAAGACTGAGGCTCAGAAGCAAGAGGACAGGAACCCAACGCACAGTCGGGACTCTTGTGGACAGGGACAAAAGAGTTCCCTTACAAGCGCAACAGGAGCGCAATGTCGGCGATGACCGGCATGCGGTAGCGTTCACCCAATGCGACCTTGAACATCCCCATGAGCATCAAGAGCGCGTAGATGATGGTGAAAATCGCGCCAATGCCCAGGACGCCGGTCTGGACGTCGTTCCAGACACTGGTGCCGGTGGCGTCACCCTTCGGGAGTGCGGCGACGAGGATGAAGATCAAGAGCGTCAGCAGCACCCAGGTCAGGAACAGGACGCCGCTTTGGCGACCGTGGAATTGACTGAACATGCTGTCCTTCTTGATCTTGACAGGAAGCAGGAACAAGAGCGGCAGGTAGCCGATGATGCCAAGGACGCGTTCGCCAGGACTGACCTGTTGCATGGACGAGCGTTCGATTCGGGTGTGGCTTATAGGGTTGTTGAAGAACGTGCCCAACTGAGCCGTGGCCCTTAGATGTGGAATGGTTTGCCCGTCAGGCGCTCGAAGGCTTCCTTGTAGCGGGCGCCGGTGCCGGCGACGATGTCATCGGGCAGGCGGGGGCCAGGGGCGGTTTTGTCCCAGTCTTGGGTTTCGAGCCAGTCGCGAACGTATTGCTTGTCGAAGCTGGGGGGACTGGTGCCGACTTGGTAGTCATCTGCGGGCCAGAAGCGGCTGCTGTCGGGGGTGAGCACTTCACGACAATCCCGGGAACCTCCGTCGTCAAAGAGGCTCAGCTATTGTCACGCGCCGAGATACGAGCGAGGGAGAACGATCTCTGCGTGGGAGGCCTTCGGAATCCAAATCGTGCTGTTGCGAGGCAGCCGGGGCTTCGACGCTTGGGTGGGTTCTTGCGGGCCACCTTGATCGAAAGGGTGCTGGGCTCGAAGGAGCTCCTCGAGA
>JBMZJT010000007.1:45026-45269 GCA_049617695.1 Thermoplasmatota archaeon | reverse complement strand
TGCCACGATGGCCGCGATCAACGCCATGGCAACTGCCGGGCCGCTGGTGCTGGCGTCATACGACGCCGCCCAGCGGTTCGAAACGGTGCGGCCCAACCACTGTGGCCAAGACAGCAGAGCGATGGCCAAGACGCCTGCAAGCCATGCGGTCCACGCCAAACGACCCGCCGCCCGCAGATCCATGGTCGCTCGATGCAAAACCACGTGCGCGGCACCAGCGAGCAACGCGGAGACGACCAGAAG
>JBMZJT010000007.1:0-45016 GCA_049617695.1 Thermoplasmatota archaeon | reverse complement strand
ACGCCAAAGCGGTTGCTCCACTTGCAAAACGAGGCATCCAGAGCCCTGCGATCCACATGGCGCCGGCGCCGGCGGCGACGGCAAGTCCTGCGAGGGTGTCCATCGATGCGATCAGGGCAAGTCCCATCAAGACGGCAGCCGCGGTTTGGCGATGGCGGGTCATGACACCGGCTCCAACAACAGTGGCACTTGGGTGAGGTCAGTATCGGCGGGCAGTGCAATGGCTTGCACACCTGCGCCTCGAAGGCGTTCGATGCCTGCTTCCTGACGGCGCAGCCAGTCCCGTTGTTGCTGGCTCGGGTCGGGCCAATCCGGTACAGGTGACACCACCGTCAAGGGTGACCCCTGCACCATGAGGAGCCCGGCCACTGCGACAAGGGTGGATGGGTCTGGCGTGATGACCATCACCGGCGCATGACGAGGCAACTCCGGAATGTGATCGCGGATGATTTGTTCAAGACTTATCGTACGTTGCGGTTCATGCTGGGCGACGGCGTCAATGAGTGCCGGAAGCCGACGCGCGCCGGTGGCCATGGGGACAATTGGGGGGTCGTCGACCAGTACCACGTGCACTTCGTCGCGCAGGGCAATATGGGTTGCCGCAACGGCGAGGCCGAGACGGGCGCCGCGGGCATACGGACTGTTGGAGGCCTTGCCAAGCAACGTCGTGATGGCACCGTCGATGAAAATCCACGGCGTATTGGTGCTCTCGCGCTGGAATTGATTGACAATCACGGCGCCACCCCGCGCCGTCGCCTTCCAATTGATATCACGCGGCCGATCGCCGGGCTGATATTCGCGCAGCCCGAAGAAGTCCATGCCCGTGCCGGGTTGCTGGACTTCGTAGGCGCCAAGCGTCGCGCGAATCTGGCGGTTGCGAAGCAGGCCATCGCGAAACGTCGGATGCGCTGGCACAACGCGAACATCAGCGCCGGCATCAAGGATGCGGCGCGTCGTCGATGTGCCAAGCACGTCGTCGTGAATGGCTTGCAGGGGTCCGATCTTGCGCCGACCAAAGAGCAGGAATTGGCTCCGAATTTCTTGCGTCATCGTTGCGCGCGGCCCAAGCGCTTCGAAGCCCGTGGCGGGGGATGATTCGACGAGGACGGAGTCTGCCAGGGTCCATTGCACGGGGGCCCGGGTGCGGCGCGTGTTCTCGAGTTGCACCTCGACGCGGCAATCCATTTGCTCCTGGACGCTCGGGGATTCCGGCACGATATGGCCGCGCACGTGGCCAAGTCGCTGCGGCCGCAACCCAAGCATCGAAAGGCAGGCCAACGCGAGTGCAACGCCGGCGCCAGCACCCGTGACGAGGGCGGCGCCGACGGCAACCCACATGGCGCCCATCAGGAGGCCGGCGGTTGGATGGAGCGCAACTTGGTTCATGGCCGCGGCGCGGGCGTCTTGTCCAAGATGTCCGTCAGGACGCGGTTCGTCGTCAAGCCTCGCATGCGGGCTTCGTTGTGCATGATCAACCGGTGGCCGAGCACGGGATGGACGAGGCCTTGGATGTCATCCGGAACCACGAATTGTCGGCCTCGCAAGGCGGCACGCGCGCGACCCAACTTCAGCAAGGCTAGGCTGCCCCGGGGGCTGGCGCCGGCGCGCACATCCGGATGGTTGCGCGTGGCATCGATGATGCGGGTGATGTAGCGCACCAAGTCTGGATGGACGGTGATGTTGGACTCCACGCTGCGCTGCAATTCCACCAGTTGCTCGGCATTCGTCACGGATTCCACAACGAATTCATCGCGCTGCCGTTCAATGCGCCGCTTCAGAATCTCATATTCTTCATCCTCCGAAGGATGTCCGACGCTGGCCTTGATCATGAACCGGTCCAATTGGGCTTCAGGCAACGGATACGTTCCTTCCTGCTCGACGGGGTTCTGTGTGGCGAGCACCAAGAACGGTCGCGGCAGAGCGTGGGTCTTGCCTTCGATGCTGACTTGCTTTTCGGCCATGGCTTCGAGCAAGGCGGACTGTGTCTTTGGGGAGGCCCGGTTGATTTCGTCGGCGAGCAGGACATTGGTGAAGATGGGGCCTTCATTGAACTGGAATTCACTCGTGCGCCGATCCAGGACATAGGTGCCCGTGATGTCGGAGGGCAGGAGGTCCGGCGTGAACTGAATGCGGTTGAATCGGCTGCCGCTGGCCCGCGAAAACGCGGACGCCATGACCGATTTTCCAAGGCCCGGAAGATCCTCGAACAGCAAATGCGCACCTTCCGTGAGGAAGGACATCGCCACGAGTTCCAAGCTATCGCGTTTGCCGACGATGACCTTGGCGACTTCGTCGATCAGGGGTTCAATGCGTTGGGCGACACCGGTTGGTCGCTGGACGAGTTGCGTTTTGTTCATGGTTTGTCTCCGGGTAGATCGTAAATGGGGTCTCGAGTGGATGACGCAGGTTCGCGCGGTTGGGAGCGAAGGCTTGCCGCAATCGCCACGGCAATCACTGCCCAAGCCAACCAATCGGGTGCCAGGGAGCGAAGCCGCTCCAGAATGATGAGTGTGGATCCGGCCACAGTTTCACGCGGCGTCAGGCTCGTCGCCGACTTGTCGATGATGACTCGTTCCAGATCTGGGTGTTCCTGCTGCAACGCATCCAGGAACTCCTGCGCGTCGGGCGTGTCCGATAGCCATGCGACGGATGCGATGGCATAGAGTCGGCCCGACCCGACTTCCAAGAAGGCGGCGGCAGCATGGGGGCCCACCGGTTCAGCGCGGCCAACGGCGCCGTCACCGTCCAGGTCGAGTCGTGCTTCCGGGCCACTGATTGCAAAGGGTTGCCACGCTTTATCGAGGGCCAAGCCCTGCGCGTCGCTCCAGCGAAGCGTGTCGCCCTCTGGCAGGCGCAAGCCCGTCCCAGTGGGATCCAGAATTTGGATTTCTGTCGTCGATGCCCCGAGGGGGCCCAGGAGCCGATTGGCGGAAGCGTTCGTGGCGATGATGACCACAATGCCTCCGGCCGCCAACAGCTCATCGATGTCCTCGTGAATTTCGCCGCGCACGGCTTCATGGGGCACAATCAACATGGCCTGCGCATCAGGTTCGACGATGTCCGCGCCGGCCAAGAGCTGCTCCACGGACAAACCTCGACTGGCGACCATGGCTTGCCAGGCTTGCCCGCCCGCACCGTCCACGTGGGCCATCTGGGCCTGCGCCGGCAGCGTCAGCATCAAGGCGAGCAGGATTACGAAACGAACGTGCGTCATGGGTCTTCAGCCTCGTCGATGTGCTTGACGAATCGATGTACCAGTTCCTGGTACTCTCGCAACGATCCTGGCAGTCGATTGCCTCCAAAGCGATGGGCTTCGATGAATTGGGCAAAGCGCGCCAAATCCGGGGCTGGAATGCGTGCCCGTTGCCCCAAATGGCTGAGGATCGATCGGGACGTGTCACGATCTTCAATGGCGAATCCTTGGCGCTGGGCTGCCGCCATGATCATGCGATAACCAATGACAACCGGGTCATGGGATGGCGGCCAGGCCGGAGGCGCGTCGTTGGGCTCTGGGATGGCCGTGGCTCGTGGTCGTCGGTTGGCCAACCATGTCGCCATTCCGGCAGTGGCGAGAATCGCCGCAATGATCCAGATCCAGAACCAATTCTGCGCAGGCGTGGGTGCTGCGACGGTCACCGCTTGGCTTGTGGACGATGCCGCCAGCTCCGGGTCGCCGGCAAATCGTGCCGTAATCTGGTGCTCGCCGACGCCGGGCAGGGGGATGCGTGCCGTTGCGGTTCCGTTGGCATCCGTCGTTGCCATGAGCGCCAATCCGGCAGTGCCCACACGAATGCCGACGTCCTCTCCGGCAACTGGTTGTGACAGGCCGTCGAGCAGGCGGATCTGAACATACCATCCGTCGTCGTCTTCGAGGACCTCCATGTCCAGGGTTGCCGCGTCCTTGATTGCGACCACGGCAATGGCTTGGGTCGGCTGGAGGTAATGGTCGCCGTTCCAATGGATGGTCACTTCATGGGTCCCATGCGGCAGATTTGCAGGCACGTCGATGGATACGTTGTACGCCGTCGCCTGGGTCGTGACGTTGTGCACGACGCCGAAAGCCTCGACCGTCACGGCGCGGGCCGCCATGAAATGTCCGGCGTCATCCAGGAGGGCGATGGGCAGCGCGATGGTTTGGCCTCGGCCCACTTCCGATGGCACGATCGCGCGCACTTGGCTTGGCGTGCGCAATGGCATCATGGCGTCCGTATGCGCTGGCGCCGCGTGCTTCGTGCCGGCAAACGTCGCATCAATGCGGTAGTCTCCCGGCCGGTATTCATCATTCAAGTGGAATGGTGCCCGGGCCACGCCTGCATTGTTGGAGCGGACTTGCCTGACTTGATCGGCCAGCCGGAGCGTGATTTCCGCGTCGGCAAGCGGGGCTCCGTTGGAAGAAAGCGTGGCCTCGATGGTTTGGTTGCCTCGGCGCAAGACCGCGTCCGTGATGTGCAATGTCGCCGGCGCGGTCACTGGAACCAGGGCATCGACGCGGGCTGCAGCAAATGTGCCATTGGGGCTGCCCGCATAGAGAACTGCCATGTCGAGATCGTCGCCCAGCAGCTCGTCGGAGATGTCGTGCGTGATGTTGGCCGCGCCGTGTTCATCGGTGAGCGCCGTCACCTCGGTACCGTTGATGCGGAACGCGATGGGCTGGCCAGCCAAGGGGGTGCCTTCGGCGGTGAGGGTTGCGGCCACGTCATTGGATTGCCCGGCGCCCAACGATGCTTGATGGATCGTCAATCGAGTGGGCACGCCAATGATGCTCGGCACCTGGAATTGTGTCTCTTGCGTCGTGCCATCACCCCTGAAAGACAGGGTCACGATCGTGCTCCCTGCCACTGCGCTTGGGGCAATAGGCACCACGATTTCGAAGCGGCCCTCGACGTTGGTCCGGTCCGCGGCAACGTCGACGTCGCCCAAGGATGCAATCACTTGGCGATCGCCCAATGGTGCAGCGCCAGACGTCAATTGGCCTTGCATGACCACCGATGTGCCGCGCAGCATGACGTCCGGAACGAACGCGCTGAGGCGGGCACCCTGCCGATACTCCAGCGTCGATTCTGCCTTGCTGGCAGGGTGGCGTTCATCGCTCAATGTCGTGGCTTGGAACAGATTGGATCCAAGCTGCAAGGCGTCTGCTGGTACGTCGAACGCAATCGCGCCATCGACCGTGACACCTGCCATGGACCAACTGCCGGTTCGCAACGTCACGGTCACGCCGTCGGCGGCAGCCGTGCCGGCAATGGCTTCGAGGTGCACGGGCACCGATGCACTGCCTGACCAGGTAGCGGGCACATGCAATGTCAGCGCCAGCGGTTGCTGGAAATGCACGGACAATGACGTGGAAACAGCATGCAACACCGAGCTTGCCGCGATGCGCATCTCCGCCTGCACGGTCCCGCCAGAGTTGGGGGCCTGGATGGTCGTCGTGAACCGACCGGCTTCGTCGCTGATTGCATCTTGTGCGCCGGCACCTCGCAGCAAAACCCCGGCCACGGGTCGGCCCGCTTCATCGACGACCGTGCCGTCCAATTCAACCTGGGATGCGCCGGGCGGTACAATCGTGCTGGCTGCCAGTTGAATGGCAGGCTGTGAACCAATCAGGATGGTTCCGAGTTGGGTGATGGCGCCGCCGCTCGCATCATAGGTTGCAGCATCCCGTGTGATGGGCTTGTATTGGGGATGGCTGGATGGCGTATCGCCAAGGTTTGCGGGCGTGGCCAATGCACGCACGCGCCATGGAATCTGGTCGCCCACTGGCGCGGCGAGGCCGTCGGCGAGGGTCGCATCTTGACCGAAACTGCCCAAGGCAGTCACCTGTGGCGGCACCGGGGTGCTCCGGGCCGCGCACAAACACACGGTGACATCGCTGGTGCCTGCGTCATTGGTGAAGCCGAGCCCCATGGGCTGCCAAACGCCATCCAATGCCGCTTCGACCACGACGGCACGGGATGGCAAGCCGCCGCAACTCGGTTCGCAATCCACCAGCGTCGTGATCGTCCACGGCGTCAATTTGGTCACGCGACTGGGCAGTGAGCTCGTGACGGTGATCGTAGCATCGACACGATCCGTTGCGTCGGGGATGCCATCGCCGTCGTGATCCACGGCAGGCCACTCGGCGCGGCAGCGAGTGGGATCACCGGCACATTCGCCCCAGCTCTGCGCCGCACGGACCAAGGCAGCACCACGCAGAGGCTCGTCCAGTGGGAAGTCGCCTGCGCCGTCGTTGTGTTGACTCGCCGCCGGCACGGGATCGGATCCATCGCCATCTGGCAACCCATCATGGTCGCTATCTACCGGGCAAGGGCCTGCGTTTGACTGACCCCACCACCACACGCCATGGTCAGCCGTCCACCATGCGGGTTGCCCACACTGGTATGCGGCAACGGTTCCCGCGTCGATTGGACCCTGGGTGAGGCTACGGCCGTAATACGCAAGCCAACCATCGGGCACTTGTGGCGACGCCGTGTGCGCGTCAAGCGGGTCGGCGCCAACGGGGTCCTCGCCATAGAATTCATAGTTGCCGTTGCCTGTTTGACGATGGGCGATGCCCAACGCCTGCCACTCGGCGACCAGATCGCTCGAGCCGGCGACGAGAATCGAATCGCCATCGAGAAGACCGTCGCGGTCGCTGTCCGGAGAAAATGGATTCGTCCGTGTCACAAAGACTTCGGTTTCGTCTGACAACCCGTCCGAATCACTGTCCTGGGATGCGCTGGCAGCATCGAGGTCATCGCTTGGGTTCATCGGGTCGAATCCGCGCTCCGCTTCTTGTCCGTCTGGGATGCCGCCCAGGTCGGAGTCCAAACGGCATGGAATCGATCCTGCCAGGAATTCGTCCAAGTTGCTCAAGCGATCGCTGTCCGGATCCGCATGGGCATCGGGAACCAATGGGTCCGGGCCGCCCGATGCGGGGGATGTTGTTGTGGCGGTGCACGCGCGCCATGCCAGCTCCCACGCATCCGGCAGCCCGTCGCCATCGGAATCCGCGAGGTACGGGTTCAAGCCGAAGGTGGCATCGTCGCGATGCAGGACCGTCGAATTGATCTGAACCTTGGCCAGGCGAACGGACAGCGCTCCTGCGTCGCGTACGACCTCCACGTCCCGTGGATATCCTGGCTGCATGGTTTGACCTGCCGCCAATTGTTCGGCTTGGGCCGCCGGCAAGAAGACGCTGCTGAGGTGGAATGATTTGACGCGTGTGCCCACGGGTGCCGACGGCGGGCCAAGTTCTGTGCGCTTGTCGGCCACCTGTTCGCTGGTCGGGTGCACCTCGCCCAATTGGGCCATGGCTGCGGCATCCTGTCCGATGAGTGCCTGCACGACCAACCCCGCATACTCGGTGCTCCAGAAATGGCTCCAACCATCGGAGACACCGTCAAGGTTCGTATCCTTCAGGTGAGGGTCGGTCCCTGCATCCGCTTCGAGCCGATTGGTGAATTCGAAGTCTGGGCGCGATTCGACTTGCATCGTCGCGCCAGGCGCTGATCGGTACGCGTACCATTGCACGACATCGTTGTCCAGGTTCCGATCGCCGTCCCCCACGTCGCCACCGTCGCTGGCCCATTGGCTGGGGTCCAGGTCCCATGTACCGGCGACGGCGCGCGCATGGGTCGCCTCCCATGCGTCGAGCAAACCGTCCCCATCGGTGTCCGGATTGGCGGGATCGGTTGCGCTGCGGACAGGCCCAGAGGAGAAGCTCAGGGCAGGGAGCAACCGTGGGTCGCGTTCCCATCCGTCCAAGAGTCCGTCGCCGTCCGCGTCATTGTCGAGGATATTGAGTGCATCGTCGCCATCCAAATCGCCATCAGGAAGCAGGGCCGTCGGTTCTGGGCCGCCCGGCATGTCGACGAGCCACGCCTGCGTGGACTCCCATGCCGAGCCCGGATAGCTGAGGAGGTACGGGTCCGTGCTCTGGGCGGCGCGCTGGGTCCAAAAGATGGTCTCCGTGCCGTCTGCGAGGTGATCTTGGTCGGTGTCCCGGCGCGCCGGATTCAACAAGGGTGTGAGCGCGCCATCGGCGCCGACTTCGTACAAGCCATCAAAGATGGCCTCGCCGTCTGAAAGTCCCTGAAATGCTGTGTCCTGATTCCCGGGATCAGTCGGGGGCCACGTCCAATCCAGGTCGTCGCGGGTGGCCGCGCCCAGCGCTTCTTCGGCGTCCAGGACGCCATCGCCGTCGCTGTCGGCGCGTAGCGGGTGGCTCCTGACGAGGATGGTTTCTGGTTCACTTTGTGGCCCGAGGCCGAGGTCACGTCGCATGAGCCATCCAGTGATTTCCAGTGCATCCGGGAGGCCATCATCATCCGCGTCACCGTCGGCTGGATCGAACCCGCCCCACCACGGGCCATCGAGGCGCTCCAGCCAATCGGCCGGACGGCCATGTTCGTAGGCTTGACGAACCGTCAGCGGCTCGATCCGGGGTGCTCCGACGGGCTGTGCGGCGTGGACCGCAGCCACGATCTCTTCATCGAACGGAATGATGCGCAATCCGATGTCGTCGTCCAGCGCATCGAGGCCGTATGCCGTGAGCCAGCCGTCGGGAATGCCATCGCCGCGACTGCTGATCAAGAGGGGATCAAGGCCGTTGCCTCGGCGTGCCTCTTGGACGCCCAATGAAGCGACGTTGTAATCGTACACCTCCCGCGCCGTCATGCCCTTGCCAGGCAGTTGCATCGTGGCCACATCCGAGTCCAGCGGATCCAAGCCAACTTGCACGAACCAGCCATCCGGAATCCCGCTGCCGCCAGTGCTGAAACGGCGTGGGTCGGTTTGGTAGGTACGGATTTCCGCCCGATCCGTCAACCCGTCACCATCGGAGTCGATGCGGTGCGGATTGGTGTCGTGCTCGAAGGCCTCGCCGACCGTCAATCCGCCCGATACCATCACTCGTTGCGCGACGGCTGGATCGGAAATCGGCAAGCCATGGAAGTGGAGCCAGGCGGCAGGCAAACCCGATGGCGCGAGGGCAATTCGGGGATCGATGTTGCCGCCGGCATCGTGCGCATCACGAAGATTCCAGCCATAGGATGCCGGCCAGATGGCGCCATAAATGGCAGGCAGATTGTCGTGGGGAATGGCGGCAGGGAGCGATTCGACACCAATTCGCGTGGCATCGTAACCGTACTTGATGAACCAGCCATCCGAGATGCCGTTCCCCGTGGTACTGGCGCGTCCCGGATCGGTTCCCCACTGGAAGTTTTCGGCGGCATCCGACAAGCCGTCGCCGTCACTGTCTGTTTGTGGTGCGGCGAGTGGATCAAACTGCTCCTGGGATGCCGTGCGTGTGGCGTCCACGGGGTTGTCGCCTCGCGGCCAGGCGGCGAAGATCACGGCGCCAAGGAGCATGGCGACGACGGCAACGGTCCCGATGGTTCGTGCGTTCATCGGCGCAGCCTCCCGATGCACACGAGGCCCATCAGAAGAATCCACAATGGAAGCGCGACGGCTTCTTCATTCGGGCCAGCCGGTGCGGGCTCGAAGTCGGCCAATCGGGACGTGCGGTCGTTGTAAATCAAGTCCACCGAGACAGGCTCACCGCTGGCAATCCATTGCAACGTCGCCACGCCGGTGCCCTCGGCGCCCAATCGTTGAAAGGAAACCACGTCGGCCTGCGTGTCGCCCTGTCGAAGGACCACGTCGAATGGCAAGGAGGAAACGTCGCCGTCGTTGTGGATCTGGACGACGGCGAAGCCGACATCGCCGATGGCATTGGGGGTTCGCACGAATTGAATGTCGCCTGCCCTCAACTCGGCCGTGGCGACGCGAATCGGCCACTGCGCCACGCGGTCTTCATCGGCTGAGGAGAGTCGCGCCTGGAGCCGTTCGGTTCCGCTACCAGAATTGGCAGTGACCGTCCAAATGACGATTGTGCTGGTGCCGGGGGCCAAGTCGAATTCGGCCGGCTCCAAGGTGGATTCCCAACCTTCTGGGGCCTGTGTCGAGGCGCGGACGTTTTGCACTTGATTGCCTTCGTTGCGAATGAAGATTCCCTGGGACACGGTGTCGCCGATGCGCAGGGTCGTGGCAGGCAATTCCCCGACGCGAAGGTCATGAATTTGGGGAACCTGCAAATTGGCGACGAGGGATTGTGCGTCGCCATCGCTCACGACGCGTAGCCCCAGGCGCTCCTCGCCGGCCAAGGCCGTCGCTGGAACCGTTATCTGAACTGGGAATTCTGCTTCCTGGCCGGGGTTCAACACGCGGCTGGGGGGCAACACCATCTCCCATCCAGGTGGCAAGCCGTCGGGTACAATCCACACCTCGGCGCGGCCGTTGCCCAAGTTTTGGGCCGTGGCGACAAGTTGTAGGCTTTCGCCGGGCGCAGCCGTCGTGGGCGCTGCGAGGCTCGCCGCAATCATCCGAACCGTGTCGGCCACGCCGACAATCGCCGTGGCCGCGCGGGCATCCGGAGCGTCCTCAACGGTGGCTTCGAGCAGGACGAAGCCCTGGTCGCCGGCCTGGGCCGTGCCCGGGGCCGCGAGGGTGATGTCCACGATTTGTTGTTGGCCTGGGAAGAGGACCAATGGATCCTCGCTCAGGGGTGGCGATGCGGTCATGCGCCATCCTTCGGGTAGCCGTTGCGTCGCGGCCAACAGAATGCTTGCCTGGTCCCCGCCAATGTTGACGACGGTCGCCCGGTACGTCGCCGAGCTACCGGGCTGGATCGCTGCGTCTTGCGGCTCAACTGCCAAGGAAATCCCGCGGCCCAGATTCAATGAACCAATTGCCAAGAGACGGGTCGCTTCCGTGGACGCCGTCGAGCGAACGTCGATGGTGACGATGTCGGCAGCGGCGGTGGCATCGTCTGGGGCTGCGATGCGCAAGATCAGAGGTACGCGTTCGCCTGCGTCCAAGGAAATCGCGTCGATGGCTGCACCGGTCGCGTCGCGCACGCTCGCCGTCCAAGCGCCCGATGTGGCCACGTCAAGCTGGAATTGATCCGTCCCGGTGCCCGTGTTTTCGATCACGATGGGAATTTGCTTGGATTCGCCAGGGCTGAGGCTGAGGCCGGTTCGGCTTGGCCCGGCATCCGATTGGGCGTCTCCAAACCATGCATCGACACCAAAAATCAGGTCCTGTCTGACGATCAATGCAAACGACTGTTCGAGGTCGGGATTGCCGGTCGATTGCGCGCTCAGGTCAAACGAAAAGCTCTGCCCCGTTGCCCCGGGGGGAAGTTGCAATTGGACTGCATTGCTGCGTGTCCGGGCATCATCAAGCGTCATCGTCCATTGGCTGATGGTCGCCGTGCCGCCCCAGGTTGGATCGGCGGCTCGAATCTTGAACACCAAGTCATCGGGCAGGGTCGCTCCATCCCACCGGGCCAGGTTGCGCACTTGGAATGGCACTTCGACAGCGCCGTCGGCATCTGCATTGGCAAAGGCGGGGTCGCGTTCTCCCGGGGCAATGAGCTCGAACAAGTAGCCACGATATTCCGAAGCGACGACGCGTGCTTCCAAGATGCGCGGCAGACCCGAGAGGTGGTGGGCGTATTTGGCGCCCGGCGCGTCCCCTGAATCTGGCACCACGAGAATCGGCTTGTTGGCTTCAATGTGCACAACATCGAGTCCCGCAAAGGATTGGCTGCTTGGCGCGAACGCCACGAGTTCTCGGTGCATCGTGGCATCATCGTGGGTCCAACTCACCTGGGTCGCGTCGTACAATGCGTACACCGTGTGACTGCCTGTAATCACGAAGGATTGGCCGTGCTTGCCACCGGCGGCGCCGAGGAAGGCCGCCCCGATGTCACTATGGACGCCGGTGTAGACCTGGAGTCTCGCGTCCGATTCAAGGCGCACCGGCACCGTGTCCTGGCCAGGAGGCGTATCCCGTGCCGCATTCGGACTTCGTTGGAACTGATTGCCATCGACGAAGGTGCTTTGCTCCGGGGACACCTCAAGGGTCGTCAGGAGCTGGCCACCCTGAATCATACGGACGGAAGCATCCTCGAAGGCATGAATTTGGAAGCCGGAGTCCAGTGAGCTTTCGAAGCGCACCGTGGATGCCACAAATTCGCGGCCCGTGGGTGCGCCTCGTGCATCGGGAACCTGTGCGGCAGCCTGCTGCGAATGCGAAATGTGCGGCACGTACTGCACCAATACGGGTTGGTCCGAATCAAATCGAAGCGCCGTTTGCGGCGCAAGCATGTCCAGAGTCAAGTCCGCGAAGCCCCCCCCTGGAACCGGCGCCAGGCAACCTGCATGGCTGGTGCAAATCGTAGCTGGGTCGCCGGGAGGCACGTGGATGCGAACCGCGCGGGCGACCTGTGGCACAAGGAATGTGGTGTCGACGGTACTGCCGTGGATACCGGGAATGAATTGACTCGACGTGGCTGCCGGCGCCGTCATGGAGAGCGCCAGGACCGGTGCCGTCGAGCGGATGACGAAGTGCGTCGCGGCGCCAAGATCGTACAAGGCGACCTCGCCTGCCGCCAACGTCGTCGGGTTGTTTGCGACGCCCGGATCCAGGATCGGGGTGCTGCGTCCGCGATGGGTGAGCAATTCGACCGTGGCCTCTTCGACAGCGATGACCATTACATCCGGGCCGTTGCGCTCGCCGAGGTCCTCGTGGTGTCCGGCTGTGGTCATCGTGGGGCCAATCCAGAACATGCGTTCAATGGAAGCTGCTTGGTCGCCTTCCCATTGAGCAGCTGGCTTGTCGCCGTTCAGGTCGCCGTCGAAGAAGACGACGTAGTCCTTCACGTTAGCGACAGCGGGCCACGTGATCGTCGCACGAGGGTTCAATGCGGCGTCGAAAGCAAGGCCCGGCAGCGCGCCATGGCGCTCGTTCGGATCCAGCCATGCTAGGTGAACCAATGCAGGAACTTCCCATGCGTCGTCGCCTTGCAGCGCAACCAAACGCAGCGAATCCTCATCGAGCGAGAATCCCTTGGGCAGCAAGCCGGCGGCTCCCTCGCGCACAGGCCATCCGGCCCGTGCCAGAATGTCGCCAAGGTCGAGATGTGCTTGGGCAAGCGAACCGGCCTCAGTCGGCGCTTCATCGAGTTCCAGTTCAGCACGCATGTTCCAGGCGTCGCGGTAGGCGGCGGCTGGTGTTTCCTCGAGCGGTAGCCAGACGTCGGCCGACATCAAGGGCGCGCTGATCAACACGGCCACCATGGCCAGGATGGCCGATTTCATGGGCGCCTCCGAGCGCGCAAGGCGAGCACGAGCGCTCCAATCAGGAACGCAAGCGGCATGTTGGGCGACGCCTCATCTGCTACGGCCTCTGATACCGGGGCCACCGAGGTCACGGTTCGGCCTGCGGATTCGATGACAAAAACAACCCATTCGCCCTCGTACTGCGAGGAAAGCGCTGCTTCGATGCGGGTGTTGAACGCGTCGGCGGGCACGTGTTCGTCTTGATGGACGAGATAGCCGTCCAGGTACACTTGCAATTGTGCAGGGACATTGGGTGGAAGCCCGGCCACGTCGGCTTTCAAGTCCCATTGTCCGGACGCATCTCGGCGGGCTGTGGCGACGACGGTGAGGGGCGCGTCAGATGGCGCCGCTTCGTGTTGCAGGGCCGTGCTGCGCCCAGGCAAAAAGACGGGTTTGGTTACGTCGCGCACCACTTCGTAAATCACGAGTTCTCCGGGGGCTTGCTGACGAGGTGCCGGCGTCATGGATGTGATGGCGGCAAATGCATCAAGGGTCGCAAACGGCGGTGTTCCGGGGCTGTTTCCTGTGTTGGACACAGCAACGCGCAGGCGGCCACTGTCGGTGGGCGACAGGACTTCGGTTGTCCACGCCGGCGCCTCGGGCACGCGCACCTGGAACGAGCCCAACACTTGGTTGGCGACACGCACCACGAAATCGTAGCTGCCTGGAGCGGTGCCTGGCGGTGCCTGCACATGGATGCGCATGTCTTCTGTTTCATCCGGTGCCATGACCAAGCGCTGCGGGGTCACCGTCGCACTCCATTCGGATGGGCCGGAGACGGACCAAGGGCGGTCCACCAATGCGGCTCCCCGATTGGTCACGTCCCCGAAAATGGTCCATGGGCCGGGCCCTGACCCATCGCCATCGACGCGCAGCGACAAACTCGATGATTGCGGGGTGTTGAGGGTCAACGTTGTGCGCCACACGGACTGGCTTTGCCCGATGAGTTCGAACGTCGCCCAGTGCTCATCGTCAGCCCGCGCATTGGCAGAGAGCGTGACGACGACGGGAATGCGGACTTGGGAATCTGCGGGTACATCGGTGGTTTCGACAATCCGGACGCTCACATGGCGGCTGGATGATACGGCGAGTTGGCCGGACAAGGCTTCATTGCGTGCGTTTGCGACGACGAGGTCCACTTGTTTTGATTCGCCCGGAGGAATCCGCAAATCGTTGGGATTCACGGTGAGGGTGACGTCTCCGCCGGATACGGTGAAACTCTGGGCGGCTTCGTTCGGTTCACCATCCAACAACTCCGTCGTCACGGTCGAGGCTTGCGCTGTAACAAGCCAGTTGCCCGCCGACGTCAGCCAACGCGCCCGGACCTCGAAGGTTTCGCCGGGATTCAAGGCGGGCAGCAATTCATCCGCCAAGGTGAATCGGTTGGCCAGCCGGACGTAGACGTCTTGGGCGGGAGCGCCGCCAAGGTTGACAATCGTTGCGCGCACTTCCACTTGTGTACCCTCGACGGCTTGGTCGATGACCTCGCCTTGGCCGTTGAGCACTTGCAAGGAACGGATGGTGATGTCGGGCTGCTGCAATGGAATCACTTCGTAGGCCAGGAACGCCAGATCGTTGGCCCGGTTGGATTGGATCAGGCGTTCGTCCGCGTCCACCAAAGCGAACACGGTGAACGGGCCAGACCCTTCGTCGATGTTCCATTCCAACGTCGTGCTCCACGACGATGCAAGGTTTGACCCTGAAGCCCGGCTTGTGCCCAAGGCAGGTACGGCAACGCCCTGTGCAATCCACTGCCCGTGATCTTGGCAGGTCTCGAAGAATGCGATGGCATCCCGGGCTTGTTCCGGTGCTCCGGGGCACGCGATGGCATCCAGCAAAACCTGTCGTGAAGGCAACTCGCCGTCATTGTCGACGTGGATCAGGAACCGCGCCGTGCTGCCTTGTGCGACCGTTGCATCGGCGCCCAGGCCGCGATCCATGCGCACCGTGAGATCTGCTGCGCGGGTTCTCTGGAATTGCTCGATGTCGACTTCGCTGCGCAAATGGAGCGTTGGGTCCACGAGCGACCGGACCCGGACGCCCACGCCCAAACCCGACAGAGCTTCTGGTAGCCCGTCGTGATCAGGCACGCTCAGGCGGACTTCAAAGACGCCTTGCTCGCCGGGGGCCACGGTCAGCCTGGAAGGCGTGACAGACGCCGCAATGAAGGGAGCGATCTGCAAATCGTCTCGATCCAATGTGATGGCATATTGGTCGCGGGCGGCGCCCGTGTTCTCCACGACGAACAAGTACCGTTTGTCGGCTCCCGAGGCGAGTGATGTTTGGTAGCGTCCCGGCTCCAGCGTCGCTGCGTGGGTGGTAATGGCCAGATCGTCAATGGCAATCCCGGATGCTTCATCGATGTCATCCGATGCAAACCGCAGGCCGAATGCCGTCGATTGGCCCAGCAAATCTTCAGGGCTCGGGTCTTCCAGCTCGCTCAGAAGTTGTGTCGCCAACGGCACTTCGACGGGGCTCCACTGTTCCTCGGTTGACCCGCCGACGGCGTATCGGATCAGACCGTCATCGACCATCGGTAGGACCGCAGGGTCACTCAGGGGGCTGCGACAACCGGGTTCGATGATGTACTGCGTGTCGGGGGCGAAATCGAGCGTGTAGCCGTGGCCATCTCCGGGCAGGGGGTCGAGGGAAAACGGACTGGCCTGGACGATGAGGCCGTCGCCGCGCGCAGCGTCGGCGTTGTGCCAGAAACGCAGGACCGGTGCAACGGGGTCATCCGACGAGACGCCGGAATACAGCTCCAAATCCTCGATATGAGGTCCTTGGAGGATCGTGTCGCGCAGCCGCTGGTAAGTTGCACCCGACGCCCGCTCCTGCGTCGTGGCCCCGACGAAGGCCACGCCGGATGTGTCGTGCCCGGTATGGCTGCCCCAACGCCACATGGAGGTTGGAGCAACTGGGGTGCTTCGCGTGCCGCTGTTCACGCAAGGGCCTTTGCGCGATTCTGGCGTGATGATGGACCATTGGCTCAGGTCATCAAAATCATCCTCGAACAGAATGCTCGGCATGTCAACTGCGATGTATCGAGGCGAGCTGGATGGCACGATTTCGCCGGACGCGTCGCTGTACGCGACCGTACCGTCCAACTCCACGCGGTGCAGGCCTGCGCCTGGCGCCACGAGTTGCGTTTCGATGGTCCGGCTCTGGCGCGCGGGCACCTCGACGGCGGGTGGGGCCTTCGCGAAGAGGACGTCTCCTTCCGAATTCACGATGCGAACGCGGGGCTCGACGACAGCGTCGTACGCGCCTGCATTGGTCAAAGTGATGTGATATGGAATGGCCTCGCCGGGGCGGGGTGCAGGTGTCAGCACGTCACCTTGCAACTGGATTTCACGCCGATCGGCAACCGTGATGATGAACGACACGGCATCGTCGCCGCTGTTCTCGTCCCGCAGCGGGCCGGCGTTGTCCAGGGCGGCAATGGAGATGCGGTAGCGGTCGCCGGGGACCGCATTCGGCGCCGTGAATGTGACATCGAACGGGGTCGAAGCACCGCCGAATCCCTGGGGTGCCAATTGGAAGGGGCCCTGGGACCCTGCAAGCGGGGTTCCTGCTGCGGTGTCTATGGGCGTCGGGGCAGCCGGTGGGAGTTCGCCGGTGGATCGAGGAATCGGCTCCATGAGCGCTTGCCACCGAACGGACGATTGCGCGTCGGATCCAAGGTTCGTCACCTCGCCCTGGATGCGCATCGTCTGGCCGGGCGCAACTGGATCGAGATCCACCAACGGCCCCGCCGTCTGTACGGCGACGTTGTCCTGGTATCGCAAGCCCATGATCAGGAGGTTGTCAATCGCCCAACCGGCGCCTTGGATCGTGGGGTCACTCGTCGCGCGCAAGCGCAACTGGACGTCGCCTGCAACCAGGTTGCCTGCCATGACTTGCACATCGTCGATGAACCAGTGGCCGCCGGTGGAAGGTGTGGGGCGGGGTGCGTCCAATCGGGTGGAATCCATGAAGAACCCGATGCGGAAGTGTTGCCCGGTCCATGGAGACAAATCCAGGTTCAAGGGGCACCACCCGCCCGTCTCGGTGCAATGCGCGCTCGTCTGGCGCTCGCGACTGTCGCTCGTCCAAATGGTCTGCCATGCGCCTGGCGCGGCGCCTCCTGGAGCTGGCACCAGGGGCTGGATTCGAATCGAGGTCTGATCGCGTGCACTGATGTCGAAGCGATGCCAGACGGACATGGAAGCCTCGGAGCCGGCGGCATCGCGCAGATCGATCAGCGGTGACAACAGGGCTTGCTCCGTATTGATGGGGTACGACTCCCCTTCGACGATGCTGCCGATGCCCCAAACGTCTGCGGTGGTTCCATGGTACGTGGTCGTGGACGTCGGCGACCAAGCTGGTCCGACATGCCCCAGTGCGTCGGCGTGAACGATGCGCCATGTACCTTCGGGTTCGGCACGCCAACTGGCTCCTGATTCCGTGGTCGCCAGGCGGTAGGGTTGCACGGAGACGACGTCAGAAGTTTGCTGGCCGTCCCCCGTGTAGGCTTCCACGTAGATGTCATCAATCACGAGGCCGCGGTTCGAGACATCGGATTCGAAATCCATGCCAGGAAACACATCGTTGAAGATCACGCGCTCGAGGTGCCGCAACAACAGATTGGGCGTCGTGCCGATGAAACCGGACAGGTCGACGACGTACTCGGTCCAGCCGTCGGCGCGCACCGTGCGTGGCGTTGGTTGCAGCCCGCGTGCGTCGGTGCCGTCAGCGACAAGAACCAAGCGGTCGAGCCAGGGGTCCGCTTGCAGTTCCTCGTCGGCCCTCGCCGCAGATTGATGGAGGGGAATGCCCCCTTGGTCCTTCCACGCCCAGAAGACCAAGCGCGCGCCCTTCCCATCGTATGATGATTCATCCAGCGAGACGTTGGTCAGTTCCAGGATGGATTCGTGATAAGCAACCGATTCCGGCTGACCATCGACCGTGATGGTATGGCTGGTGATGCTGCCAAGCGATCCCGTCCACAGCACATTCTCGGTGGCATACAGGGACGCCATGGTCGGGTCTGGATCACTGCCGCCGTCTCCTTCAAGATCGAGGCTCGTCAAACGCTCGATGGCTCCGGGTTCGACAAACGCTGGATTTGCGGTTGGTCGTTCATGTAAGCCATCCAGGACGAGCCAGCAATCGTCCAAGGCAAGGTCGCTACAACTCCCCCCGAGGCCATGCCAGGATGCTTCGTACCAGAACGCCTCGTAGCCCGTTGCAGGTGCCGGGGAATTCGGAATTTGGGGTGCCGCGACAACGACTTGTCGCGTGAAGCCTGGAATGTTGGCCAGGTCAAACTCGGATGTGACCCATGGCGATCCATCGGATGCGAGGCTGGTTCCTGTGAACACCGGTGTGCCATCCCATGCGCCAGGTTCCAATGCGTTGCCGGCCACCAAGGCGCCCGGATATCCGCGGCGCGGTGCCAAACCATTCCAGGTCGCGCCCTCGTCGACACTGTACTCAAGCCGCCCGCCGTCGAATCCATGCTCCAAATCGTACTTGTGCTGGAACGACAGCAATGCCTTGCGGGCCGCGCTTAGATCAAGTGCCGGGAGGTTCAGGATGCCTCCGTCGCCTGGCGCATACACGCCACGGATTGGGTCACCAAAATTCCATCCACCTGGACCTTCGGGATCCAAATCGAATTCGACTTCCGGTGGCCCACGCCAGGAAGGTGTGCCGCTGACGGTTCCCGTGGCGACCCGGGGATCGATGACTTGCTCGCCGTCAAAGTCATCCGCGTAGAAGGTGTCAAACGAGGACATCCCGACGCCGGTGGCGGCAAATAGCTCAATGGATGGATCGGCGAACTCGACACGCATGATGAAGGAGCCCGGTTGTGAAATCTCGAATCGTGGCCTCGGGCCCAGGCTTGACCCCGGCGGGGCCTCCGCCAGACCGAGGTGCTCCCAGGCGCGCGTCTGGCCCGGTGATGGCGCCTGGGTGACATCCCAGGTGCGGGATTCGATGGGTGCGCCATTTCCTGTTGGGCTCACCGTGATGCGAAGTTGGCCGTTGTCCACATCCACGTTGCCTGTGTTGGTCAGGCTGACGCTCCGTTCACGACCAAAGCCCACCCGCCCAGCTTCTGGCGTCACGGATGCGGTCACCTCGAAACTGGGAACGCTGCGCGACGTGACGGTGGGCTGATTGTTCAACGAGCAGCCATTCGTGGACCGAGTTCCATCCGCGGCCAAGCCAAGACAATCGTTGTCAGGAACTTCATCTGAAACACCCAACGCATCGATTTCCTGGAAATCGGCCTGAATCATCATACGATACGTTCCTTCGTCAGGAACCACAAAGCTCGCCGTGTGAATCGTGGTTGCTCCAGGGGCGAGGCTTTCGGCTTGCCCCGGGCGGGCTTCATAGACCATCAACGTCTCGTCCGTCTGCACGTTCTTCAGGAAAACACGGACCAAAATCTCCGGGGCAAAGAAGACCCCGCGATTCTCCAATTCGACATCGACTTCGACTTCTGTGCCGGGTCCCAGCCCGAGTGCAAGCCAGTCGTACGGGGCCCGCAAGGTGGCGTCCTCGACGGAAATGTCGTACGCCGGCTCTTTGCCCGCAGCCAAGGTCACCTGGTCGACGAACCAACCTTCGCCGGGGCGGGCCAGACCGCCGACCGTTGCATCACGAGCGGATTGACGTTTGGAGGGTCCGTTTTCGGAGCCGATGGCCTCCGGGGTCGTGGTGTCGGCAAGCAATCCCAATTGGAAGATGCACGGATCCTCGGAATCGGGCAGGGTGCATGGTTGGGTCAAATCCAATGACGTGAGCGCATGAACGTCCGGGTCCGTGAAGATGTCCTGGTAGCCGGCGAGGTTGTCCTGCGTGCGCGCGATGGAAAAGAAATCGTAAATGGTGAGATTCGTCAAATCGAGCGAGAGTGCGAGGTTGGGACGTCGCCGCAATGGATTCTGTTCCGTGCCGCTACCATCACGGCAGGCGTCGACGCCGGGGCCGCCGGCAAACAAGGGGAAGTCACAGTCGAGGCCCGCGAGCAGGTTGGACGGTGCCGCAGTGGCGGACACGAGGGGATCTGTCCTGGCGGGCATACGAATGGGCATGAAGGGCGTCGCAGGTTCCAGATCGTCGCCTGCTTCCCGCAGGAAGCGTAGCATCAATCGGCCGCCATCCTGGAACCCGAAGAGCTGATCCTCATGGTGGTGGAAGCGATACAATTGATCGAGAATCAACGTCGGCTTGTTCGCCGTAGAAGGCAGCTGCCACGCCGGACTCACCAGCAAACCATCTGCACCGTCTTCGTAATGATAGTCGGCGTTGGCCGTGCTCCAGGCCGCGTCGTCTTGCGTGCCGGGCTCTCCGAAGCCATGGAACGGCTTGTGATGCGTCCAGGCTTGGGGTGGCACATGGATGTCTGCGGCCAGCTCGCGCGTCCAGTACGGGCACGACACAATCGCGACGCCGACAGTCGACGCGCATCGATCGGCCGGGCTCGCGAGCGCCCCCGGCGGTTTGTAGGATCGCCAGGTGCCAAGCTCGGTCACGTCGTCAGCTCCGGTGGTTCGCAGGATGGGGATTTCGCCCCCTGCCGTGATGGCATACACGGTGGCGTCAGCAACGTTCCAGGTTGGACACCCGTGGGCGCCGGCGGTTGGCGCACAACCTCGCAGCGCGTGCGATGAAAATTCGATGGACGTGCCCGCCAACGAGGCAATGGCAACTTCTGACGAGCCCAGCAGTTCAGCAATGGAGACCGTGTGCTCTTCCGTGATCCATTGACCCTGGTAGTAACTGAAGCGATTCGCGGGATGTGTGTCGGTATCCGTTGGCTTGAGCCGGTCAATGCTTTGCAGCAACGTTTGTGCTGCACCAACATTGACTGAGGTTACCTTGCTCGGGCTATTGCCGGAAATCGCAACCGTCGCGATCTGGCTGGCTGCGCAGCTGCGGCTCGCGCCACAATTGAGCCGTTCGAATGCGTGCGTGTACTCGATGCGCAGCGCGTGGGTGCTTGCGAGATTCTGGATTTCTGGAACTTCGCCGCGCAATGTGAGATGGCCGTTCGTACTCAACGGTTCCGCGGTCGAGTCACTTCGCCAAACACGCGTTTGCGGGTGGCCGTCATAGTCGGGGACCTCGCGCAGGTCCATGTCCAATGCTTGCCACTCTCTCCAATGCGAGCCCGCGGGTCCCCGAATGACGCCGGCACCGTCAATGGTGCCGCCATTGTCAAATGACGTGCGATACAAATCGTCGGGCGTGACAAACGACGGTGCTTCCTTTTGCACCTCGAACACTTGCTGTCCTTCGATGGATCCGCGAAGCGTGACGATGTACGTTCCGGGTTGCAGGAAAATGGCGTCCCATGCCAGTTCCTGTGGCGTGATGGTTCCGACGGGCTGCGGGATCAATTCGAAGGTCGGCGGCATCACCGACGTGTAGGACACGTGTGCGGGATTGGCGGTGACGTCGGTCGTCGTGACGGCGCCGGGGGCACGGTGGTGGATTGTGATGGATGGCTCGAGGATTTCCACGCCCGGGTCTTCATTCCAGATTTGCAATCGGATGGCACGGACGTCCTTGTCGGTGCCCTTCTCCGGAGTGATGGACATGGTGCCAATCTTGGGGGCCAGGGTGCGGATGCCCAGCAATTCGACTTCGACGGCGTTGTTGCTCTGGACTTGTTCGGCGCCGGATGGGCTCACGAAGGCGCGGAATGTGTAGCGCGCATCGTGCACGATATCGGGGCATTCAAATTCGACGAGCACGGCACCGCCGGGCGCCAGCGTCTTGCTTGGCGGGTTAGCGGGACAGATTGCCGTAGCGCCGTTGGCATCAATCAGTCGGCCATGGAAGGACTCTGCGTCGGTGCTGCGGCCACGGTTGAGGAATGTCGCCGCATAATCAGGGCGATTGGGGCCGGCCGGCGCCATCCGCACGTCTTCGTCACCAGGCAACGCATCGCGAGGCCATCGCACCTCATGGGCGACGAAGTCCTCGAGTTCACTGGGGCCCGTGATCTCTACTCGATCGATGTGCCATCCGAAGAAGGGTGGAATGATTTCGTCCTCAAACATGCGGCTGTCTTGGAACACGCCGGCTGGATTGAACCGAGGCAGCGCTTGGACATTGAACGCAATCCACACCGTTCGTCCTTCAAGGTGGGTCAAGTCGACGGTGGATCGTCGTGCCTCCTCGCGCGTCCCGACGATGCGACCAAACGGTCCTTCGCCTGCAAGGGTCAGAACTTCGTGCTCTGCGGCAAGCGGATTTTCAAGGCCTCGCGGATCTTCGAAGAATGCGATGACGAAACCTTCGTCGTTGATGTCGGCTTCAATGGACAGCGGGTCCGGGTGGCCGACGAGCGCGTAGCGGTGATCCAATTGCAATTGGATGGTTTGCCCCATGAGGATGTCCGATCCAATCGCATTGTACAGGGTCGACAACGCATCGCGTTTGGCCGCGCGCGAGCGGTCTTCCGCGATGTTGCTCAGCAGTCCTTCGCCCCAGAGGACCTCATGACCGAGGTAGATGGGTTGCGAGACCGTCATGAGATTGATGACATTGGATGGATCAATTGGGTAGCCTCGTTCCGAATCCTGAAGCGCGAGGCCGCGGGCGCTACCTTCCATCCCCGCGCGTTTGTCCGTGTCCCATGCGTCGAAGTCCCCTGCAGGCGACCAGGCATCAATGACGCCGATTTGGTGCCCTGGCTCGAACCCATCAAAGAACCAGCGCGGAAACACCTGCGGTTCCGGCGGAAATTCGGGGCCGCCGGGAATGGGGGGAATTTGGTTGAGGCGGGATGCGGCTTGCGCCGTCACGAGATCCAGCCGATCGGTGGCGGCGTCATCCGTCGCGAAGATGATGGCACTCAGCCCGGCCCCGAGCATGATAGCGACCAACGCAACTGCGGTTCGTCGGGTGTTCATCGGCGTCGCCTCCAGGCAAGGAGCATGATGGTCGCCGCCAGCAGCGCGAGACTCGGGCCATTGGCAAACACGCCTGCTTGCGTGTCGGGCGTCGCCGATGCGCCCATGTGGTCGGGGCTGGCGAGGACGACCGGGCCTTCCATGCGCCCGGTGTCGGGGACGCGCAGAATGCGATCGCCTTGATGGACTTCGACGTACCAATCATGATTGGGCGTGCGCAGGTCCAATGGTGTCAGCTGCGTCGACGCTGCGTATTGGCAGGTGACGCGGCAATCGGCGCCGGATGCATGCTGCATCAGCACGGCGCGATCCCCAACAATCAGCCACACGTCTGGCCGCTGCTGCTCCATGCCGTGTAGGGTCGTGTCAAACAGGAACTGGGTCTTCTCGTCGCCCAATCCAGGGCGAACTTGGAGGTTGTTTTCCTGTTGAGCTGCGATGGAAATGATGTCTGTTACGGCGGCGCCGGCGCTGTTGCGAACTTCGTACCGGTATGCCTTGCCAGGCACGACGGTCGCATCCAGATGTCGCGACGCAGGTCCTTCGTAGACGATGGTTTGGCCGTCCTGGCCGTATCGCGTCAATTCAACGATGCCTGACGGTGTCGGTGTCCAGGTGACGAGGATGCCATCGCCCGGGACTCGGTGCGCCGCCACCTGTTCCGGTGCCTGTACGGATGCAGCCTCGAGCAGTGTCGCGGTGACGGCCGCTTCATGGCCTGCAACGTCACGCACGACAAGCGTCATGGATTGGGTTCCTGCAGGTGGCGTGAGGGCATGCGTTCGGGTCATGCCGGAATCCGTCAACAACATGGAAGGGTCCATTGAGAGGATGCGCACCGGTTCGCTGAAGGTCAACTGAACTTGCCCAGCCGCATCAGGAATGCTTTGTCGCACGAGCGCAGGGGGTGTCGCATCCACGCTGAATGCGAGGGTGTCCGTGGCGGCGCGCCCAAGATGATCGCGAACCGTTGCATGCAGCTCGACGACGCCATCGCGCGCATCGGTGGGCACCAAAGTCTCCGTGAACCATCCGTCGTCGTGCTTTGATAGCAGGGCGTGAGCGGGCCCGCCCAGCGCGGTCAGATTGATGGCGGCCCGGGCCCATGTATCCTGCTCCTCGCCGGTCAGCCGAAGCCGCAGCAAATCCCCGGGGCGGACGACGGATGCATCCAGCAATTCCAATTGGATGGCCGGTGCCAAGCCATCGTGTTCGACGTCAACGGTGATGGGTCCGGCGTTGCCCGCAGCGTCCGTGACCATGACTTGGATCCGGACGGGTCCCTGGGGGAGGGCTGGAGGATCCTCGAAAATCCATGCACCGTCTTGGAATTGGAGGGTTGCATGAGACACCGTTTCCCCATTGTATGCTAAGGCGACGTCCAGGGGCTGGGCCAAGCCGTTGAGATCGAAGGCTTCCAGTCGCAGCAGCTCTGGCGTTGCGCCGAGGGTGGCCCCGGCTCCGGGTTCGAGGAATCGCCCCTCTGGTGGGGTGTTGTCGATAATCACGGTTCGGCTGCGCTCGACGACGTCCCGGTCCGCAGTCAGGTTGACGACCACATCGTGCACGCCGTCCTGGAAGGCGTCGCTGACAAAGCGAAGGTCCTGGCGGCCCTCGATGCTGCGCTCGAAAATGGTCGTCGTCGCAGACACGCTTCGCAGATCCACACGGGCTTGAGCCGCAGTCGTGCCATCGAGGCTGGTTGGCTCGATGAAGAATCGGACATCCCCGGACAGCAGGGCGTGTTCGGGCAGCCCAAGGATGTTGACGTCCAAACCATGCAGCAACGTGATCGGCGCCACGGTGAGAGATTCGCTGGATGCCCCGGGAATGGTCGCCTTGGCTTGCAAGCTGTACGTGGCGCCGGGAGTGAGATCCGCAAAATGGGTCGTGTGCTGCTTGCTCGGATCGACGAACGCCGACGACAGGGTCCCGTCCGGACCCGTCAAATGAGCTTCAAGTGTCGTGTTGACATCGGTGAGGAAGTCCACGGAGAGGGTCGTTTCCGTGACGCCGATCGGTCCGGGTCGCAGTCGAATTCCGGGGTCCCCCGCAACGAGGTCGAGGTCGAGTTCGACGTGGTTCCCAACGGCGTCGAGCACCGTGAGTACGACTGGGAACGTTTCGAGGCCCGATGCGGGCAAATCGAGGTCGGGGAAGATGTATGGCGTGCGAAGGTGGAACCTGCCGTCTGCCTCTTTGTATTCCAACCGCGCCGCCTCGGGGCCGCCCGTGGAGGTCAAGTTGGCAACGAGCGTGAGATCTTGTGGCGCCGAGAGCACGGATCCGATGGCCGGGTCCATGGCGTCCACAATCACGTTGACGACAGTTCCCTTGGTTGCGTGATCCTGGTCGGGTCCGTAATCGATGCTGGCGGCGCGAACCGTCGGCGCGCTGCGATCCACAATCAATTGGACCAACGCTCGCTGGGCCACATTGCGCCCGGGATCCGTCACCTCGACGGCAACGTCGTAAACTGCTTCGGGCAGGGCGACGGGATCATCGGCGAGCAAATCCCAACCTTGCCAATGAATCGCGTGTTCATCACCCTGCGGCGCTGCGGCGTCAAGCCCCAGCTGCACATCATTGTGGCTTGCCGATTGGGTGCGGAAGTGAAGTTGAGCATCGAGCGTCTCGGATGTTGGATCGACGACGGTGAACGCAAGGTCCATCGTGGTCGTGTTGGCCACGCGAACCGTGGGATTTCCTTGGATGCGCTCCCCGTTGATGAGTAGTGAATCCGCGAAGAATTGGATGCGTGGTTGGTCGAGGTCGGCGCGCAAGATCGCAGGCATTCGTTCGAGGGCTCGAGCATCGGCCGCATGTCTCAGATCGGTGGCACGCACGGCGTCACCGGAACACGGGCTGCATTCGAGATTGCCGGAGTCGTCGTAGGCCAAGCTGAGCGCTTGCATGGTTTCCCCGTTGGGGATCCGAAGCGTCGTTGTCATCCCGGCAGGCTGGAACGTCCAGGGGGCGCTGGCGTCACTGCGCGTGGCCACAATGTGGCCTGCGATTTGCCCTTGGAATTGGCCGGGTAGACCGTCCACGGCAAACGGCTGAACCTCCAGAACCAACGTCGGGCCACTGGGTCCAATCACGACGGGTCCGTCGCTTGCTCCCAGCGTGATGTCGGGGTCGCAACCGAGGTGCAGCTGCGTGGCCAGTGGAATGCATCCGGCACGTGGCGGATCCCGGTCCAACCGTACGGGCACATCAAGACTCACCTCCCGTGTCTGATCCTGGTCGGCGGCCTTGATGCGCCAAACGTAGAGTCCGCTGGGGGCAGGCTCCCCGGCGATGTTGCCGGACCAGCTCAAGAGTTGTGATTGGGTGCCGCCTTGCCATGGGTGGACGGTTTCGACCACGTTGTTGAGGTGTACGATTTCACTGGAAAACCAGCCAAAGCCCGAGGGCGTCGAGGGGTCGGCTTGGAGCGCGATGGTTGCATTCAGCATGGTTGGGAATTGGGAGATGGATGCTGCCGGCGAGAATTGATGGGGGCCACGGCTCACGAGTTGGATGGTGGGTGGATTGTCGACGATGACGTCAAGGTCGTCGCGGGCCGCAAAAACTGGCCAGCCGGAGAGCTGCGGCTGACCGACATACGTGTGTGCGGACAGCGTGTGGGGGCCGTCTGCGACGTCCGTCATCCAGACCAGGCTGCTGCAAATCTCGGACCCGCACGGTGTGGGTTGGCTGGTGCCAAGGAATTCGTCGTCCACGAAGAAGTCCGTGCGAACCATGTCAAGGGCGGGCACCGGTGCTTGCCGAACCACCAATTCGACGGTGCCTTGGAGGGTTGTCGTGGCCTCACCTGCCACGCGCGCCTCGAAGGATGTGGGTGCAAGCGTCTCGAGTTGTGGCCACAGCGTCATTTCTAGGGGCCTGGACAGTTCCAGGTCGGCGCCCATGCCGCCAATTTGGTAGACTCGTGGGCAGCTTTCATTGATGCAATCGCCCACCAAGAGGTCGTCGTTTTCCACGCGAGCGGGCCGCGTCCAGATGCGGTCATCGCGTGCGGTGGCATTGCCCTCGCACGTCACCGCCTCGATGGGTTGCGCAACGGGCAATTCCTGCCACACGTCGGGCCACGTCACGGGCGCAGGAGGCGTGCCATCCGGGCAGTGAGGCAACGGTTCGCGTGTTTCACAATCGCTTGGGTCGCACAGGATGCCCACGACTTCATCGACGCGCAGCAGCGTCGTAGGCGGCGTCTCCGATTGATACACGTCCCGGCCGCCTAGGTCCAGGAGCCATGCCGATCGCGTGTCCGTGACGATGCTTGGGTCTGGGCCCGGCGTCGGATTGGAACGAATGGCCGTCGCGCCAATCGCGGTGCCAGCATAGCCCTGGCCTCGTTCGGTCAGGAGATAGGTGTCGTCGCCACGGGCATCGATGATGGATGCAATGCCGTACCCGATTTGCACATTGGGCGGTGCATGAATGGCCCTGCCACGGAATGCGCCCTGGGCATCGGATCGCGCTTCGTAGACATCCCGGCCGTCTAAATCAATCAGGAGTGCATGTGGACCTTGATTGGCATCGCTGGGATGGGGTGAGAAATCCTGCTCCGTTGGTAGAATGCCTGCGGTTGCGCCTTGTGCGCCGCCGATGGCGGCATAATGGTCGTTGCCGCCTTCATCCAACAAGATGCCTGTGCCTGCATACCATGCACTGCCTTGGAGGCCATCGTGATCTCGATCGGCGCCGTGTGACGAGAGCGACGCGGTGGCGAGGGAACCAATGTGGATTCGGGTCACTTCTTCGATGGCGGCCCCGGGTTGGCTGGTATCGAGTCCAGCCACGGCAATGTGCTGTCCGTCGCTGTCGTATGTGGCGTATCGGCCGGGCAAGGCGACCGTGGTGCCGCCGCGGTCCATGATGATGGTGGGACTGTCATCCAAATTGGTGGCATAGGTCAGTGTGGATCCCGAAAGCGTGGGGTGCCCTTCACGGCGATTGGGGTCGCCGATCGTCTGGATGCCGTTGGGTCCGGCGACGCGAATCTGGCTGTCGTCGATGGTTTCGGTCCACGCGATGCGCCCGATCGAGGCCGTCGGTTCCAATTGCGTGGCGGCGGCCGGCGCAACGGGGCTTCCGGCCGATCCATGGCTGCCTGCATACACTTGCGCATGCCCATCCCGGTCATCCACCCACACGATGCGCAACCCATCCATGACGCCATCCCGTTGGTTGCCCGTCGTCGATGGATCAAGCAAAGCCGTGCTGCTCGATCCGGCAAAGGCGGCGCCGCGAAGCTTCCAGGTTCCCGTCCGATCGTCACTCCAGCCAACGCCAGGGGACCGGGCAAATGCTTCGACTTGATGCGCATGCGGTGCCGATGCATCCACCATCAGGGCTGGCTTCGGGTCAATGGATGCACCCGGTTCGCATGGCGCCGTAAACGCGGGTTGCCAGCGCATGATGCGCCAAGGGGCATCGGGTGCGGTCTGCGCACTGAACCAAACGGCGCCGTGGGCAACCAAGGCATCGCGCGCCAGGGCGACGCCGGCTGGCGTCGCCGGACATGATGCATCGGGATGCGATGCAAGAATGGTCGGACGTCCATCAAGGCGACCAATCCAAGCCGTCAAACCGCCGTCCGTACTCAAAGATTGGATGGGCGCTGGGTGCGCTTGATAATGGTCTTGTCCGCCGCGATCCAGCAAGATGCCGCTGCCAGCCAAAGCGAAGCCTTGCGACCGGCCGCCTGCTTGATACCTGTCGTTGCCGGCCTGGTCGAGCAGCAGGCCAGCCCCAATGACGCCGGCGCCTTGGGCTGCATGGAGCGCATACCAATCGGTTCGGCCGGGGAAGTCTCCGATATTGCCAAAATTGCTGAGGGCCGGTTCGGGATTGACCGTGTATTGGTCGTCACCTGCCAGATCCATGGCGACGGCAGCGACGGGCAGCAGTCGCGAGGCCGGGATGGAGATGCGGGCATCGTTGCTGGATAGGAAGCGAGCTTCCGCGTCGCGATACAGGGACCCGCCGGCGTTGTTGTGGTACGTGTCGTCGCCGCCCCCGTCGATGAGCAACGCGGCGTCGGCCACGTGGACATCGTCGCCATCCGTACCGATGACAATGCCGAGGCTTGGGAGCGAAGGGCCTTCGGGTACGGGGCCGGCGCCGCGGTCAATGAAGATACTGGCTGCGCGGCCAAGCTGTCCATCGGGGCTGATGCTTTGCCTTGCAAGGATGCGGTCGTTGCGGTCGCTGCTGCGATCGCTGGCGTCAACGGGTCGATAGACATCGTCTCCCGACAAGTCCGCGAACACACTGGCACCACGCGCAGGAAGCGGCGCGATGGTCCGCCATTCTTGGTAGGTATCGTCGCCCGCCGCATCAATGAGCATGCCCACGCCGTCGCCCAAGACATCTGCGATCGTGGGGGCCTGGTAGACATCGTTGCCATCCAAATCGAGCAACGCGCCAAAGCCAAGGGCACTTGTCGCGAGGCCGTGCGACGATGCATAGGAGTCGTCGCCGCTGGCATCCAGCCAGATGCCGTTACATCCCATCGTGCACGATGTCGAGCCGGAATAGGCATCGTTGCCTGCCACGTCGAGATGGAGTGCCGCTGTGGGGGCCTCAACCGTGTAGAGATCATTGCCGCCCAGTTCGATGCGTAGCGGTGGCGGGATGCCTTCGTGGATGCCGTCAGTGGCCTGGCCGATTTCAAGCACGCCTGCAATGTTCACGACCGTCGGGCCTTGGTGTGGAATGGGTGCAGCGGCAGGAGGGTACGGGGACCCATCGGGCCATCCTGGCGGCTTGGCGGGCAAGCCGACGGGGTAGTCGTTGCCGTCGCTGTCATCATTGCCCAGACGTCGTTCGATGGCGTTGGGCCACGAGTCTGTGTCGTCATCCTGTTCGATCCATTCCTGGATCCCTTCGGGCGTTGTTGGAGGAAAATCGTCGGTGAGCACGTCGGATGCATCGACGGTGCAGCCACCTTCCAAGTCGGCCACAATCTCGACCGCCAGATTGACGCTCAGGTTCCCGACGCTGGGTGGAATGGCCGCCAGCGGCGAGGGGCCCGAAATGGTGCATGTGGCTGCCTCGCTGCGGCTATGAGACGCATACTGGTCGTCCCCTCCTGCATCCACGAACACGCCGATGGATGCGCCTTCTCGTTGCGACGTCCCGGCCCTTTGGTGGTCGTCGTCTCCTGCCAAATCAATCAACACGCCTGCACCGCCGTGTGCAGCGCCTTGTCCATTGCCCTGTCCCTCGAAACGATCGTTGCCGGCGACATCCACTAAGATGCCTGCGCCGCCGGGGATGAGGGGTTGCAGTTCGGCTTCCGCCCCGTGAAATGCAGCGCCTTGACTCCAATCACCTGCGCGGTACACGTCGTCGCCCGCGCTGTCCAACAAGAATCCAATTCCATGGCGTCCATGATGGCAGTTGGCCCCGTCTTGCTCGACGGGTGCAGGCCTGCAAGACATGGCCTGGCGACGGTCCACCTGACTGCCGCCGCTGCCTTGGCTGTGCTCGCCGCCCTCGTACGTATCATGGCCATCCACGTCCCATAGGAGGCCGATGCCTCCGCTGGCCGCGCCTTGGATGACGTCATGGACGCGTCCCGCGGGGGGCAGGTAGCGGTCATTGCCGCCCATGTCGAGGTGCAGGGCCGTCGGGAAGGGATCCACGAAGTGATTGGCTCGCAATGATGCGCGTGCCGCGTCGCGTGAATAGGTTGCAATCACGCCAGCCGCGTTGGTCTCGTAGCGGTCGTCGCCGCCCAGGTCGATGAGCAGCACGGGGCCACGCAGCACCAGGTGGTACTCGGGCAGCGTGCTTGGGAAGTTGGGAAGGTCTGGCGTTGGATTGAATGGCGTCTGGACCTTGGGTGGTGGGCGATGATGGCTCGCGCCGGCGCCAGCGATGACGAGGGTGCCGGCGATTGGATCTTGGAAGAGAATATCGTTGACGCAATCCGAGAATTCGGGGATCGGCCTGCAGTCGGCTGCCTGGGCCGCTGCCGAGGGAATGAGCCAATCGAAGTCCCAGAAGGAACCCTTGGGTTTCGATTGCTCGGCATGCTCGGCCAGGATGGTTTGGGCGGCGGACATCGAAGCGGCCAAGTTGGCTGCTGCAGCATGGTAGACGGACAAGGCATGCAGCCGCTGTTGCCATGCATGGCCTGCCAACGGTCCATCGTCCAGGACGTTGCGTCTTGAGGGGTCCGCATGGTTGGTGGACGTAGCGTGCAGGGCATCCAATGCATGGGCGGCGTCCAGCTGTGCCAACAGCATGATGGTCGCCGCCTCTCGGATGGGCGCGTCGAGGCTGGCCGCGGCGGCGTCGAGTCCCGGTGGCTCGGCCAGGTTGAGGTACTCGTAGATGCCCCGCATGGCCGCCGCCAGACCGGCCGACGCATCAGGCACCGACACGGGCGCCGTGGGGGCTCCGAGCAAGGCGCCGACGATCGGCAAAGCGGACCCCGGGTGCTGGGCAACCGAGGATGCCAGATCCAGGCTGGTTCGGGTCACGTGGTCTGGCTGCCCCATCATCGAGAGCAATGGATTGGAATGCAACATCGCGGACCAGGCGCGCAAGGTCGGTAATGCCTGGAGGATGCGTTCCAAGGCGTCGTGGCTTGCAATCGTCGTTTCGCCAACGCGCAAAGATTGGCTCAGGGTCTGCAAATCATCCAACACGCCGCCGCTCGGCACGAGCGTGGTGCCATGCGTTGCCGCAGAGGCATCCGCGCCGTGATTTGCCACGTCGAGCCATGCAGTGTCCCAGACATCCTGCGCGGTTGTGGCATGGGACCAGGCACCGGAATCGTGGCTCGGCATGGAGCGGAGTCCCGGAATGGCTGCAAGTGCCGCATCCCGAAGCACGCTGGCGCCACGAAGATGCAATCCCTGGTCATACGCGAGGGCAGCTTGTTGGACGAGGGTGGCCTGTTCAAATGTCAGGCTTGAGGGGTCTTGGCTGCTGCGCGCAAACGCTGCAAGGGCAACTTGGTGGGTCGAGTGCAAGGATTGCCACGCACGAAGTTGATCTGCGGTGACGGCCGCGAGGGCTTCGAGCATGGTGGCCAAGGCCAGCCTCGTCTCGGGTGGAGACGACATGAGGGCCTCGTATCCCAGTTCGTGACGAATCTGGCTACTGGGAGGTCCAGAGATGGCATCGGACCAAGCTTGCAGGGCGTGATCCAATGCTTGCGTTGGATCTACCATTGGCACGCCAGGAGTCAGCTCGTCAGTGGGGGGTGCATCGGGGAGGATGCCTCCGGCTGGCGGAATCACCAGCAGCAGGATGGCAGTGATGGCCGATGCGGGCCCTTTCATTCTGCGTCTCTCCAGGGCTGATCGTAATCCGGCTTGTCGTTGCGCTCCAGCGGATTGCGACGGCGGCTTGCACGGCGGATGCTCATGCCTTGAAGCAGGAGATACATGCCCGCCGCCAGGCCGAGGGCCCCGATGACCAGGGAGGCAAGCAGCGTGGCCCAGAGCGCGTCGCCGCGAAGCCATAGGGGCGCTGCGAGCGCGATCAGCATGGTGGGGACGATGATGGCGATGAGTCGCACCAGCGCCTTGCTATGGCGTCGCGCGATGTCTGCGATCCGCTTCATGGTCGACGCCACCTCCACCAGCCGCTCAACGCAACCGTTGCGACCAACAATGCGGCTGCATTGACGCTCGCCGATGCGAGCAGCGGCCACAGCGCGCCGTCGGCCACCGTCGTGTAGCTGTTCTGAATCTCCAGGGATTGCGTCTCCACGTGGGTGGCCCCCGCTGCGTTGATCGCGACGGTCTTGACTTCGTAGGCGCCGTCGCGGAAATTGCGCGTGTCCCATTGGATGGCATAAGGCGCCGACGTGTCGGATGCAATGAACAAGCCATCCACATTGAACCGGACTTCTGCTGGTGTGAACCCGGCCGGGGGCTTGTAGGACAATTGGGTCGTTCCCGCAACTTGCTTGGAAGCGACCACGCGATCCAGTGATTCCGTGGTTGTCATCAGTGTCCATGGCGTTGCCGCCTCGTTTCCTGCGACGTCCACGGCGACGATGCGAAGCCTATGTTGCCCGGCAACCAGGCCGGCATGTTGCATGGCACTCGATGTTGATTCAATGGTCGCCAGGGTGGTCACCCCGCCGTCCTGTTGAGCTTCCAGCCGATACGAGGCGAGGCCGCTGACGACGTCTCGGCCGGGGTAGAGGCTCCAATCGGCGCTGACCATTCCCGGTTCTTGGGTCCAGATGACGCGGGGCGGTTCTGGGGCTTCAAGGTCGATCAGGATGGTCTCGGTATCGGGCTGGCCCAGGTTGCCTGCGTGGTCCCACGCGCGGGCCGTCAGCACATGCTCGCCGGATGCCGAGAGCGTGACGATGTTGTCGACGGCCAACCAGGCCCCCGCTCCCCTGCGCAGTTCCGTGGCGCGGACCCCTGAGCCCGCGTCGCTCGTGGCCAGCTCCACATCGACGGCCCGATTGAACCATGACGTCTCACTGTTGGGTGGCTTGATGGTGACGGTGGGGGCTTCGTCATCCAATTGGATGATGCGCTGGACGGATGCCTCGTTGCCTGCGCCATCCGTGGCTCGCAACACGATGACGTTGCGACCGGCTGGCATGTTGATGCTGGCATTGGCCGGCACCCAGGCACCTTGGTTGACGCGCATTTCCATCGACGCCAAACCGGCGAGGCCCGCATCCTCCGCGGTCGCCGAGGCATTGGGCTGGGTGCGATACCATCCTGCCTCGCCGTCGGGCAAAGCCGGTGAAAATGCGAGCGATGGAATCGGCGCGTCTTCGTCGAGGATGACCTTGAATTGCCGTTGTGTCTGCGAGCCCAAAGCGTTGGTGGCTCGGATGGTGAACACGTGGACGCCCGGTTCGTCCACGTGGACTGGGTCAATCCATGGTGTTGCCGTCGTGCCTTGAATCCATTCAAGGGACTCGATTTCCGCGTCATCGTCCTTGGCCTTGAAATCGAGGGTTGGTTGCTGCGCGAAATGAAGTGGCTTGGGGCCCGCTTCGACGTCGTTGGTCGTGACCGCCCAAATCGTGGGTCCTGTGCGATCCACGACGACCTCATGGAGCTCGGGCAGTGCCGCGATGTTGCCAGTTAGGTCAATGGCTCGTACCCCGAAAAAGTGGCGGCCGGATTCCAAGCCCGTAAAGGACATGGAATGGAGGCGCGTGAAACGCGACGTGACATCGTCTGGGCTCGTGTGATCGACGCGGTATCCCAGGATCTTGCGATGGGGTGCATCGCCGCTTGGATCGTCACTCGCGGGGGTCCACGTCAGGTTCAGGATCGATGCATCCGCCGGTGGGGCTTGCCAGTCGTCGTTGACTGTGGCGCCCGTGGGCCACGTCGGAGCCTCGTCGTCGGGGTCGTTGCGAATGTCAATGAGCACGGGATTGTCCCTCGGGTGGCTGGTGTCGATGGTGATGACGGGCGCGGCCGCAGCGCTACTATCGTGCCGGGCAACGAAGAGCGGTCTCGAACCGTCGACCACGCCGGAAAGACCTGCAAAGATGCTTGGCCCCTGGGCGGTCCAAGGTCCCGCGATGCCTTCCGCATCCGTCATCCGCTTGGTGTTCGAATCCAGTACGCCGAGCGCTTCCACTTCGACGCTGTCGATGGGGACGCCTGGGGCCTCCGATGCCGCCTGCACTTGCACGAAGACCGTGTATTGGGTGACGAGGCGTGAACCATCCCCGATACGCTGCACGTCCTCCGCGTCGATGTCGGTATCCCTCAATTTGGCCTCGGCCTTGCCTTCGAGCCAGAGAGGGTAGGTGCCTGTGAGTTGACTGTCATCCAAGGAGATTTTCGTCGTGTCAAGGGCGCGGACACTGGCTTGACCGGCCACGAGCCAAGCTTCCTCCATGGTCACAACGGACGCCGATTTGGCCGTGACCGCGTACAGTGCCGGCCCGATGGTCGAATGGTGTAGGATGGCCTTGGATTCATTGAGGGCCAACGCCGTGCCGACATTCTTGGATTGAAGGGCCAACGTGGCTTCCGTCAAGTCGACCTGCGTCTGGGTGGCCTGAACCAGGGTTCCCGTGCTGGTGGAGAACGTGGAATTGGCAAGCGTCATCTTGCCCCCGGTCGTCGTCCAACGGGGGCCATCTGCAACCGTGTCCTGGGCCTTGATGTCGCCCGCATTGGCGGTGATTTGGGTTGCTCCCGACATGCGGACGTCATCGAGGTGGAGCCGGCCCTTGTCAACATGGATGCGGCCCGCATCTTCGAAGACCACGTGCAAGGTCTCCAGGTTCAAGGTCCCCTGGACGGTGATGGGGGCTCGAATGTGGAGCGTCGTGCACGCCACATCCTTCGTGCCTTTGATGGTCATGGCGTCATCCCAAATCGTGGTGTCTGGGCATGCGGCGTGGCCGGCATGCAAGCCGGGCATCAGCAGCGGAACAACGAGCAGCGTCAGCCAAGTCCGATTCATGCAAACCTCCGTGCAAGGAGCAAGCACCCAAACGCCAGCAGCGCGAATCCTGGGGCCGAGGCTTCCTCGGCCAATGCAGGATCGGCGGCCTCCGACGCGGGCCAGCGAGCCCGATGTGCACCTTCGTTGCCCAAGTCGTCGGTCGCAATGACGAGGATGCGAACCACGTCGCGTGGCCACGGCAGCGTGGCTTGCCACATCCCGTCGACCAACTCCAGCGGCACATCCCGGCCCTGCCCCTGCTGATCGACGAAACGCAGGCGGGCTTCTTGCACGATGCCTGCATCATCCAGCGTGACGTTGACCTGTTGCGAGGCGCCGACCGTGGGTGCAACGGGGTGGCCCGAGATGGTGACAAGTCGAGGTGGCTCGCTGTCAATTTGAATGCTCGATACATGGCGCGCCGTTGCGCCGAGTACATCCGTCACGTTCAACGTGACTTTGGCGGTCCCATCTGGAAGTGTCCAGGCGTCAAGCTGGAACGGCCCCGCCGGATCTAGGGCAATCTCTTGGGCTCCGACGGTAGCGGTCACGGATTGGAGGCTGCGTCCATGCGCGATGCCCCATTCGAGGACCTGCAGGGGGCCGATGCGACTGGTTTCGCCGGGCTCGAGCAACGTGATGCGCGGCACCAGTTCATCGGTGACTCGGAACGATTGAGCCGGAGACTCGCTTCGGTGGGTTGCCAGGGTGAGGTCCGATGCCTGCACCGACCAGCGGTGGATTCCGGCAAGATCCGGCGTGTACTGGGCTGCGTAGTGGCTACCTTGGCGCGTCATGGGGACAACGTCAACGGTGCCTTCGGGGCGGACAATCGCGGCTTGCACGGCACGCACGCCGGCCACATCTTCCACAATCGCCCGGAGGGTCATGGGAGTCGCCACAGCCACGCTGGAGGGGTTGGCTTGGAGGTCGCGAATGCTGGGTCCGGATGTGTCTGGGACACGCAGCATGGTCGTTGCAGAGAACGTGGCCACCGGGGCGACGTCCCGCGTCACCGTTAGCGTCACGTTCACGGTTTCTGCCAAGGGCAACGCGGGCACCGTGAAAATCGCCGGAATTTGGGCCCGCTCACCGGGGCGCAGCAGCAGTTCCTCTTGCTGTTGTGGGAACCACGGTACGGATGCCGTCAGATGAGCCGAAAGCTGTTCAATGTCGTCGCCGAGGTTGCGAACCGTGAACCCATTGAGGCCGTCAAGTCCGACTGCCTGACCGGGCCGAATGGTTTGGTCCACTGGACGGCGAATTTCAATCCGCAAGTCGAGAATCTGAATTTGCGCATCGAGTTCATTGTTGGCCAAGGCGGGGTCGCCGGTAACCGGAACGACGCGTGCATCCAGGCGCAAATCCCCCGCGCCCGTGGGTACGTTGATGGTTGCCACGTAGCGCCCATTGGCACCAATGGCCGGAATCTCGAGGCTTGATGCAGATACAACCTTGCCGTCCGCCCCCGTAAAGCTGACCTCCAATGTGGTCGGCGGTGCCCCAGCTGCGCCAGCATTGCGCACGATCAAATCCAGGGTTCCTTCGTAGCCAGCGTACAAGGTGTTGGGGCTGGTGGGGCCCAGGCTCAAGTCATGGTTGGGCACATTGGCGGCCCAGGTGATTTCAACTGGCGGCGACGCGGCGCCGCTGGCCGTGGTGACATCCAGGATGACGTGCAACTGATCTGCGTTGGTGAGGTCGCTGGGTGCGACCGCTTGCACATGGAAGGTCTTGCTGAGCCCGCGTGCAAGGAGGTGGCCTTCGGAGCTCGCGGTGTCCGTGAGGCTCCAAGTGGAAGCAGGGCGGCTGCTCGTATCCGCAACCCGCGATTCGAAGAACATGCGATCGTCGCTGTTGCCCGTGTTGGTCACGGTCACTGATGCGCGGAGGTTTTGTCCCGCGCTCATCGGCAGCAGCGCCGGTGCTGCAACCGTGGGGTATCCGGATGCTGCGACGTTGGGTGTCCAGGACAGTTGACCGGCCACGTGGTCCTCGATCGCCCATGCCAAGCGTGCGCTGTTGGGTCCCGCAGGGGCGGTCGATGGCACGATGATTTTGACGTCCACGTCGGCGTCTTGGCCGGGTTGTAGGTCCACGACGGGATCCGCGTCGACGCTCCATCCGCCCTCCAAGATGGTGAAGCGTCCCGTTGGGTTGCTTTCCACAATGTTGCCTTCATTTTCAATGCGGATGCCCAACACGACGGGTTCACCCGGGACAACGTTGTTGGGTGCTGGGCCGGTGAACTGCAATGTGACCTTGTGGTCTGGCTGGACGTCAATGACGACGGTGCCCGCTTCGAAGGTCTGGACCGGCGTTTCCAGGAGAATCGTCCACTGGGATTCGCCTGCTGGTGCCGATGCAGCGATGTCGAAGGGGAGCACCGCTGGTTGACTCGCGCCGATGGGCAATTCAAGGGGCCCGGCCGTGAGGCTGCTGATTCCCGTGCCGGTGGCCGTGCCTTGGGCCAGGATGCGTACGGTTTGGTGTTGATTGCGGTGGTTGGTCACGGTCATCGGCAATTCGAGGGTGCTGTCGACGGTCGCCGTAGCATGTGTCGCAAACGAGGCAGCAAGCAGGCCGCCAGGGGCGATGGGCGCCGTTTCAAACGAGACGGCTTCCGTGTGGTCGGGGCCCGATAGGTCCGCAGGATGCACCTGGAGCGTGCCTTGCCCCCGTTCGTTTGCAGGCGCGGTATTGGGCACCACGGCTTCGATGGTGACTTCGTGACTTGCGCCTGGATCAAGGAACACCTGGCTCGGGACGGTTGTGAACATCCAATCGCCCACGACAGGCGCCGCCGCGATGCGAACATCTTCGCGGTGGGTGCCTTCGTTGCGGAGCTCTCCGGCCATCCGCCATGTCGCGCCTGGCTCCAGCGACTCGCTAGAGGGTTCGGGAAGCGTCACCCGAAATGCGACTTCCCGCAGGGTACGGGCGATGGTTTGCTCATTGTTTTGCAAGTCGCGGTCGGGGGCCCCGTCGGAGGGAATCGCGCGGGCGACAATGGCGATGTCGCCACTGGCGGCGAACCCACTGGTGGCGCGCCCGTTCCAATCCACGGCGAATTCTTGGCGCTCTTGTTCTTCGAAGACGATGGCTTGGTCGTACAGGGTGCGGCTTGCGCCCGTCGCTACCTGGACTGCTTCCACCGTGACTCGGATGCTCCGGGCGGTCCCGGCGTCGTTCACGACGAGTGCTTCGATGGGATTCGCTCGATCAACGACGATGGGTTCAGGGGCCGTGAGGTTTGCGACGTAGATGTCGTAGGGAATCTCAGGATCGGCTTGCGGCGCGGCAAGCGGCGTGGCGAGCGTGAACAGCGCAAAGGCTAGCACGAACCACTTTCCACCGAACATAATGCGTGCGGCTTCGTATCGATATTAACATTTGCTATGGCGGGGAGCCGTTGCCGCTACGGTCGGCGCGGCGCAAAGCGCGCGTCGGCGCGCACATCCTCAATGCCTTCTGTCCAGGAATCAACAGCGTGCATCTGGGGGCCATCTTCGGGGCCACCCACATGCTGCAGGTGCGTGACCGAATCGACGAGAGCTGGCGTGGCATGATAACACTTGAATCGACCTTCAGATCGTTCAAGAACCAATCCTTCGCGCACAAGGTCATTCATGTACGTGCGCAGCATCTTGCGGCTGAGTGCAAGTTGGTCGGTGAGGTCGCGTTGAACGATACCTGGCGAGGACAAAATTGCCATCGCGAGATCCAAGGTCTTGCCACGAGATAGGAACAAGAGCCGGCGGCGCTGGTCGTCTTCGATGTCCGTCGAAAAGAGCCGTTGTCGCCGGTTGTGCTCCTCCCATTGAACGAGATCATGCTTCTCCAGCAAACGTGCGTGATGGTACACGGTGCCCCAGGAGCATCCGAGGCGGCGGCGCAAATCTGCTAGGGAAATGCCGGGCTCTCGTTGGAGCACTTCGACGAGTCGCTTGCGCATCGGGTGGCGCAGGACGCGGTCCTTGCGTGTGGGTCGATAGCCGACCAGGGCGCATGCGAACAACCAATCGTACCTTGACATGATGGTCACGTGTACGCGATGTTCCCTGGGAGGCGATCCCATCCGGGTGGCGGTCCGAGGCCGAGGTCTTCAAAGCGGCGTTCCACTTGGTAGTCGAGGCGCTGGGCGTGCTGGAGTTCTTGCTCTGCGCTCACGACGGCTCCGACTTGCGCAAGCAGGATGCCATGCGCGAAGCGAACCAATGCATCATGAGGGCCTCGCTGCGCGCGCGCGGCGAGCGCTTGCAACGCATCGTCCTCTTTGCCGCGTGCCAGCGAAGCCATCGCCCAAATGGTCCAGGCATCTTCGTCGGCGTCGTCCTTGCGAATCGCGGCTTTGCTCCAACGGCGACTGCGTTTGGCCTGGCCGCGCCCATAGGCATCCGCGGCCGCCATCACGAGAATGTCGAGATCCTGCATCCAGCGCCGACGTTGGCGGATGGTCTTTGCGGCGAAACCGAGAGGAATCAGCAGGATGAGCCATGCAAGCAGATTCCATCGCTGGATGGATGCGGGTGGCTCGACGACCGGCGTCGATTGGAGGGTGACTCCGTCGATCGTGACATCGTCAGATGATCCCTTGACCGTGGCGGCAATACGGCCTGCGTCCGGTGTGAGGGTGCCGGCCATGCGCGCCGACGAGAATCGGACGTCTTCGCCCCGGGCGGCCGTGGTGCTGGCTCCATTGGTGATGTCGCCCGAGGCATCCGCAAACACGAGCGTTCCCGTGTTCTCGAGGTCGGCCTCGGCGGTCCGTAGCGTCCATTCTCGCTCGCCGGGGTGAATGGATACCTGCGCGTCATGGAACTCGATGTGGGCTTGGACCGTGTGGGCTCGGCCGGCAAAGAGTTCGGTGCCGTCGGCACCCTGCACAATCGGCTCGTATTCCGTGCCCGCTTTGATGATGCGTTCCCCGTTGGCGGTGCGCAAGATGGAAGTCAAATCGGCGACGACAAGGAGTGTCTGGCCGTCCATGACCACCGTGTTGGGAGTCGTCAAATCCCAGTCGAGATTGTCAACTGTCGCTTGATAAATCGGCGAAATTCCGGTGGCGTCATCACGTTCGGGTGGCTCTTGGAGGGCGAACTCCTGAAATTCGGATGGGAATGCGATGTTGTCATCGAACGTGGCGCGCGCCTCAACGGATTTCGTGGCCGCTTGCGAAGTTGCGCCGGCAACGGGTTTTGCATGCAGCCAGGTCGTGATGGTGGCATCAGTCGATTGCAGTTCGAAGGGGCCATGGATCACCTCGCTGGTCATCCATTGGCGGGCTTCGTACATGGGCGTCGGGTCGTCGCGAATCGCAGCCCCTGTGTAGTAGTTGTACTCGAAATGGTGGTACCGAATCGTCGCACCAACGCCCGTCGCAGAGAATGAGGGCATGGCTTGATCGGACGTGCCTTGGTCGACGCCAAGAAAGAGCAAGTCGCCACGGAGTTCAGCAGCGCCGGTAGCCTGGACGCCCTGGGCCATCAGGTCGGCTGAAACATGGTCCGGGTTCTGCGCGGTCACTGGGTACGCAAGAAGTGCGAAAATGGCGATGGACGTGATGAGTCGAGAAGTCAAGTCAGGCCTCGCATGCGGATAGGTGGCTCAGGTATTGGAACCGGGGGTGCTGTCGTCGCGCGATCGTTCTCGGGAGTCAATTCATCCACGATGCATATCAGCCAAGGGATGGGGTCACGGAGTCCAGGGTCGGGGGGGTTCAAGGTCGGCTCGATGAACAATGGGCAAGGCGTCACCACCGTTTGGGCCTGCTGTGACCTGGCCACCTCCGTCCCCTGTTCTTCACGCGCAACGAAGTACGTGGGAAGCGCGCCGGTTTCGGGGTCGTCGTGTTCGAATATGGATTCGTCGACAACTTGCGCGATGCGCGAGAAGTTCTCGCCGTCGGGCGCATAGTAGACATTGTAGGTGGCCCCGTCGCCGTCGGCGCCTGGGTCTGTCCACATCAGCAACACGTCCTCGCCGTCGGTGATGGCTGCAAGTGCCATGGAAGGGGCTTGCGCCGCCGCGGGGGGCGCAAGGAGCAGCGAAGCAGTAAGCATGGCAAGAACAAATGTTGGCTTCATGGTTTTCTGAAATTGGGGTTCGATGTGCGATGGCGGTTATCAGGGTTCCTGGCCGCCGGGTGAATACAAAAAGACGTTGACCCATTGCATGGTTTCCAGTCCTCTACGGGTCAATTGAAGGGACTCGTCGTGATGGGTTGCGGGTGCGACCAATCCGCAGTTCACCATGTGGTCCAGTCTCGCAGCCAGATAGTGGGCCAAGTGTGTGGGCGTGACTTTGGTGGCCGCCAACTCGTACCAGCGGCGCGTCAGCGTCTTCTTGCGGGCACTGATTGTGGCCTTGAGGAAGTCGCGGCGTCCGAAGGGCTCTTCACCGAAGCTTGACCAGATGCGGCGCAAATCGGGGATCAACGCGATGTGGTGGTCGGTCAGCCGTTGGATGTGCTCGAATGCCGTTTGGTCGGCATCGGAGATGGGGGCTTCCCAGCGGTATTGGATGGCGCCCCGTGAGCGGCGTCCGTCTTCGCGCAGAAAGGTGCCATGGTTCAGGGCGGACATCCGTTCCCGGATCCAATATGGTGAGGCGCCCAGGAAATCCGTGAATTGGTCGTGCATTTGCTCAGGCTGCTGGGATTTGGCATTGAATGCTCGATGCGCCCGGCGCACGGTGACCGTTGGTGCTCGCACGGCGCCTTGTGCGGCGCGACTGTGGAGCTGAAGTTTCAGGGCGGCGTACAGGGCGGTTTCCGCGTCATCAAGGAACAATGGGTTGCCTGCATGGGGTTTCCACGCAGTCCCAATGTCTCGATGTTCTGTCGCAATCGTTTCCACACCACCCCTCCCGTTGCCAAACAATGGAAACAGTTGCTTCCACCCGACAATTCAGCATCAGACGGAACCAATGTAACCAATTGTGGTGGCTGCGGTTACACGTTAGCGACGAAGTCGCTGCTTGATCCACGCCGTCACTGGGTCGCCCACAAACGCATAGGCAAACAGGAAAGCGGCGGCACCGATGATGGTGCTTCCCACGATGGCGCCCCAGGGAGACTGGGTGGCGGGAGGCAGCCGGAACGACGCGCTTCCGCTGGCAAGGATTTCCCCTTCGACGGGCTGCTCGAGGGTGTCGTGGCGCAGCTCGAACGCATACGGCGTCGCCGCATGCCACTGGCCGTCTTCATCTGCGTAGTAGCCGTCGAGCTCGAATGTGAACTGCGCCAGGCGGTCGGTCCATTCCAAGGGCACGGTCAAGGCCGGGCCGCGCACGGTCAAGGATGCGTTGTGTAATGGCGTGTCATCGTCGTCCAACAGGGACAATTGGAACCCGAGAATCGCCCTGATGGGTCCCTCTTCATTGGCTGCATCCTCCAAACCCAGGTCATTGGCCAACGGATCGGTTGTGAACGTCGTTTTCAGGGCATAGATGCCATAGCCGCCGTTGCCGGCAATCCGGCTGGATTGCATGTCGAATTCGGATGTCTCCGCGTACACGCCGTGGCTGAGGTGGCCTTCGATGACGACCTCGCGAAAGACGGACGCCCCGATCCCGATGAGGGACATGCCGACGCCGTCGTTGCGGGTGCGCGGCTGCTGCATCTCTCCTGGCACCATGCGGACGTCGTGCAGGTTGAGTGTGGGTCGGTCAGGGTCTGCGAGGCCGCCCGGGCCAGGCAGCACTTGGGCATCGATTGCGCGTCGCGTGTAGTCCTGAATGGTCACGTCGCGCAGGTGAACCGACGCCGCACCCTTGGTTTGCAAGCCCATGTTGTGGCTGGTGACCGTGGTCGATTCCAGGACGAGGTCGCACCCGTTGAGGCCGATGGCGGCCGAATGGGCGGTCAATTCGCCATGCCGGACCTCGAAGTGGCAGTCGCCTTTTCCCGTGAGTGCGTAGGCACCAGCCACGATGTTCGTATGGTCCAGATATGCCGCTCCGTAGCCTCCAATGCCCGCGAAGCCGTCGATGTCGATGGAGCTGTTGCCCAGTTGCAGCAGGCCGTCGGCTTGCACGACGAAACCTTCCTGGCTGTCGCGTACATGGAGTTGATTGAGAATCGCGGTGCCGACGATCTGGATGGCTCCGGTCTGGTCGAGGATGCCATAGAGGCCTTTGCCGGTGACGCCGGACACGATGTGGGTGCCCCCTTGTGTGTACCAGGTGCCTTCGATCAGCATGGAGAAATTCTGTTGCCCCCTGATGTGCGTGTCCCCTGCAAGCAAGAGGGTGCCTCCGGGTTCGACGTGCAAGCGCTGCGAAATCTCCAGGGTGGCATCGGTCAGGGTGAGGGTGGTGCCATTGTGCACGACGAGGCCGTCTGGGGCTTCGATGGTACCGGTCCAATGGGTATCCTGTGCAACATGGATGGGGTGGAGGGGATTTGCAAGCGCGATCGGGGCCAATGTGGCCACGAGGATGATGAGAATCGTGAATCGCATGGGTTCGACTCCAGGTTCATGGGGGGCAAGGAAAGAGGGGAAAAGGAGGTCAGGACCTGATTAGAGGACCCAAACAGGGGCGTACGGGTCGGTGGGGTCGCAGACGGTGCCGGCCGTGAGCAGGGGCACTTCGGTCACAGCGTTCGGGGCTGCGACGGTGTAGCTGCCAAAGTCAGCGGTCGTGGTGGGGAAGCCGGCGACGTGGCCTTCGTCAACCCACAGGGCGTATTGCTCGTCCACGAAGAACGCTTCAGTCGTCAGGAGGTCGTCGCACTGGGCGGTCCCGACCTGCGCGGTCCATTCGACATCGATGCTGCAGGCGGCGCCGGCGTAGGCGCACATGTCGAACTTCAGGTAGTTGTGCAGGGTGCCCGGCGTGGGTGCATCGCCATCGGAGGGGATGACCTGGCGCGTGGCGCTGCCGAGGTCGCCACCGGCGGACATGAAGCAGAGGCCGCCGTCGCCGTGGTTCTCGATGGGGCCCGGGCCGGGGGGCAGCACGACGCCGGTCAGGTCAAAGACGTCGTCACCGAGGGCCTTGTAGGTGGCGTCAGCGCCGAGGAAGTCGTGGGACTCACACAGAATGAGTAGGCCGTTGCCTTGGCCCCAGTCGGACACAGGGCGGCCGTCACGGTAGTCCGTGCCGCTTCCGTACACGATGTGGTATCCCTGAACGGGCAGCGACATGCTGACCAACAGGAGGGCGACGCTTGCGATCATTGCTTTTTGGTTCATGTTTCAATGTCTCCTTTCAGGCCGACGTTCACCGCCGACCAAGTTCGCATGAAGCGCTCGAACATGCCCAATTGTGGTGGCTGGAGGAACGCGCAGGGGCGTCGCTGAATCTACCTGTCGTTTTTGCCTGGAAAGGGACGCGTCACCTTCTGTTGATGCGCTTCACAGCCCCCGAATCGCGCTGCGCACGCCGGTTGCGCTCCAATCCATGGGCCAATGCGCCCTGATGCCAAAGCACGTGGCGCAACGTCCGCTCCAACCATCGGCACGGTCGCCTCATCCGTCAGCCCTGCGGGCCGCCATCAGAAGCTAACGGCGACTC
>JBMZJT010000006.1:21428-52095 GCA_049617695.1 Thermoplasmatota archaeon | reverse complement strand
GCCATGGCCTCCCTGCTCGGACGCGGGCTCTGGCTCTGCGACGTCGCCATCACCTGCCCCACCTGCAGCACGAACTTCGGTGCAGGTGCCTTCATCGACGGCCAGGCCAGGTGGCACGCCGTCCAGCAGCACGCCGATGCCAGGGCCATGGGATTCGCCTGTGATCTGGATGCGCAAACGGGCGCCAAATTGGTTCATGCGGCCTCCTGGATTCGTTGCAGATGTTCGTAGAATTGCGGGTAGCTCACGGCTTCACAGCCACGATCCGAGACCCGGATGCCCGGTTCGAGAGCTGCGGCGATGGCGAATGCCATGTGGATGCGATGGTCCCCATGGGCGTCGACGGTTCCAGGCTTGAACCGACCACCATGGACGATCAATCCATCGTTACGCGGCTCAACGCGGATGCCAATCCGAGCGAGTCCTTGCGCCATGGCTGCGATGCGATCGGACTCCTTGATGCGAAGACTTTCGCCGCCTGTGAACGTCGTGGTTCCTTCCGCATGTGCGGCGAGAATGCAGAGAATGGGGAAGAGGTCCGGGGTATCGCGGACATCGATTGTCCCCGGACTGACGAGGTCGCCAGCCCGGACATCGAGTCCACGGACGTCGGCACCGAATGCGGTGAGCAGGTCGAGAATGCGCCGGTCGCCTTGGCGGCTCCCATCATCGACGCCCGCGACGTGAGCCCGACCGAGAAGCGCCCCAGCAACCAGTGGGAATGCGGCGGTGCTCCAGTCGCCTTCGACGTCGACACACATGGCCCGTGGCACATCGCCACCAGGCATGGAAAAATCATGGTCAATGCGCAGGCCAAACTGACGCGCCATGTCCAAGGTCAAATCGAGGTACGGCCGACTCGAAACGCCGGACAATTCCAACTTCGATGGACCTTCGACTTGGGGCAGTGCCAGCAGGAGGGAACTGGCAAACTGACTGCTCGAGCTCGCATCGATAGCGACCGTGCCATGGTGCAAGGGCCCATGGACCGTCACCGGCGCGTTGTCACCTCGGACCTGGACTCCCAGGGCCTGAAGGGCATCCACCAGGGGCTGGTTCGGTCGACTTTGGAGACTTGCATCCCCCGTAAGCGTGATCGCGTGCTTGCGCAGGGCAGCTTGTCCCATGAGGAGGCGCAATCCGGTTCCGGCATTGGCGCAGTCCAATTGCGCGGGTTCGGCATACCCTGGCCGCGTGCGGATGGTGTCGCCGACCTCGACTTGGGCGCCAAGGGCTTGGATGCATTGCAACGTCGCATCCGTATCCTGGCTGCGAAGCGCGCCTCGGATGGTACAGGGTTGATCGCTCGCGCCGGCCAAAACGTAGGCTCGATGCGTAAGGCTCTTGCTTCCAGGCACCCGAATCGGCGTCACGCGGCCTCCTGCACTTGCGTCCATTTCCAGGTGCCCCCCGGCACGTCTGGCAAGTCCACGGGCCGGTCAAAGAGCGCGGCGACGGCTGGCCCCGTGCCACTCAGGCCAGCGCCGAGCGCACCATGCTCCAATGCAACGCGTGTCGGGGCATCGTCCACGGGCAGCCCAGCAGCCTGGTAGAGTCGATGGAATGCGGCGCCATTGAGGGTCAAGGCAGCAGGCACGTCGTCGGCCAGGAGACGATCCTCGGCGGCCAGAATTTCGGGTTCGATCGCCGTGGCATCAAGATCCATGAGCTGCGCCTTGTCGATGGCTCGCTCCGGCACCCAGATGGCCACGTGCCATGGCTGGGTGAAAATCTGCGCGAGCACCCGCTTGCGCGCGTTGTCCGTCAGATGACATCCGCCACGCAGGACCGCGACTTGATCATCAAACGCACCCGTCAATGTCACGCCTGCTCGCAGCGAGGCTTCCACGCAGGCCAATTCGAGGTTGGATTCAGGGACGCCGGCGGCGCGCAACATGGCCGCCGCGGCGCTGCTGCTGGTCTTCAGACCCCGCGACGGCGGCATCTGGCTTTGCGTCTGAATGCTGGCCCCATCTTCGCGACCCAGGATTTCCTGCGCAACGGCGTGGCACGCAATTGCGAGTCGAGAATCAGGCGCACCCTGGACGATGACGCCCTCGTCTTGCCAGGCCCACTGGGCATCGACCCCGCCGCGCACGGCGAGGCTGCATCCGCGCCCCGTTGCCGTGGCGTTCAGGACGGTGACGCCGCCGTGGGCGTGGCCGTTCATGCCGACTCCATCACCTCGCGATTCGCCTCGCGGCCAGTCCAGAATGCGTAGGCATCCAGGGCTTGTTCGATGAGGAATTGGCGGCCGCTGACCACGTCGGCCCCGAGTCGCGTGGCCTGGTTTTCGAAGTCCGTCGGTTGTTCGCCGTAGACCAATTCAATGGCCAGCTTGGCCTCCGCGGGCGCGACAGGAGAGGATTCACCTTTCATGCCGAGTGGGGTCGCCTGTACCCATGCATCCGCTTCGACGGGCTGCCCCCAGGTTGCCTTGATTCCGAACGCTTGGGCGGTTGCATCCGTGCGTGGCCCCGGGCGCGCAACAAGCTGAACGTCGGCGCCATGAGATTGCGCAGCCCAAATGGCGGCTCGCGCGGCCCCGCCGGCGCCGATGACCGCCACCGAGTCATGGCCGGCGAGCAGGCGATGGAGTGCCGTCGCATCTGTGTTGGTCGCGGCCGGCTTGGCGTCGGCTTGATCGAAGCGGGCACAGTTGGCGGCGCCAATCGCTTGCACGGCGGCGTCACCTTCGAACGCCGTTGCGGCGTGCGCCTTGAGGGGCATGGTGATGCTCGCGCCGCGCAGGCCGATGCGCGTGGCGACGCCGGCAAGCAGGCGCATGGCCCCGATGCTGTCGGGGACAAGCATGGCACCATACCGTTCGGTGCGGCCGTGGTGGCGCAACATGGCGTTGTGGATACGGGGGCTAAGACTGTGTTGGACGGGGTTGCCTAGTACGGCGTACCAGCCATCGCGACCACCTAGTTCGTCATGGCGCAGCCCCCAATGGTTCCAGACGGCGTCGATGTCGGCCAGGCCCGGTTGTCCGGAAAACGCTGGAACGCCACCATGGCCGTAGGTGCTTTGATTGCCTGCGATGGCGAGCAGTGCACGGAACGCGGCGGATGCACCCATGGGTGCGATGGCGGGGTCGCCCCGACGTTCGGCGTGGGCGTGCGCGAGTTCCAATGCGCGCAACTCGTCTAGGAACGAGCCGCAGGGATAGGCCAGTTTTTGGCGCACGGTGACGCGGTCCTGCATGGCTTGCAAGTCGCGCAAGCCATGGTCCCGGCTCGGAGCCGAGGGTTGGCTGTGGTCGCTGATCAAGAGATCGGCTTCGCCGCGCAGGGCCTGGAACGCTTGCGGCGGCAAGTCGGCTTCCAAGTCAATTTGCCCGCATCCGGCGCGGGCAGCGGCTGCCAACAGATTCAACCGTAGCTCTTCAGGGCCGTCGAAGGCTCCGCCTTGACGTTTGGGGCGCAGGGTGGCCAGCAATGGCTTGTCGGTCTCCGTGAGGGCCAGCAAGTCATCCGCGATGTGGGACTCTTCGCCCGTTTTCCAGAGCGCGTCCAGTCGCAATTCGAAGCGGTCGGCGTCGCCGGACAGACCTGCCTTCATGTCCGCGAGGCTGCCTGAAAGGGTGGCGATTCGTTCGTGCATCAGCGCTCCACCAGGCGTTCGTCGACGGCCATGCCGAAATGCCGCGCTGCAGTTTCATGGTGCACCAGGATGTCGTCGCCGGGTCGCAGGTCCGTGACACTGCGGGCGATGCCTTGCGGCGTGACGAGGCGGATGGTTTCGGCGTTTTGCACGATGACGTGACCGCCGGGCCATGTGATGAGGAAATGGGGGCGTCGTTCGATTTTGGCGCGCCCGATGGGCACGGCGCGGACCCCGTCGGGCCCCGCAACGAGGATGTCGTCGCCGGCGCGAAGTTCGCTTAGGTAGCGGGTCTTGCCGCCGGGAACCAAGACATACTGGTGCACGGCGCCGGCGTTGATGCGAAAGGGGCGGGCCGCGACGTAGTCGGAGCTGAGCGTTTCTGCGTGGACCAGGGCGAATCCGCGGGCGGTGCTGCCGACCAGGACGCCTTCGCCGGGGGCGAGGTCTTGGGTTGTGTCGATGCACACCCGGTCGCCGGGGCCGGCGTCGCGAAACGCCGTAATCGTGGCTGGCGTGAGGGCGATGTCCGCTTCGGCGTCTGGGCGGTCATCGGGCCGTGGACCCTTGGCCGTGAGGATTGCGTGGGCCTCGTGGATGTCTTGCGGCGTCTTGGGTCGCAGGACGACGCCGTGGACGCCGACGTCGAGGGTGTCGCGAAACACGCCTGCTTGCTCGGCCGTGGTGGCGACCGCGTACAGGCTGTCGGGCCGGTCGCGGCGTGCGGCGATGAGGTTCTCGAGGGGAATGATGGTCCAGTCAGCGGCATCGACGATGATGCGGCCTTCCATGGCGGCAGCTTCCTCTTGACCCGAGGCGCCTTGCACGGACACGATGCGGGCGGCGAGGACCTGGTCGGCGTCGACAATGGCGTCGGCGTCACGGTGCAAGTCGCGCCCGATGACGGGACAATGGCACGCATCGGCAGCGGCCAGGAACGCCTCGTCGAGAGTCGGCGGTTCAATCCACAGGGGAATCCGGTTCATGGAAAGATGGCCGCGATGCGTTGCATGACGGCGCCCGGATCGTCGGCTTGGAAGACGTTGCGCCCCGTACTGACGCCTGCGGCGCCGGCGTCTTTGGCCGCCTGGATTTGGTTGAGGAATCCCTCGACGTCGTCTTGCTTGGGCCCTCCGGCGATGATGACCGGCACCCCTGCACCTTGCACCGCGTCGCGGAAGTCGGGGCCGCCGGTGAAGGGCACTTTGACGGCATCGGCGCCCAGTTCGGCTCCGAGACGGGCGGCGTGAGCGACCAAGTCGGCGCGAAATGGATTGTCAATCTCTGGTCCGCGCGGATACACCATGGCGATGTGGGGCATGCCGTATTCTTGGCAGGCGGTGCTGACGGCGCCGAGTTGTTCCAGCATCCGAGCTTCGGTCGGGCTTCCCAGGTTCAGATGGGTGCTGACCCCGTCGCAACCGGCGCGCGCCGCTTCAGCGACGGTGGCGACGAGGCGCTTGTCGTTGGGGTCGGGGCCCAGGTCGGTGCTGGCACTCAGGTGCATGAGGATGCCCATCCGATCGGCGTAGTCGGCGATGCGGCCAACGAGGCCTTTGTGGACGGTGAGGCAGCTGGCGTGCGCGGCGACGCGGTCGAGGACGGGGCGTGGATCGGCGATGCCTGGCAAGGGCCCCATGCTGATGCCGTGGTCCATGGGCACCATGAGGAGATGGCCTCCGGGCGTGGTGAGGCGTTTCATGCGGATGGCGTTGGCTGCCATGATGGCCCGTGGACCGACTGTCCATATTTAGACGCTATTCGACATATCTGCGCATGGCTGTCGCTTTCTGACAAATCATTAAGTACATATCTGTACCATGAAGGGTCCATGTGGCAGGTTCTCATCGATCACTTTCGTCGCTACCCGGCCCAAGAACGGGTCGTCCGGTTGATGATCCAACACGGCCTCCACATTGATGACGGCAAAATTCACGCTGGCAGCGTCGAAGTCGCCGACACCGCCGTCGCCCGCGCCGCTAACGTCGACCGCCGCATCGTGCGCAGCACCGTCGAAACCATCCTGGAAAACCCGCAGCTACAGCGTGTTTTCACCCGCTTCCAATCCACCCTGGACATGAAGGACGTGGCGCCCGAGCTCAACTGCGGCGTCATCGAAATCATCCCGACCAATGCAAGCCGGCCGGGCATCCTGGCCGGTGTGAGCCGCGTCATCAGCGATGCCCGCCTCAGCATCCGCCAAGCCATCGTCGAAGACCCCGACTTCACCGACGAACCGAGGCTGTACGTCGTCACCGAAGACCGCGTGCCAGGGAGCCTCATCCCGATTCTCCAAAACGTCGACGGCGTCAAGGGCGTCACCGTCTTCTAACGAACGCGCCACAGGCTTGAAACGCGCCACCCCAATCTGCACCCATGGTGGAGATGAGCATCGAGGAAGCATACTGTGCGTTCCCCTACGAGGCAGCCCTCGAAGACGGCATGGTGCTGCAAGATGAACACGATGCACTCATCGAACATCTCGCACGCGGCAGCCACATCGCCATCGACAATCCGGGCAAACTGATTCAGGCCGTCAACCAGCACGCGGCCGCCCTGGGCGATGCCTTGCTCCCCACCGCCGGCGCCACGCTGCCACCGGAACTGCGTCCCGCCGCGTACGAGGCAGCGGCCCGACTCGCCTTGGCAGACAACGACATGGGCCCCGATGAAGCCGTCTTCCTGGAGCGGGCCCGCGCGGCGCTTGGCCTAGACGCCGAGCAGGCGCGCGCGATCCTGGACCAGGTCCAATAGGACCAAACCTCGCGTCGCCCATCCAACGTCGTGACGCCCCGCCAAGTCTTGCGCACCTACCTTGCCGTGGTGGGCTTGTTCAACCTCAGTGCATCCCTGATTTGGGGCGTCAACACCCTGTTCCTCCTCGAAGCGGGACTCAGCCTCACGCAGACGTTCATCGCGAACGCATTCTACACCCTGGGCATGGTCATCTTCGAGATCCCCACGGGCGTCGTCGCAGATACCCTGGGCCGCCGCACATCGTTCCTCGCCAGCCTCGTGATTCTGTGCATCGGGACCCTGGCCTACGTCCTCCTCGCAAGCCTCCCCGTGTCGATGCTGCTCTGGGCCGTCGCCTCAATTTTCCTGGGCCTCGGCTTCACGTTTTACTCGGGCGCGGTCGAGGCCTGGGTGGTCGATGCCATGGCCGCAGCCGGCCATCAAGGCCCGATGGACACCGTGTTTGCCCGGGGCGGCCAGGTGCAGGGCGCCACCATGCTTCTTGGCACCTTGGGCGGCGGGTTCCTTGCCACCATCGATTTGGCGTGGCCTTACCTGGTGCGTGCCATCTTGCTGGTGCTGTGCTTCCTCGTCGCCTGGCGCGCCATGCACGATCTGGGATTCGATGCACGCCCGTTCCGGGTTCGCCAAGTACCCCGTGAAATGCGCCGCGTGCTCGGCGACAGCCTCGACGATGGTTGGCGAAGGCCGGCAGTCCGGTTGCTCCTCTTGATCAGCATGATTCATTGGGGCTTCCTCATCTGGGGTTGGTACGCTTGGCAGCCCCATTTTGTGGCACTTGCAGACGGCAAAATCTGGATCGCAGGCGCCGTCGCAGCCGCAGTCAGCGTGACGATGATTCTTGGCAATGGCTTTGGACCCCGCATCGCGGCCTGGATTGGCGATCGAAGCTGGCATTTGGCCATCGCCCAGGTGTTCTTCATCGCCGGATTGGCCGGCGTCGCCATCGCCGATTCCTTCTGGCCAGCCGTCTTGTCCTTCCTGGGCGCCATGATGGCATTCGGCATTCATGAACCGGTGCGGACCGCCATGCTTCATGCCCTCATCCCCAGCCGGACTCGTGCGACGGTGATCAGCTTCGGCGGCCTCATGGCCAGCGCCGCTGGAGTCGTCAGCCAAATCGTGCTCGCAGATTATGCGGAAACGGCAGGCATTCCTGCAGGCTACGCCGTGGGCGCCGTGCTGATGATCTTCGCGGTGCCATTGGCCATCATGGGGGGTCGAATCGCCGGTGACGCCTGCAAGCCTACAGGTGAAGGGGCCGAATCGGCGCCATGACGGCTTCGGGGTTGTTCTTCCAATCCACGTCGGGATTGTCGCAGTACAATTCCAATTCATTGCCGTCGGGATCCAAGATGTAGAGGCTCCACGTCGCCGTGTGGTCACTCATGCCAACGATGGTGACACCGGCTGCATCCAGTTCCCGTTTGGCGGCCCGCAGTTCATCCATGGAGTCGCCGACCTTGATGCCAAGGTGGTACAGGCCAAGGCGCCGGCTGCGTCCGGGATGCGGCGCGTCACCCACTTCAATCAGCAGCAGCTCATGATGCGTCCGATGATCCGCGGCTCGGAAGGCCTGGGCTTTGCCGCCAAACGCATCGCCAATGGGTTCGAATCCCAAGAGATCACGATAGAACGCGACACTGGCTTGGAGGTCGCGGACGTAGAGCACAGCGTGGTAAAGGCCACGGGCTTGCATATTTCAAGATGGAAAGAGGGGGAAGATGAAGGGTCGCCTTGGGGCTAGGCCATCGGTTCGACGGCGATGTCGTCGAGCATGGCGTAGACGGGCAGCGTCGGGCCGTCGCGCTGAATGAAGACACTCAGGCGGGTGCTGCTGCGCTCGTACATGGCCGTGTAGCTGCGGCCGTCGGGGCCGACAGCGGCACCAGTGACGTGGGCGCTGGGGGCCAGGCCTTCGTCGATGACGAGGGAGACGTTGTCCAGGTACGGGACGCCGGTGCCGTTGAAGTGCAGGTGGCCCATGTACCAGTCGTAGCCAGTCTCGCCGTCGTTGGCCCAGACCACGAGGGCGCCAGGACCGAAGCGGTTGGCATCCATGTAGAAGTGGCGCAGGGCACCGGGGCCGGTTTCGAAGCGCAGCGTCTCGAAGGTTTCGCCATCGTCGAGGCTGACGGCGAACGTCATGGCGCCGTCACGGTTGCCTTCAGCGTCCGCTTCGCCGTTGGTGGTGATGCCGACGTACAGCACATCGTCTGCGTCGAAGACCGCGTGGCCGTAGTGGCTGGTGATCTCGCCGCCGGAGGCGCTGGGGAACAATTCGACGTTGGTGACATCCATGACATCAATGGCGTTGCCAAGCGTGAGCCAGAGGCTGCCACCGCTCTTTTGGGGCGCGGCGAAGAGGCCTTGGCTGTTGATGTCCGGGACACCGGGGATGCTGCCGCCGGGGCCGGCGCAGAGGTTCCAGTCGATGCCGTCGACGACGGTGCCGAAGCTCCAGGGGCTGGGCAGGTCGAAGGGCACGCTGACGACGCCGATTTGGTTGGCGCCGCCGGCGGGGTTGCTGGTAAGCAGGAGGGTGCCGTTGTTGTAGGCGCTCCACGGGCGGTCCTTGACGGGCGCCGGAGCCGGCGCGGCACCGAGGGTGGTGCATTCGCCGGCCTGGGTCGCGGCCTTGGTTTCGTCGTAGGCGTTGAAGTTCCAGTACTCGTGCATGGTGCCGTAGCCGCTCCACGCGTTGACCGGGTAGCTGGCCAGCGTGATGTCGCTGCCGTAGAGCCAGCCGTCGTCACCGCAGGCAAGGAAGATTTCGTCGCTCACGGGTGGCGTGGCGCCAGGGACGCCGGCGGGGAGTTCCTGGTCCATGAACCAGGGAAGTTGGCTCCAGGAGGCACCGTCGTCGTGGCTGCCCCAGACGGGGGCGCCGGTGGTGTCGACCAGGAAGGTGTGGCCGGTGACGTAGATGCTGCCATCGTCGCAGACTTCCATCGTGGGTTCGTAAGGGTCGTGGAGTTGGTCGATGGTGGGCACGTCAACGAGGCTCTCTTCGAGAACAATCGGGGTGGTCGCTTGTTCGAGGAGCTTGGTGACGTTGGTTTCCGGCACGACGACGGGCATGGCGCCGTCGGGCGTGACTTGGTCTTCGGCCGGGGCATCGTCTTCGATGCAACCAGCGAGGGTGACTGCCATGAGCATGGCAGCCAGGAAGATGCGCTGCATAGGAGCGCCCCATCGGGAGGGCTACATCAGGCTTGTGTCAGGGGACGCGTTACAACAGGGGTTGTTCCTTGAGCCAGCGGACGTCGCTGATGTACAAGTCGCGAATATCCTTGAGTCCGAGGCGCATCATGGCAAGGCGTTCGAGGCCGAAACCCCACGCCAGGACCGGGTGCTCGACGCCGAGGGGCTGCGTCACTTCGGGCCGGAAGACGCCGCAGCCGCCCAGTTCCATCCATTTGCCATTGTACCAGACATCAATTTCCATGGATGGCTCGGTATATGGGAAGTACGCGGGCCGGAAGCGGACTTCGGGGAAGCCCATCGCCGTGAAGAAGGTCCGGCATAGGCCAACAAGCATGTCGAAGGTGGCGCCAGGTTCGGTTACGATGCCTTCGATCTGGTAGAATTCAGGCAAATGGGTGGCATCCATGGTTTCCTTGCGAAACACCTTGCCCAACCCGAAGACCTTGCTGATGTCCTTGGGGTGTTCGGCGAGGTAGCGGACCGTCGTGTTGGTGGTGTGGGTGCGTAGCAGGGCCTGTTTGGACACATCTTCCGAGTAGGTGCCACCCCATCCGGTGCTGCCCGTGTCGCCGCCGTCGAGGTGCGTTTGCTTGATGCGGGCCACATCGTCTTCGTCAACAGCAAGGCTCGCTGGGTGTTCCAAGTAGAACGTATCCTGCATTTCGCGGGCAGGGTGATCTTGCGGAATGAACAGGGCATCCATGTTCCAGAGGGCCGATTCGACGTAGTCGCCCGCGATTTCCTGGAAGCCCATGCGCCAGAAGATGTCCCGCGTCTGCGTCATCAGCTGCGTCAATGGATGGGGCTTGGCTGCGTGGCGCTTGGCCACATCCACGTCGACGTCGAAGCGGCGCAAGTGCACGTTGGCCTTCTCGTCGTTAGACATTTCGGCCCACTTGGCGATGAATTCCGGCGTGATTTGGTTGACCTCTTCGCCGATGTCCGTAATGGTTGCGGCGATGTCTTTGCCTGCGTCGGTCAGGGCCAGGAAACGCGTGGTGCGTTCCTGTTCGATGAGCACGCCGCCGCGTTGGGCCAGCGAGGTGACGCCTTCGCCTTCGAGTTCCTGAGGCTCGGCCGTCAGCTTGGCGAGCACCTCTTCGTCGGCACCGGGCGCCGGTTCGCCATCCACGAGGACCAGCGTGCCCTTGTCGATGTTGGCCCAGCCCTTGCGCTTGAGCCAGCCAATGGCGACCTTGACTTCACCGCCATCAAGCTTGGCCGCAGTGGCCAATTCGCCCATGGGCAACCCATCGCCAATGGCTTGCACCGCCCGGCGCTCCGGCAAACCGACTTTCTGGAAATGCAGGCCTTCGTCGCTCAGGGCGACTTGCTTGTGCACCGCTTCGCTCAGCGCCACGAGGCCGGCTTTTTCCAGGCCGCCGGCAGCACGCAGGGCTTCCGTCGCCGTGGCAAAACCTGCCTCGCCAGCCGGCACGGGCTGGCCATCCTCGGGCAGGCTCTTCAGGAGGCGTTTCTCAGCGACGGAGAGGTCCACGCGTCGCTGACAAGCGGACGCCGCAAAAGGGTTGCCAGCCGCTACAAGGTGTACTGCAGGATCAAGACCGCAGCAATCAGCGCGATGAAGAGCCACATGCTGCGCTTCTTCATGTTCTGGGCTTCTTCCTTTTTCTCGGCACAACTGGGCGTGTCACAGAGGTCGTCGCCGACCGGGACGGTGCGACCGCAGATGTGGCAGTGGCTGTGTTCTTCCATCATTCATCCTCCATCAAATCGGCGCCTTCGGCGACACGGGTACCATGAAACGGCGCATCTTCCACGGCGTCACTCAAATTGTCGAGATCACGGCCATCCACGACGCACGTCGTGACGTCCGTACCCATGAGCAACGCCACGGCAAGGGGATCGACCACACCAGCTTGCCCTGCTTGGCTCCATTGCGCCGGGCCCACGATGGCCGCCAATTGACGGTAGCCGCATTGGGCGACGCGCTTGGCACTTGGATCTTTCCTGGGGTCCGCCGTGTAGACACCGTCGACGTTGGTCGCGATGACGAGGCGATCCGCACCCACGGTGCGCGCCAGTTCCGCCGCGACGTAATCCGTACTGTGGCCGGGCGTGGTGCCCCCCATGACGACGACGCGCCCCGAAACCGTGGCGGCTTCCTTGCAGGTTTGCGGTACATCGTCGTGGGTCGGAACACCTTGAGCTTGCAGGAACGCCAACAGCGTCGCCGCATTGAGCCGGGTGGCTTGGATGCCAACACGGTCCAGCGTGTCTTCATCGGGACCCGCTTCACGGGCTGCCGTGATGGCCTTGCGTGCCGGGTGGCCGCCGCCAACGACGACGAGCACGCGTTCCTCCATGCTCCATGCATCCAATGCCTGGGCCACGCGGGCCAGGAATTCCGGGTCAAGCTCCTCAGGGGCCAAGATGCTGCCGCCAAAGGCGATGACGCGTGCCACGGAGGCGACCAGAGAGCCTTGAGGGATGAAGGCACCGCTTGCCCGACTTCCTAGGATTCATCTACCCCCTCCCACTGGTGGAGCCCGTGAGCATGGCCCAATGGACGGACCGGCAGCGGTACGTCTTCAAGCGCACCATCGAGGAGCTTGGCGACTACCGCGGCATGGGCACGGAGTTGGTCACGCTCTACATCCCCCCGACGCGCCAAATCAGCGACGCGGCTTCCATGCTGCGTGACGAATTGGGCCAAGCCAGCAACATCAAGTCGAAGCAGACGGCCACGGCCGTGCAATCGGCCTTGACCTCCATGCTGGCGCGTCTGAAGAATTACCGCGTGACGCCCCCCAATGGCTTGGCGCTGTTTGTTGGCAATGTCAGCATTGGCAACAACAAGACAAAGCAAGTGGCCCACGTCATCGAACCGCCTGAAGCCATCCAGACGTACCAGTACCGCTGCGATTCGACGTTCAATGTCGAGCCCCTGCAACACATGGGCGAGACCGAGGATGTCTACGGCCTCCTGATCATTGACCGGAAGGAGTGCAGCATCGGCCTCCTGCGAGGCAAGTCCATTGTGGCGCTTTCCAACAAGGGGAGTCTGGTGCCCAACAAGCACGGCCGTGGTGGTCAGTCGCAGCGTCGTTTCGAACGCCTGACGGAAGAAATCGCGAACCAATGGTTCACGGAATCGGGCAACCGAGCCAGTGAGATTTTCATGAACGAGCCGAACCTGAAGGCAGTCCTCATTGGCGGCCCGGGTCCGACGAAGGAATTCTTCGCCGAGAACGGCTACTTGCACCATGAAATCCAGAAGAAGGTGCACAAGACCTACTTCGACACGGGCTACACGGATGACGATCAAGGTCTGAAGGAACTCGTGGAGGCGGCGGCGACGGCCATTCAGGGCATTGCCATGATGGACGACAAGCGCCTCATGCAGCAATTCCTGAAGGAGACGTCCAAGCCGGACGGGGGCCTGGGCGAATACGGTGAAGACCCAGTCCGTGAGGCCTTGGAGTTCGGCGCTGCCAACGACTTGTTGCTCTCGGAAGATCTGCGCCGGACGCGCTTGACTTTCACGAACAAGAAGACCGGCGAAGTCCAGTACCGAACCGTCCAGGATCACAAAGTCGACTTCGCCTTTGACGAGGTCGCCAAGCAGTGGGACGGCGCCAACAACGTCGAGATGGAAGAGAAGGACTTGATTGAGGAACTCTCGGACATTGCCGAACAAAACGGCACCAAGGTCCACATTGTCAGTGCAGCCAGTGAAGAAGGCGGCATCCTCAGAAACGCATTCGGCGGCATCGTGGCGCTGCTGCGCTTCCGCGTCTCCTAGACGCAGGCAAGGTTGGAAGAAGGGGAGAAAGAAGGCGCGCGATCTTAGTTCTCGGCCTTTTCCCAGGACTCGGTCTTGATCATCATGCCGAAGGTGATGAAGCCGATGCCCATGACGACGAAGAGGCCGCCGGCCAGGAGGGCGTCCGCGTTGACGGCGTCACCGGAGTTCCACATCGGGAAGCCCACGAGGCCGAAGATGACCAGGATGGCGCCGCCGACCAGGCCCAGCAGGCCCAGGTACTTGAACAGGTTCTCGAGGACAGATTCGCCTCCGCTCATGCGGCTTCCACCCCCGTTCTAGGTATGAGTCTAACGCTCGCTTGCGTATCCGTATCGAACCAAGCCGACGCCAGCAGCCATGGTGATGGCGAGCAGCCCGTACAGGAGGGGAAGCGATCCCGAGTCGGCTTGCACCAAGCCGGCAGCCATCACGCAGCTTGTCGCGCAGGCAAAACCGCCAACGAGCATGGCCCGGCGACGATCGGGGGCCGCCTTGGGCGGGGGCGTACCGTCGCGAAAGGCATTGCCAAGCAGCTTGGCAAACCACGTGATCCCCGCGGCGGCCATGATGACGGCGAGCCAGACGTACACCGTCCAGCGTTCCCAGGGCGTGAACGCCAATACGACGAAGCACAAGAGTAGTGTCGCCAGGCTGGCTTGGTCCCGTTTGTTCACGATGCCGAGACGGACAAGGCCATCAAAGGGGCTGTGATGGGCGCTTCGTGGCCAAACGTCTCGAAGGGCACCCAAGCCCATACTTGGAGCAGCACGCAGGCAATCCTGTGGATTGGTGGCCGTGGTGCGATGAGGCTTTCGAGGAGGCCCGCCGCCGCGACGTGCCCGTGTTCCTGAGCATCGGCTACGCGACCTGCCACTGGTGCCATGTCATGGCGCATGAATCCTTCGAAGACGAAGAGGCCGCAGCCTTGCTCAACGAGGCATTCGTCTGCATCAAGGTCGATCGCGAAGAGCGCCCGGACATCGATGACACGTACATGGCCGTCTGCCAGGCACAAAGTGGACGCGGTGGATGGCCCCTGACGGTCGTGTTGGATCACGAGCAGCGACCCTGGTTTACGGCGACCTACATTCCCAAGACCGGGCGCGGCCACCATGCGGGCCTCATGGAACTCGTGCCCCGGCTCCAGGAAGCATGGTCGACGCAGCGAGACAAAATCGAAGCTTCGGGCAAGCACATCCTGGAGCACATCGATTCGCCCGCGCCACCGCCCGAACGCCCCACGCCAGCGTTGGCAAGTCAGGCCGTCGATGCACTTGCCAAGCGGTTTGACCCCGAGCACGGCGGGTTTGGCCAAGCCCCCAAATTCCCGAGTCCGCATCAATTGACCCTGCTCCTGCGCCATGGCACCGACGACGCCGTGGAGATGGCCTGCAAAACCCTCGATGCGATGGCTGCCGGCGGCATCCACGACCACGTCGGTGGCGGCTTCCACCGGTACAGCACCGACCGGCAATGGCTGCTTCCGCATTTTGAGAAAATGCTGTACGACCAGGCCACGATGCTGGATGCCTATACGCAGGCCTGGCAGCGCACGCAGCGACCGCTGTACGCCCAAGTCGCGGCAGGCATTGTCGGCTACGTGCTGCGCGATTTGCGCCACCCCTCCGGGGGCTTCTTCAGTGGCGAGGATGCCGATTCGGAAGGCGAGGAAGGCACATTTTACATCTGGAGCCACCACGAACTCCAATCGCACGGCATCGATCCCGCGACATTCGGCGCTCGACCGGAGGGCAATTTCCACGACGAATCCACAGGTGAACCCGTGCCTGCCAACATCCTCCATGTGGCGCCGGGGACCGATCTGGCTCCCCTGCGAGACGATCTGAATCGCCTGCTTGCCATTCGAGCCAAGCGGATTCGACCCTTGCGTGACGAGAAAGTCTTGGCCGATTGGAATGGCCTCTGGATTACGAATCTGGCCCGCGCCGCCATGGCATTTGGCCGGCCGGATTGGCTCGAAGCCGCCCAACAAGGCGGTCGTTTCCTCTTGGACGACATGCACGCTGGCACGGATCTGCGCCACCGCTGGCGCGAAGGCGTGGTCGACGACGACGCATTCCTGGACGACCACGGCGCCGTCGGATTGGCCTTCGTGACCTTGTTCGAAGCTACCGGCGACGGCACCTGGCTCACGCCCGCCGAATCCCTGGCGCAGCGCCTGGTCGACCGGTTCCAGGATGGCGCGTTCCTTCTGGCCCCCAAGGACGCAAAGTTCCGCCTCGCACGCAGGGCGGAGGCCTACGATGGAGCCATGCCCAGTGGCAACAGCCTCGCCGTCGCATTCCTGGCGCGCCTAGGCCGCATCATGGACGCCACCTGGCTAGACGCCGCATGGACCACGGCAGACGCCATGGGCCAACACCTAGCGCGTGCGCCGCACGTCTACTGCGCGTTCCTCCAAGCGGTGGCGGATTTGCAGGGCCGCGAGGTTGTGGTCACGGAGCCCAGCTTGTGGCCGGTTGCGTGGCAAGCGTTCGCTCCCGACGCCGTGCGAATCCAACCAGGCGCGTCCGGCATCCCTTGGATCGAAGCCCACGAGGCGCCCGCCGCGTACGTATGCCATCAGCAAACCTGTCAAGCGCCCGTACATGACGCCGAAGGCTTGCATGCGGCACTCACGCATGCGTCCGGCACCAGCGGCTGACCGGTCTACAATCCGGTTCCGGTCTGCTTGAGTTGCAGGACCCGGCGTTCGATGTCGTCGCGCACGGCGCGGAAGACGTCGAGGGGTTGGCCGACCGGGTCATCAAGGCCCCAATCTTCGTCGGTTCGCAGCGTCGGGCAGCTCTCGGCGACGCCGCATCCCATGGTGATGGTCCGGTCAAAGCCTTGCAAGCCTTGCCAGTCGAGGACCTTGGGATGGTAGCCGGCCTCGGGCGTCATGTCGATGCCCTTCTCGGCCATGACCTCGATGGCGCGGCTGCTCACGGCGCTGGCAGGTTTGGTGCCGCTGCTGGCGGCTTCGAGTCCGTGGTGCCGGGCGAAGGCCTCGGCCATTTGGCTGCGGCATGAATTGCCGACGCAGACGAACAAAACGCGTTGGATGGTCATCGAATCTCCTTGGTGGGCCGGTCCCCCCGGCGCGTGGCTTGGTAGAGTGTGGCGCCGACGAGTGCGCCCGCAACGGGTCCGACGATGTAGAGCCACAGGACGTCGAGGCCGCCGCCAAAGAGGGCCGGTCCGAGGCTGCGGGCGGGATTCATACTGGCATTGGTCATCGGCCCAGCCCAAAGGGCGCTGAGGCCGACGGTGGCGCCAATGGCGATGCCTGCCATGGGGGCGACGGCGCGACCATCGGTAGCCACGCTGCTGATGACGAACATCAAGACCGCCGTCAGCACGAATTCGACCGCGAGCGCGTGAAGGTCCGTCAGGCCGGCACGGGGCAGGGTTTCACCATAGGTGGGGGCATCGGGCACGAGCCACCAAAGGAATGCGATGGCGAGAATTGCACCCGAAGATTGTGCGATGACGTAGGCGGGCACGCGGCGCCACGGGAAGTGCTGCGTGGCGGCGAAGGCAATGGTGACGGCGGGGTTGAGGTGGGCACCACTGACGTGTCCTGTCGCGTAGATCATGGCGGCCACGACCAGGCCGAAGCTCAGGCCGATGCCCGTGTGGTCGGGGCTGCCGGTCAGGGCGCCGACGAACATGGATCCGCATCCGACGAGGACGAGGGTGAAGGTGCCGATGGCCTCCGCCAGTTCTGGGGCAATGCGCATCAGCACACCTCGCAGGCGCCAGTCAATGCAACGGCTGCGCGGTCGGCGGCGGCCAGAAAGGCGGCGACTTCTGGGTGGGCAAGGTGGTAGCGGTTGCTCTTGCCGTCACGCTGGTAGTCAACGAAGCCACATTCGCGCAGCTGCTTCAAGTGGTGGCTGATGTTGCTCTGACTTTGGCCGGTGGCCTCGACCAGATCGTTGACGCAGGCATCCTTGGCGGCGAGTTGTTCCAGGAGTGCAAACCGCGTGGGGTCGGCCACGCAGGCAAGGAACAAGTCACGATTCATATGACTGGCTACTGGTGTTTGGCTATGAGGCTTCCTGCGCCTCCGCAGCCAGGAGCGCCTCCAGGGCCTTGGCCATGAAGCCATCCGGCCGCTTGCCATCCACGATGCCCTGCACATCCTGCCACTTGGCATCGATGATCCGAATCATCGCCCCCTCGATGCTGTCCTCGGCCGTGAAGTACCACGCCGTCACCGGCTCCGTTTGGCCGATGCGATGCAGACGGCCTTCGCATTGCTCATGCTTGGTCGGCGTCCAATCCAATTCCAGGAAGGCAACGTGATTTGCATGGTGTTGCAGGCCGTCGACGCCTTGGCCCAGGCTGTCCATGGTCGCCACCAGGAAATCGTGGTTGCCAAGACCATCAATCAGGACGCGGCGGGTGTGCGGATTGGTGTCGCCCGTGATGGTCGCGACCCGGCCTGGGAGTTCCTTGGCATACGCCTCCACGACGGCCTTGTGGTAGGCAAAGAAGACCACGCGTTGGCGATCCGCGTGCATCGCGTCGGCCCATTCCAGCACCGCACCCCGCTTGGCCAGCGCTGCCTCGCGGCGCAGGCGACTCAAGTGCTGGCGACCCACGAACCGGTCGTGCCCCCAAGCGGATTCGTCCTTGGCGCGTAGTTTGTCCACCCAGGAAACGAACGCCGATTCCGCCTTGAGGTAGGCATCCCGGTCGCCCATCGGCACCTCGCGACGCACCCGTTCAAAGGAGGGCAGATCCTGGGCCACCTGGTGCTTCGTGCGGCGAATCAAGCACACGTCACGTAGGCGCCCATGGAGCACGCCGCGCGGAAGTTGATCGATTGCATTGGCAGCTTGATCCCAGCGCAGCGGACCCTTGTCCGGCGTCCACCAATGGGGCAACACGCCTCGATACGGTTCCAGGACGTCTTCCAATTGGCCAAGCAATTGCAATTGCTGTATCAAATCGTCGCGCCGATTCTGAATCGGCGTACCCGTCAAGGCCAGACGCACATCAACGCCATCGCACAGGCGGGCTGCATGGCGACTTCGCTGGGCTCGTGGATTCTTGAAGTAGTGACTCTCGTCGAGCACAATGGCCCGCGGCCGCATTTGCTCAAGATCTTCGAGCTGAGGGCCCAGGAGCTCCGGATTCAGAATGGTCACATCGGCTTCGTCGAGGCCATCGCGGCCCGTGTCCAGGACTTGGCAACTGCGCCACGGCGTCCATTTCAGCACCTCGTTTTGCCAACCCGATTTGACGCTGGCCGGACACACGACGACGGCCGGAAATGCATCCAGGCGTTCGAGGGCAGCCAAGGCTTGCAGGGTCTTGCCAAGGCCCATGGCATCGGCAATCAGGACCCGTTTGTGGGCCATGGCAAATTCGACGCCCTCCTGTTGGTAAGGGCGTAATTTGGCTTGCAAGTCGGCGCGGCGTTGGGCGACGTCGCGCAAGCCGTGGACGTCGACGAGGCCGTTGAGCCGTTCCTCGCCGTCGGCGTCGAACGGCACATGGTACGCATCGTGCAGGAAGCGCAAAGCGCGGACTTCGTCGAGGCCTTCGTCGTAGCAGTAGGCGCGTAAGTCCTTGTCCCAGACCGGTTCTGGCAGGCGACGCAGCTGGAGTTGACGCAGCCAGGCAGGTGGGAGCCGCGGGAGGGCGAATCGGTCGCTGGTGAAGCGGACTTCCATCAATCGACGTACGTCCCCGTCGAGCTGCCCTTTTGATTCCAGCTGGGGTGGTAGCGTGGATCTTCGCAGGCCAGTGCATGCTTGGTGGGGCTGAGGGGCTTGTACGTGTCGATCATGACGGCCAATTCCGTCGTCGATTTGGTGCCGATGCTGGCTTCGTACTTGCCTGGCTGCGGCGCATGGGGGATGCCCATGGGGTGGTGGCTGATGCTGCCGGCGCCGACGCCCTTGCGACTGGTGAAGTCGCCGTCCACGTACCAGAGAATCTCATCGCAATCGACCGACGAATGAGGGTACGGGCACGGGATGGCATCCTCGTGGAAATCGGTCAGCCGAGGCGCAAACGTGCACAGGACGAAGCTGCCCCCTCCACCAAGGAAGGTCGTGTGAATGGGCGGCGGAAGGTGGGTCTTGCCAACCTTTGGCTCGTAATCGAGGGCGTTGAAGGCGACCGGGTAGACGTGGCCATCCCATCCGACGACGTCGAAGGGATGGTGGGGCAGAATCCGCTCCGTCCATGTGTCGCCGCGCTTGTGCAGCACCGTGGCGGGGGCATCGCCTGCGGGGCTCAGTTCGGTGGGCCTTCGGAAGTCTCGGTGCGTGTAGGGCGCTTCCATGGTGAGCTGCCCGACGGGATTCATGAAGTTGCTCGGCACTTGGAAGCTGGCCGGCGATTCGTTGACCATGACGTAAGCCGGGCCTTGGAAGATGACGCGGTGGATGACGCCCTTGGGAATCCAGACGTAGTCCCATTGACGGAAGGACACGGTGCCCATTTCGGATTCGACGCGGCCGCTGCCTTCCTGGATGAAGAGCATCAAATCGCCGTCGCCATTTTGGACGAGGCCCGTGTCGGCGACGGTCGGCTTGCTGGCGCCGGTGCGCACGTCACTGTTGCCCAAGAGCCAGCGGAGGCTCTCGTAGAGATGGCCTTGACCTGCCACGTCGCCGCTTGGGTAATGGTGGCGATGGAAGTGGCCGCCGAAATCGTCCACGGGCTCGAAAACGTCCAAACCCTCGCGAAGGCGGTGCTCCACTTCGGCGCCGGGGTTGTGCTCTCGGTACAGGATCGAAAACGCCCCGTCGAAGCCGCCGCGCGTCACGCAGTGCTCATAGTAGACGGGACAGCCGTCGGCGTCGGGCTCGGGGCGGCGGTGGGCGATGTGGTGCTTGGCCGGCACGCTGCCGAGGGTGTGGTAGCCGATCATGGACGAACCGGCCTAGACGACTCGCGCCAAAAACAGCGCGGTCAGTCGTTCAGCTTCGGCTCTTCGAGGGTTCGACTGGTTTCGCCGACTTGTTGGCGCTCGATGCTCTCAAAGAGCGCGCGGAAGTTGCCTTCGCCAAAGCCCTGTTCGCCCTTGCGCTGGATGATTTCGTAGAAGAACGGACCCGCAGCGGCTTCGTCGTAGAGGAGGCTTGCTTCTTGCATGAAGATCTGCAAGAGGTAGCGGTTGTCGCGGCCATCGACGAGGACCTTGTTGCGGCGCAGTTCTTCCATGTCTTCCGCGAGGTTCTCGACGGCCCGTTCGGCCATGCGCTCGGGCAGCATCTCGTAGTACGCATCGGGCGTATCGAGGAACTTGAGGCCAGATTGGTGCATGTCGGGAAGAACATCCATGATCTTGCCCGTGGAGAGAGCGACGTGTTGGACGCCGGGGCCACAGTTGTCTTCGACGTACTTCTGGATTTGACTGCCGTAGAAGTTGGGGCTCAGCGGCTCGTTGGTGGCGAACTTGACGTTGCTCTTGGGGTCGCGCATCACGATGCTGTTGAGGCCGCTGCCGACGGCGTCGGGGTTGGCGTCCTGCGTGTGGAAACGGATGTCCCAGAAATGCTCCCAGCCCAGCACGTCGCGGTAGAAATTGGTGAGGCTGTGGAGGTCCCGCGTGTTGGACGTGATGTGGTCCATGTGGGTGAAGCCGTGCTGATTGGTGGGGGCTTCAGGATCGTAGGCGACGGCGGTGAGGCGGCTGTCGAATGCCTCCTCATCCACCTTCTCGACGAAGCCGTATTCCACATCGCCTAGGGGGCTGGCGATGGTGAAGCTGCGGCGCGTGGCGTCGCCTTCGATCTCATCGATGATGTTCGCGTTGCGCTCTTCATCCAAGACCTTGTAGGCGTGGTCGACTGATTCGACGAGGAAGTTGACGTGGCGGATGCCGTCGGGGTGGCGGCGCAGGAACCGAGCCGCGTGGCTGCCCTGGTCGCCTTCGACGGGGGCCGTGACTTGCACGCGGGCGCGGGCGGCGTCGAAGACCATGGTTTCTTCGCCGGTGGCCGCGCTGAAGCCTTCGTTGCTCTGGGCGACGAGGCGGAAGTCCATCTTGTCCTGGTAGAAGCGGCGGCTGCGCTCCAGGTCGTGGACGACGAAATCGACGCTCTCGACGCGCTTGATGCCCAGGTTTTCAATGGTCATGATGGAGCCTCCACCGCCGCTTCTACTTCAAACTTGGGCCCTGGGACGTGGACGTGTAGCATCGACGGCCTCAAACCCGCGACGCTGATTTCCCATTATGCGCGTGCTGTCCTTCAATGGCGAATCCTGGCGTGAACAGGACTTGAAAGCCGAAGGATTGCGGGCACAAGTCACAGAAGATCGCTTGACCTGGGTCCGCGCCGTCGGGTTGTCCGCTGACGACGTGGAGCGACTCGGCGCCGACTTCGGCATCCACCCCTTGGCCGTGGAGGACGCCATGACGGAGCGGCAGCGGCCCAAGGTGGAGGATTACCCCGCCTTGACGTTCGTCGTGGTCCGCGTGCCACGATGGGATGACGACTTGACATGGCACCACATCGGCCTCGCCTTGGGCCCGGATTACCTGATGACCATCAGCTCGGAGCCGCTGCCGGAACTCGATGTCATGCAGGCACGGCTGCTGACGAAATCCAGCATCCAAAGCGCCGATCGCTTGCTGCACATGGCTCTGGATTTCATGGTCGATGCATGGTTCCCCTACCTCGATGAATTGGAGGCGTACATCGAGGAAATTGAGGACGAAGCCAGCCGGACGCCGACGCCGGCGACGTTGGCTCGCATCCGAGAAATGAAGTCCGTCGTCGCCCGGACGCGCAAAGTGACGGCACCTATGCGCGAAGCGATGTTGAGCCTCGAACGGGCACCCCACCCCAATGTGCACGACGATGCCAGGCTGTACCTTCGCGACGTGAGCGACCACATGGTCCGCCTCGCCGAACGACTCGAGCACGTCAAGGAAATGACGCTCATCGCCCAGGAAACCTGGAATGCGAGCCTCGCCAACAGCCAGAATCACGCCATGAAGCGCCTGACCGTCATCTTCGCCTTGTTCCTGGTGCCGACGTTCCTTGCGGGCCTCGGCGGCATGAACTTCGAAGGCGTACCCGATTGGTCGTTCCAGCACGTGGCGCTGGCGCTCTTTGGCATCGTCGCGATCGGACTTGGCGTGTCCCTTTGGAAGCGCTGGCTCTAGCCGTAGAGCGCGCGACGGTTGGCTTGGTCTTGCTCATAGAGCGCGTCTTCGTCGGCACGCACGGGCTCGTCCAAGTCGCCACGCAGGACACTCAGAGCGTCTGCAATGGTGGCCTCATTGATCTCACCGTAGCCGATGAAGGGGAACCATGCAATGGCAGGGTCGTTCTCCCGGGCCGGGATTTGATTGAGGCAGGCGTCGCCATCGCTTGGATCATCCTGCGGCGGGCTGCGTGCCGTGTGGAACAACACCGCCTTGGCTTCGTCCACCGTGAAGACGCCATCACGGAGCGGGCCCGTTGAGGGGAGTTGGCCGCCCGGTTGGAGGGTGGCGACGATGCCATCATGGATGCCAACGCCGGCGTCGCGGAAGATGCTGCGGGCCTCCAAGATGATCTTCGCCATGCCACCAGCGCTGTACGGCGTCGCGCTGCTGGTGCCGCCGCCCGTGTTGGCGGTTTCATTGAGGCTTGCTTCGGCGACTGCGGGATTGGCACAGCCATCCGCGGCAATCGCGGGGAACCAGTTGCTCCAGGAAGCATAGCCTTGGTTGTCCGTTGCGCTGACAGCGATGACGCCTGCGGGACCTGCCGTGTCCTGGCATTGGCTTGGATAGCCAACGGTCCCCGTGTTGCCGTGGCCGTTGTGCGTGGCGGAGAAGACGAATTGCTTGTCGCGAGCGTACCGGAAGGCATCCATCCAGCCAGTCAGGGACGCGGCGGCGGGCCCTGCGCACATGAACGGCATGCCCCAGGAGTTGCTTTGGATGTCGATCCAGTCTTGGTCCGCAGCCCATCGAACGGCTTGCTCTTCGGGCGTGCCCGGCGTGGCATCGAGTGGAATGTTGAGGGGGACGCGGATGTTGACGAGGAGCACCTCGTCGCCGGGGATGCTGATGGTGTTGCCCGTGCTGCGACTGCTGGTCATGGTGCCGTGACCACCGCCGGGCAGGTTGCTGCCGAATGAAATGAAGCCAATCGTCTTCGTTCCAGGCAACCAGTAGAGTGTCTCGGGTTGGCTGTTGTCCCAAAGCTCGGCGTCGTGGTCGAGGTGGGCCTGGGCAGGGGAGACGTCAGCGGGATAATCGTCCAATTCCAGGGTGATGGGCAGGGATTCCGCCGCAGAGGGGTAACCAGGGACGTACGTGGCGGGGTGGGCGAAGCCATTCTCGCCAGCGCGAACCTGCCGGAATTCATGGTGGTAAGGTTGGAGTCCGGTGTCGATGATGGCCAAGGTGACGCGCGGCATGAATGGCGTCAACGGATCATCGCCGATGGCGATTTCTTCTGCATCCGTCAAGCCATCACCATCCGTGTCAACGTCGGCCGCTGGGTCCATCGTTGGAGCCGGCTCGCTGTCATCCAGGCATCCCGCCAAGGGCAGGAACAGGAGGAGCATCATCCAGGCACGCATGCAGAGCGCAGCCGTCGGCCTCTTTAGAAGCCCTGCCGTGGCCGCGTCGTGCCCCGGGAATTGGTGGTTGACAAGCGTGCCCGAGCCAAGCGCATCGTCGCCACGCTCAACGCCGCATACCCCCATAGCACCTGTGCTTTGGACCACGATTCCCCATTCCAATTGCTCGTGGCGACCATGATGTCGGCCCAGACAACGGATGTGAAGGTCAACGAAGCCACCGCCGAGCTCTTTGCCCGTTGGCCGACGCCGCAAGCTTTGGCGCAGGCGGACGTCGACGAGGTCGGAGCCACGATCAATTCCATCGGATTGTGGCGCAACAAGGCGAAGAACGCGGTGGCCCTGAGCCAGATGCTGGTCACGGAGTTTGACGGCGAGATGCCTCTCACCGTGGACGAATTGACGCGGCTACCCGGCGTAGGGCGCAAAACCGCGACCGCCACCTTGGGCACGGCGTTCGACATGGAAGTCGGCGTGACCGTGGATACGCACATGCTGCGCATCAACAAGCTCCTGAAGTTGTCCACGAAGACGGATCCGGACAAGATGGCCGCGGAATTGGAGCGCCTCCTGCCGCCGGCGGACTGGAACCATTACACGCACCTGATCATCGACCATGGCCGACTCGTGTGCGTGGCGCGCCGGCCCCGTTGTGGCGTCTGCCCCTTGGCCGCGGATTGCCCGAGCGCGTTTGATGCCAAGGCAGGTTACAAGCCGGCCCACGACGAGAAAGTGCCGGCCAGTGCGAAGGGATTGAGTTGGAGAAGCAGGCTGCGCTAGGTCAACTCAGCAGGGGTTCGCCAAAGACGTACACGTGCACCGTGCAACTGTCGGGGCTGACGACGCGGACAGGGCCCAGGTCGTATTCGCGGTAGACCGGCATGCAGGATGGCTCCGGAGGTCCAGCGGTGGCCGTGGGAGCCACAGCAACGGCGGTCAGGGCGACGAGCGTCAGAATGAGCATGGCTTTGCGCATCATGTGGCGAGTGGCCTCGTAGGCTCGAAACTTGCGCCACGGAACCGACCCATCCAATCGAACATGTCACCCTAGGTTGGAAACGTTCAAGTCCGCGGCCCAGTGGACCGCATCATGGGCTTCCTGGAAGGCAAGCGCGCACTCGTGTTCGGCGTGGCCAGTGAGGACAGCATCGCCTGGGCGATTGCACAAGAATTGGCCAACCACGGTGCCAAGGTCACCATGGGCTACCAGAAGCGCTTCCTGAGCCGCGTCATGCAGCTCTTCAAGGACACGCCCTGGATTGAGGGCTTCCACGAATGCGACGTGTCCAAGGAAGAATCCGTCCAGTCCTTCTTCCAAGAAGCGCCCGGCGAATTCGACATGATGGTCCACTGCATCGCCTTCACGCCTGCAGAGGCACTGATGAAGGACATCATTCACACCACCGAGGAGGACTTCAACACCACCTTGGACATCAGCGCCTACAGCCTCGTGCGCCTGACGCGCCACGCATTGCCCAAGATGAAGGAAGACGGCAGCATCCTCTGCCTGACATACCTGGGCGGCGACCGCATTGTACCCGGCTACCGCGTCCAAGGCACCGCCAAGGCCGCCATCCAACACCTAACTCGCGACCTCGCCGCCGTCTGTGGCAACGAGAAGCGCATCCGTGTCAACGCGATCAGCGCCGGACCCATCCGGACCCTGGCCGCCAGCGGCGTGCCCGGCTTTGACAACATCCTCAACTGGATGGCCCACAGCAGCCCACTCAAGCGCAATGTCACCCAGCAAGACGTCGCCAAGTCGGCGTTGTTCCTGCTGAGCGACCTCGCCAGCGGCGTCACGGCCCAAGTGCTCTACGTCGATGCCGGCTACGTCAGCGTTGGTGTCCCGCCGGACTTGGACCAGATCAAGCTGCCGGGCAAGGGAGCCAAGCCGATTCAGTTCGGCATGTCCTGACCGGACCCCTGAAATGGGAGAGGTCGGTCGAAGCCTCATGCGCGTCGTCGGCGTGACAGGCATGCCCGGAGCAGGAAAATCGGAGGCCATGAAGGTCGCCGCGAAGATGGAATTCCCCGTCGTTCGGATGGGGGATCTTATCTGGGCGGAAGTCGAAGCCCAGGGACTGCCGCGCGACGCCGAGCACGTCGGCAAGGTTGCCAATGCCATGCGGGAAGCCCACGGCGACGACATCTGGGCCAAGCGCACCGTGGACAAGGTCCGCGAACACCAGAACGCACCGGCCCCGGAAGCCCACGACCACCACCGCGCCGCGAGCCAAATCGTCCTGATTGATGGCATCCGCAGCAACCAGGAGGTCGAAGTCTTCCGGGAACAACTGGGCAGCGACTTCATTCTCGTCGCTATCCACACGGACCCCGACGAACGCTACGACCGCTTGACGGCCCGCGGCCGGGACGACGACCCCAGCGAAGTCACGGGGCACCAAGCCCGCGACCAGCGTGAACTCAACTGGGGCCTTGCGCGCACCATCGCCATGGCGGACGAAATGATCGTCAACGACTGCACGATGGAAGAATTCCAGGCCCAAGTGGAAGGCCTACTGGACCGCATCGCGGAGTCGGACCGCGTGCAGCCGATTCTCGACTAGTCCACCAGTTCTGGCTGCCACTTGCGTCGCAGCGCTTCCTGGGCTTCACTGAACGTGTTGATGTTCGCGTAGGGCACCGCTTCCTCGCGCACATCATCCCATTGAAACAGCGCAACCCCCGCCGTGGTCAGGAGGCCGATGCTGAGCGGATCGGCATATTCCTCTTGGAAGATGACCTTCTTGATGCCACTGTTGGCGATCATACGGCTGCATTGGGTGCAGGGCTGCGTTGTACAGTAAATGTCGGCGCCCTCAATCGAGACACCCGTGGTGGCGGCTTGGATGATGGCGTTCTGTTCGGCGTGCAAGCAGGGACACACATCCGCCATCATGCCGCTGGGAATCTGCAATTCGTCGCGAATGCAGCCCATGTCACAGGGATGGGGGAAGCCGCGCGGGGCACCATTGTAGCCGGTCGTCAGGACGCGTTTGTCCTTGACAATGACCGCGCCGACGCGTCGCCGGGGGCAGGTTCCACGGGCCTTGACGAGGTGCGTCATGCCCATGAAGTAGCTGTCCACGGAGGGTCGCTCGGCGGCCGGGGCGCGGCTCGAAGTGGGCGTTCCTTCCTGCATGCCGCGGCCGAGCCCGGTTGCCCTTCATAGGGTTGCGCCCGAAGGGGCCTTGAAGAGAAGGGGGCGTGGCGGGGCCGTGGTCCAGGTTACGGTGCGCACGCCTTGCCATGCAACGGAACAACGCGACCGGGTCGCCGCGGCCGCCCAAGCGTTCTTTCCGGGCACCGTCGAAGGGGAGGATTCCATCGTCGTGCGCGGTCAGGACGTGACGGCGTTTCGCCAGCGCGTCTGGGAGTTGCGCATCATTGACACCGTCCGCGGAGCCCTCCTGGCTGGCTGCGACGGCGCTGTGTTGCGGTTTCGCCTGAGCAAGCAAGGTGCAGCCGGCGGCAAAGTGGCCTTGCCAGTCAGCCGGCACGCATTGGGGGATTTGGATGTCAAATTCCAGGTGGAAGCGGACGATCCCTGGGACGACGCCGAAGCACTCGCATGGTGGATTTGTCCCGAAACGGCGGACGGCGAGATTGTCGGCCCTACGGATTGACCGGCCATTCGTGGTTGCAGTCGCGGCATTGATATTGGCGACCTAGGGCGACGACGTCCACGTCGCGGGCACCACAAACCGGGCAGCGGAAGAACGACGGCCCCGTGCCTTTGCGTGGCACGCGGCTGTGCTTGGTGGCCCGCTTGCGGTGTTTCTGGCAGGCCGGATTGACGCAGTAGAAGCGCTTGCCATCGTCGGTGAGGTAGCAGCCGAGGCGCTCGCAGACCGGAGGCAGGCGTGTGCCGAAGTATTTGTCGACCGTCTGGCCGACGCGATCCCGTTGGCGTTCGGGATCATCGCTCAAGTGACGGGCACCTCAAAGGTGTCCAGGTCGTTGGCGACAACCGTGTCCGCGTGGATCGCCACCGCCTCGTCCAACACGGGGGCGGGATCCTTGTACCTGGGACTGATGTGGGTAAGGATGAGCCGCTTGGCGCCCGCTTTCTGCGCGATGGCTGCGGCTTCGCCTGCGCACATGTGCTTGACTTCTCGGGCTCGCTCCACCAAGTCTTGCGTAAAGCTGGCTTCGCAGATGAAGACATCTGCATCCTTGGCGGCTTCCAGGATGCCAAGGCACGGCTGCGTGTCGCCACTGAAGACGATGCGGCGTCCGGGGCGGCTCGGGCCCAGGACCATGTCGGGCGTGATCTCTCGCCCGTCATCCAGCGTCACGGATTGGCCACGCTGCAGTTGACCGAACATGCGGCCTTCTGGCACACCAAGGGCAAGGGCACCGGGCTTATCGAATCGACCGGGCCGCTCGGGTTCTTGCAAGGCGAAGGCGAGGTTGTGGACGCTGTGGTCGCCTTGATGGACTTCGACCGTATAGCCCTCCTTTTCGATGACGTCGCCGGCGGCCACTTCATGCACGCGGATGGGGAAGCCCTTCGTCCAGCCACCCATCTGGCGCCAGGCATCCACCATCCGGCGCAGGCCTTTGGGCCCGTACAGATCGAGGGGGCGATCGCGTTCGTTGAGGGCCATGGTCTTCAGGAGGCCCGGGACGCCAAAGCAGTGGTCGCCGTGGTAATGGGTGAGCCAAATCTGGCTGATTTGCTGGTAGCTGAGCTCGGAGCGCTGCAATTGTCGCTGCGTGCCTTCCCCGCAATCCCATAGCAGCACTTCGCCGCCGCGCTTGACGGCGATGCCACTCATGCCGCGGGCGGCCGTCGGCCAACTCGCCCCGGTTCCCAGGAAAGTGATGGACATGTTGGCCGCCATGGCAGCCGAACGACTCAGTCGGTCCTTTTAACGACGGCGAAGCGCCGGGTCATCGATTTGTGGACGTAATGCTCGAACACGTCTTCGATGACGAAGCCGTGCTGCTCCACGGGCGCCAAGAGGTCGGCGTCGGCGTGGCCGATCACTGCGCGGGCGCCGGGCGCGAGCATCTTGGCAAAGGCGACGAACGCTCGCTCGTAGAGGCTCGCCAGGGCCTCGTGGTTCGTGGTGCTGGCGCCACCATATGGCATGTCCGTGACGATCGCATCGATGCCGTCGACGAGCTCGGGCGTTTGGGCGATGTCGGCTTGGAACACGACGCCATCGAGGGGCGCGGGTCCGGCATCCGTGAGGGTGGCGAGGGTCCCTTGGACCATCCATGCATCAAGGTCGCTTCCCCAGGCATCAAAGCCCATCATGGCCGCTTCGAGCAGGATGCCGCCTGTGCCACAGAAGGGATCGTAGATGCGTGAGCCAGGCTTGCAGCCAGTCAAATTGACGAGGGCCCTGGCGAATCGCGGCGAGAGGCTGACGGGTTGGAAGTGCGCACGGTGCTCCACGCCCCGCAACTCATGGTCCGTCGCGCCGATGAGCGCCTGCCAGGTCGCCGTGATGCACCCGTCGTGAAGCCATGCTGAGACCACGTGTTCAGGCGCTTTGAGGTCAATCGGATGATCCCTGGCAAGGGCGGCCCCCCAGATGCGCTTCAAGAGGCCATCGTGCGCGCTCTTGGCGCCAGTTCGAAGCGTTGCGACGGCTTGGCTCCCGGGCCGCGCCGTCTGTGCGACCACTTGGGCCGTGGCATGAATGACACCTTCTTGATCGGGCGCGTGCAGGATGAACTGTCCTGCTTCTTTGAGAAAACCGAGCCGTTCCAGGCCAGACCCATCGGCGACCAGGGCGACACGAGGCCCGAGCCAGTTGCAGGGGCCGGCCACGGCTTCGAGTTCCGCCGCGGCCATCGCTTCGTGGTCGCCCGTGAGGTGTACGGCCCAGGTCACATGGGGGGCGGACGAGGCTTGCCGCTTAGGCTTGGCGCCGGCGAGCAAGGGCGAGCAGTCCCGCCGCGACGAGCGCCGCCGCAGGGCCCGGTGCTTGTTCCTCCAGGGGTTCTCCTTGGGTGTCCAATGCATCGGCGGGCTCCAGGTCGGCGTCCTTCACACCATGGACCTTCAGGACCTTTTCCGCGTGCGCGGCAGGGGGCGACGGCATCGTCTGTTGATTGGAGGAATGCATGTCTGCCACGAAGTGGAAGGGCATGAGTTCGGTGGCATTCTCCGTCACGAAGATTTCGAGCGGGAATTCGACAACGTAGCGCGTGGCAGCGAAGCAGTTGTCCACGTCAAGGGTCTTGGATGCGGCACCACTGACGGCCGCTCCCTCGCCGCTGTTGACGTACAATTCCATGACGGCAGGACCCATGGCGATGTTGCCCGCCGGACAGTGGTAGGTCACCACCGCAGTCGCATTGAACAGATCGCCAACGTCTGCCTCTTTCAGTTCAAAGTGAACTTCGAGATCCAAGGCCCCCTGCGGGAGCTGGGCGACAGCGGACGGCACAAGCAAACCAAGCATCACGGCGCAAACAAGGAGGCGCATGATGCGTCAGCCGCAGACAACCCTATTTGATGACGACGGTGGAACGATTTGATGGCGGCTAGCCACGTCGTCGAAGCGCCGCAACCAGGAGCAAACCGGCCAGCAGCGGAACGGCCGGCCCGGGGGTGGTCTGCGCTTGGGGCACCGGGGGCTCGTCACCGTTGCTGATGGCCGTTTCGTCGTCGCCCAGGAGGAACCAGGCAGCGCCGCGCGTGACATCCGGGGGCGCCGGGGCCAATTGGGCATGGGAGGACATCAAACCCACCGTCGTGTTCAGGTACGCCAGCACGTCGCCTTCTGGACTTCCCTTGCTCTGATCCAGGAAGAC
>JBMZJT010000006.1:0-21418 GCA_049617695.1 Thermoplasmatota archaeon | reverse complement strand
GGTGATGTTGAATTTCTGGCTCCAAGAACCGAAGAAGCCGAAGGCACAGAGGCCGGGTGGGAGCTCTTCATCTTCCGGGAGTTGCGCAGTGGCATGGGTGCCCTCTGCGACAAAGATCACGGTAAAGTGGTCCATGAAGTCGGTCCCCGTCGGCGTCGTGCATTCGACCATGACTTCGATGGGCACATCGATGACTCCTTCCTGCGTCGCCTCCGGAAATTGTTGGTCCAAGTAATTCCATGTCATCGAGACTTCGGGCAGGAATTGTGCCGACGCAGTCGGGAACAAGAGCAGGACAATCAGGAGCCAGCGCATACCATCAAGCCGGATTTTCATCGGTTAACCGTATTGGTGGCCGCGTTGAATCGAATCGGGGCATCGGGCGTGCGCACAGCCGTTCGAAGTCACTGGGTCCACGAGGCCACGATCAAGTTCCCAAAGCGCTTGCTTGGCTCAGCTCGAGTATTCGAAGCCCTCTTCGTCGGCCTGCATGGCAGCCGCAGCGTGAGGGTCCGCACTGGCCATGACGCGGCGCAGGCCGTCGCTCGTGGTCAGCAAGGTTTCCTTGCCATGGCGGAACTTTTCGAGGACACCGAGGTTGACCAGCTTCTTGACATGGAAACTGGCGAGTGCGGGGCTGATGTCCAGGGCTTCGGCCATTTGCTTCTGGCTGGTCATGGGGTGGGTGCCCACGAATTCGGCGATGCCGGCAGCGGTGTCTCCCTTGAGGGCGCTGGCGATGGCCATGTCTTGGCGACTGACCATGCCACCCTGCTCGAAGAAGCACTTCTGGTTGTTGACCTTCCGCGTCGTGACGAGCTTGCCCTTCTGGAGCTTGTCCAAGTGGTGGGTGATGGTGCCCCAACCGACATCGAGTTCACGGGCCAGCTGGCTCGCGTGGATGCCAGGGTTGCCCTTGATGGTGTCAAAGATCTGGCCGCGCAGCGGGTGCTCGAGCAGGTCGGCGTCGTCGATCCGGCTGAAACCGGCGACACCGCCGAGGCCACTTCCGATGAGACCCCATTTCTTGAGCGCCTGCATCCCAGCCCAGCCACCTGCACCGGCACTGCCAGCGGCGCCTGCAGCCGTCACGGTGGCGAAGGCGGCCATGGGCATGGCTTCGGGGCGCATGCTGCCGACGAGACCCGCGTAGGCCAGAATGCCAGACAGGAGGCCTTCAAAGGCGAAGGTAGCGGCCCAGGCAATGCCCGAGCCGATGATTGCGATGCCGGATGCGGCGAGGACGCCGGCGCTGCCCAAGCCATCGATGCTGCCCAGGACCGCGTCGCCGAGCCCGGTGCTCACGACAGATCCCATCTGGGCGATGCCCGCGACCGTGGCCACGGCAGCAGTGCCGACGAATCGCACGACTGCGGCCAGGCCGCTGCCGACGGCGGAGGCGCCCTTGGAGATGCCTTCACCAGTTGCGGTGGCGGCATCGCCGATGCCTTCGGCGACGCCTTTGAGGCTCTCAAGGAGTCCGGACGTGGCGTTGCCAGCTTCGTCGGCGGTGCGGTTGACGGCCTGCGCCGTGTCATCGACGGCGTCCTGCGCGTGGGCAGGTGCGGCGAGGAGCAGCAGGAAGGCAGTCAGGGCAAGAAGCCGGTGCATGATGGAACAGCCGTTTGTTTCGGTATTAACTGTTTACGGTGGCGCGGCTTGAATCACTAGGAGAACCAGCGGGTTCAGGCGACCAGAACGATGTGCACCTGCCCACCGCCTCCGCCCAGCGCGGAGCCCGAATCTGCCACCAGAATGGCATGGCCGGCCCCGTACGGCACCGCATGGACGAAATCCGTGTTGGCTCGGATTCCCGGCGGTACGGAAATTGGGAGCAGGTCATGGACCGCGTCGTCGTACCATGCACGCAACCACGTGGTGCCATTCACGTCCTCCATCCAAGCAATCAAAGGGCGCTCCCCGCCGGAGATCCAAGGACTGGAACGTGCGGCGCCTTGCGCGGACAACTTTGCGCCTTCCGACCACATCACACCATCGTCACTGGAGGCACTCCATATGGCCCCATCCTGACCGTGCCAAGCGGCCACAAGGCCCGCGGGACTCGATCCAAGCACAGGGAACATGGTGCCACCCGTGGGATCGATCATGGTTTCTTCCCACGTGGCCCCGTCATCGGAACGCATCAGGTAGAGGCCCCCATCCGTTGGGCCGTAGCGATGAACCGGGGCATGCAAGCGGCCGCCGGCGTCAAATTGCGGTGGGCCGCCGACGTGGGTGTGCAAGGAGTAGCTGACGTCATCCGTCCGCGTGAACGGCCCGAAAGAGGCCCCGCGATCTGCGCTCATGGCGACGAGGATGGCGTCTTCGTGCGCCAGGCCCGCGACGAAATCAACCTCGGCGGGAATGCGATCGTCAAAAACAAGCGCCGGCGAGACCTGGTGGAAAGCTAGGGCGACTTGGTCTTCGTGGAACGCCAGCCACTGGCGATCCGCACCCAGACCATCCGTGACGTCGCCGGCCATGCGCTCGCCCAAGCCCACAAATTGGTTCGCGGCCCAGGTCAACCCATCGTCGCTCCATGCGACCTGCATGCCGTCGAGCACGAGTGCTTGCAGATCCGGTTCGTAGCGCGTCAAGAGCGCCGAATAGAACATCGACCCCCAAGGCGCACCCTGAAGGAGCACGTCATTTTGGAACACGTCCGGCCGTGCGCCGTCCGGAACCGGCGGGCGTTGCATCGAGGACCACGTGTCGTTGTCCCAGATGCGAATCTGCGTCTGGCTGTGCACCCAGAGCCGACCGGCTCCGTCCGCGGCCAGCGTGGGCTCACAGAAGTGGCCACAGCCCAGGTCCGGCGCCAGGGTGCGCAGGGGCGCGAGATCCATGGGCTCTGAGGCATCAGGTGAAAGGAGTGGTGAACTGTCCTCGGCACAACCCGCGAGCATCACGCCGAGCAAAGCCAGCGTGACGAATCGGTTCACGCCGACTTCGCCTCGATGCGTTCCTTCCCGACGAATGGGCGAAGCGGTTCAGGAATCGTGACGCTGCCATCGGCGTTCTGGAAGTTCTCCAGGATCGCAACGAGCGTTCGTTGAACGGCGATGGCGGTGCTGTTGAGCGTGTGCACGTGCTGGGTTGGCTCGCCAGGGGCTTTGCGGGTCCGGGTGCCGTAGCGGCGGGCTTGGTAATCCGTGCAATTGCTGCAGCTGACCACTTCGCGGTAAGCGCCTTGCACCGGCATCCAGGCTTCGATGTCGTACTTCTTGGCCGCCACCGTGCCCAAGTCGCCCGTGCAAATGGTCACCACGCGGTGGGGAATGCCAAGAGCTTGGTACAACGCTTCGGCGTTGGCGATCAATTCCTCGTGCAGCGTCCAGGAGTCATCTGGGTGGCAGTACACAAACTGCTCGACCTTGCTAAACTGATGGACCCGGAAGATGCCCTTCTGGTCCTTGCCGTGGGCGCCTGCTTCCTTGCGGAAACACGGGCTGACACCAGCATACTTCAGAGGCAGTTGGTCGGCCTCCAGGATTTCGCCCATGTGGAGCGCGGCCAAGGGGTGTTCGCTGGTGGCGATGAGGAACAATTCGTTGGCGTCGCCCTTCTTTTGATCAGCGCCGGCACCGGCTTCGACGCGGTAAATGACGTCCTCGAAGTCGGACAAATCCACGGCGCCTTCGATGGCTTCCCGGCGCAGCATGTACGGCGGTTCAACCGGGCTGTAACCTTTGCCAGCCAGGAATTGCAGGGCGAAGAATTCCAGGGCACGGCCCAGGAGAACGAGGTCGTTCTTCAGGTAGAAGAAGCGGCTGCCGGCGGCGCGGGCGGCGCGCTCCAAGTCGGCAACATCGAGGGATTCGAGCAAATCGACGTGGCTCACGGCGTCGAAGTCGTGGCGGGGCTGGCCACCCCAGTCGCGCAAGAGGACGTTCTTGGTGTCGTCCTCGCCGACGGGCACGGATTCGTGCATGATGTTGGGCAGCCTCCGTAGAATCGCGTCGCGTGCCGCCTCGGCGTCCGCGACTTCCTTTTCGAGGGCCTTGATGTCCGCTGCGACTTGTTGCATGGCAGCGACGGCCGCTTTCGTGTCACCGCCGCTCTTTTTGGCCTCACTGATGGCCTTGGCAGCCGCGTTACGTTCGGCACGCAAGTCGTTGACCCGTTGGAGGCCGTCGCGCCAGGTGGCGTCATGGCCAAGCAGTTCGTCGACGATCGCGGGGTCGCGCTCGCGCTTTTCGAGGTCCGCTTTGACGACGTCGGGCGTTTCACGCAGCAGCCGGATGTCCAGCACAGGCAGGCGACTTCGAGGCCGTACTTGACGCTACTCGATTCCCGTGGCCCGGAGACAGCCCATGACATCGTCGAGGGTCCGCAAAAGCCCCATGGGCGCCTCGGCGCGGGCCGTCAGCTCCAAAACGGAACCATCGACGCGCGTGACGAGGAAGCCACCGTCGTCCGGCGCCAGGGCCGCTTGGGCTTCTTCGGGGCGTTCCAGGGCCAGGCGAAGCGTGGCGGTGTTCATGGGCCGTCCAGGAACCCTTGGCGCTTCAAGGCTGCGTCCAGCGCCTGCAGGAATGCGTCCCGCTGATCGGGGTCGATGACGGCGCCACTGGCGATGGGATGCCCCCCACCTTCGGCACCCACGCCCGCCGCGGCTTCCTGGATTGCAGCCCCCAAGTCGAGACCGGACGCCACGTGGCCGTGGTCGCCACGAGTGCTGACTTGCAGCTGGCCATCATCGCGCGGGGCCACGACCACCAGCGGTTTGGCAGTGTCTTGCAGGAAGTGGACGACCCCGAGGCCGGCCACCATCCCAGTGAGCGCCGGTTCACCGATGGCCGCCCATTGCAAGGCCTCCATGGAAGACGTGCCCTCTTTCAGCAACGCCAAGGCCTGCCCGAGTCGGTTCTTGTAATCTGCAAAGACTTCACGGGCTGCGTCGCGGGCCGAGGCACTCCCCATCAGGAAGGCGATGCCCGTGTCGGCGCGGCCCAGGCGCCCGCAGGCATCCACGATGCGAAACGCGTGCCGCACACCCAATCCGAGCTTGACGTTCCACAGAATCTCCTGGACGCGGGTTCGCTCGATGCCCTGCTCCAAATCGTGCAAGGTCCACGCGCTGACCAACTGGGTCGCGGCCTCGACGTCGAGATCTTCGGCATCGAGCCTGGCATCCAAACCGAGTTCGTCGACAAGTGCCCCCAATCCTAGGCGACCCAGGGCTTCACCCAAGTCCACGCCGATCAAGGCCGGCATGACGCGTCGATCCAAGTGACCGGCCGCGAGGCACCGGTCAACAAGGTCCCGATTCCAGCCTTGCCAGCCGCCATGATGTTGCCAATCGCCGACCGCGCCACTCAGGCCAATGGGCGCCAAATCGAGGTTGCCATCATCCAACGCCAAAGCAACGGCGACCGCGGTCGTCGCGGCGCTGGCATCCCGACTGCCATCCATGCCTTCGAGGCGCGGATTGACCAGCACCACATCGCCGGCATCCACGTCGGGCACATTGTGGTGATCCACCACGACGACAGGCCGGTCAAACGAGGCCAGCGTCGCAACGTGACTGGTGCCCTTGTCCAGGAGGATGAACCCCTCGCACTCCTGTTGGGCCAACGCTTCGTAGGCGGCCGTGTCCTTCTCGCGGCTGGCGCGCACCTGGAATCGGTGACCGATGCGCCCCAACGCGCGAGCCATGACCACGGCGGCGGTGAGGCCGTCGGCATCGGTGTCACAATCGAGGAACCAACGTGTCCCGGAAGGATGGGACCGGATGAGCTGGGCGGCGCGGGATGCGGCTTGGTCCAGGCTCACAACAAAGGATGGAGAAAGGGAAGAGAAAAGGGGTATGGAACCCGCGCGGATCAGTCGACCAGCAGGCGAGCGCCCTGGCGAGTGTACTTCCAGGTGGTCTCGAGTTGACCGTTCTTCTGGTAGTACTTGGCCAGCTTGCGGATGCGCGCCTCAATGAGTTCCAGGCCGCGCGTGTTGTGCAGGTCCTTGCGGTTGTGCTGCAGGTGCTCCTGGAGGTTGATGGCGCGGCGCACGAGGTTGCCCAGTTCCTGGGGCAACTTGGGGCCAACGCCGGCGTCAGCGATGATTTGGCCGATCTTCTTGCCAGTGACTTCGTGGACGCTGGGGACACCGTAGCTGTCGCGCAGCGTCAGGCCGATCTTTGCCGGCTGGACACCATCTTTGGCCATTTCGACGACCTTGGCCTCGATTTCACGAGGCAGCATGCTGACCCACTCGGGGGCCTGGTCGCGCACGGGCTTACGGGAACCTTGTCGGGACATGTTCAACTCCGTTCAGGCAGCGACGTCTTGCGAGCGCCGAGACCTGACTAGGTTCGCCGACACCCATGTTGTATTTGAAGACCGCACCCAGAATAAGGAGGAAGAGAAAACGTGCTCAAGCGGGATCCATTCACGAGGCTTGTGAGCCCTCGATGCCACTGTGGCCGGCGCCACCATCTTCACCCAAACCTGTGCCACCGGACGTGCCATTGCCACCAGCACCGCCGTTTCCACCGGTGCCAGGACTCAGGACGGGCAAGCAGCTGTCGGCACCGCCGCCGCCACCGCCGCCACCGCCACCGCCGTCGCTCCAGTTCTCATGGCCGTTGCCACCTTTGCCGCCGTGACCGCCCGCACCTCCATTGGCGCCACCGCCACCGCCACCGCCACCGCCGTTGGCACTGGCCACGCCGGGAGCAAGAGACAGGCCGTTGTTGCCCTGGCCGCCACCCAAGCCGGAGCCACCCGGTACCGTGGTACCGCCAGAGCCTCCGCCCGCCCCAACGCTTGACGGCACGCCAGCGTTGCCACCAGGCGCACCCTTGCCGCCGTTGAACGGGAGTCCACAGGGATCGACCAGATCGTCACCTTCCTGAGAGGACTCGCCCGTTCCGCCCGGGAATCCGTCCACCAAGACGCCTTGGCCGCCGTTGCCGCCTGGACCCCCGGGCCCTTCGTAGGCTCCGCCACCACCACCGCCGCCGCCAGCACCTCCGGCATCCGCGGCACCCGTGCCGGAGCTACCACCGCTACCACCTTGGCCGCCACCGCCGCCGGCAACCGCGTAGGAACCGGCACCGCCAGCACCACCCCCGGCGCCGCCGAGCCCGCCGAGCCCGCCTTGCGTGGCATGGCCGTCGCGAACCTCCATTCCATGTTCATCGATGAAGAGGCCACTGCCTCCTGCGCCGGCGCCACCGCCGCCGCCACCGAGTTGATACTGCTCCAAGGGCAGAGCGTCAACCACGTGCAATCCAGGGGCCTTCATGGGCGGCACGCCTTGAATCGTGGCAGAGTCGTCAAAGACGACCTGCCCTGCAAGGAGGAGATCTCCCGGCGATTCGGCATCCCACCCCCCGGGCAGCGCGTCAAACGTACCACCAAAGGTGATCTGCTCAAGCGATGCAAGAACCGCGGTTCCCGCACCGCCGTCACCACCCCGGTTGCTTGCCAGACTTACGGGCTGATCCGGAATGATGTTGCCAATGCCTCCTGCGCCCCCATGGGCACTGATGGCGCCCGAGAAGTCGATGGCACCAAGGGCAAGGACGGCCAAAGCACCGCCACCGCCACCGCCGCCACCACCGGCCCCCTTCCCAGCATCTGCACCGGGCAGGCCGTCAAGGATGATGGTTGCCGCGAGATCCACCGGGCCACGCGACAGCAAGGTCAACGGGCGTTCGCCGCTGGCCGTCACCGTCGTTTCAGGCCCTAGGAAGATCGCCTCAAAGTCAAAGGCCCAAACGTGGACATTGGGGTCAACCGACAGGTCGCGGCGCTCCAAGTCCAGGATCCATTCGCCGTCGATGGCGTAGGTTCCTGTGGTTGTGTCAAAGTGCACGTGACGAGGCCCTTCTGCAGCGGTATCCAGCACGCCGAGTCGCCCGTACGCCTGATGCGGCAGGGCGCTTGCATCCACGGCGTCATGCACGCCGTAGGCGTGCCCCATGGGTTGCAGCATCAGAAGCAAAGCAAGGGTCAGCGTCAATCCTGTGGCCAATTTGCGCACAGGCATTTCCTTTCGATTCATTCGTTGTGGTTTCATGTCGATCCATCCTTTTGCAAAGGGTTTCACGATGCTCGACATCACACCATGGTTGCGGCGCCAGGCATCCTGGCCACACAGATCATGAATGATATGATATGTCGAACATCCAATCGACAAAGTTTGCACTCTATTTAGAGAAGCAATGGAAAGGAAACCTTGATACGAACAGAGGGCTCTATGTTTGGCTCGCGCAGCGTGCTTCGAGTCCCATCAGACATGATGGCAAACGGACGATTGGCGAGGCAATCCCTGGCAGTCAACGATTCAAGCGGCCGGAACCTTGCTGCGCACGCGACGCAGTTCTTTGGCGGCAGCCTGCCAGCCTTCGACGCGGCGCGGCGTGATCTTGCTGCCCAGGACGTTGCTGTCCAGACCTTCAAGGTACTCGTTGACCTGCTCGGCGATAGCGCTGGGGCTGCGCTTCTTCAGCTCGCTGATGCCTTCAATGCCGGCACGAGCCAGGGCTTCCGCGTATTGGCCACCGATGCCGCTGACCTTCATCAATTCGGCCATGGCTTGCCAGGTGCGCACGCGCTTGGGCTCCGTACCGATGCGCTGGGCGAGTTCATCGGCATCCTCGTAGCACAGGCGGCTCGTCGTTTCGACGCCGACTTGCTTGAGCTTCTCGGCGAACACGGGACCGATGCCTTCGATGTCGATGACCGGGTCGACGTCGCCTTGGTAATCGTAGTAGACTTCCGGCGCCGCGGCTTCGGGTTCGTCGAGGTCTTCGAAGTTGTCGAAGTCGCCCGTGTCCTTCATTTCGTCGTAGCGGGCTTCCAGTTCGGCCATGAAGTCGTCGCCAGGGCTGGCGATTTCTTCGGCGGGAATGGTGTCATCGACGTCGTCGGCTGCTTCGGCTTCGGCGGGTGCTTCCACTGGCGTGCTGCCGATGAGGGGCACGTCGCGGGGGCCGGCGAGCAGGGTGCGCAACTTGACGCGTTGTCCGGGGGCGATGTCGACGTAGTCGTTGGCGTAGACGCCGGCATCCACGCTGCGCGGGAAGTGGTAGCTGGGGGTGTTGCCGTTGCCCCAGGCCTTGGCTTGGGGTTGCACGGTCCAGAGGTCGTAGACGACGAGTTCGGGCACACTACTGTCGAAGGCGGCTTGGAAGGCGGCTTCGTTGGCTGCGGCTTGTTCGCGTACGTCCTCTTCAGGGACGAAGAACGCCTCGGCTTCGCCGGCGTCTTCTTCTTTCTTGTCGTAGCTGCGAATCAGCAGCAGCAACAGGAGGAGGATGGCGATCACGCCAAGGGCGATGGCAAATCCGATGGCTACAGGATCCATCTCGCCCACGCCAGGCACATCGTCCAGGTTCTCCGCATCTGCGAAGATGAGGAACAGGAAGGCCATGATGGCCACGAGTGCCACGGCGAACAGCAGGGTCCCAAGAATGCGTTTCGCAGATGACCTGGCCATCGGTATCGTCGCTTCGATGTTGCCTGTTGTTTAAGGCTCTACTGTTTCGACAGCCACGCCGCGAAAGCACGTACGGCTTGGCCTCGATGGCTCCGTTCGTTCTTCTCATCAGTGGAGAGTTGGGCGAAGGTACGGTCGTCGCCCTCTGCCATGAAAATGGGATCGAAACCAAATCCACCGTCGCCGGCCGGCGCCTCCACGATGCGGCCTTTGCAGGTGCCCGCAAAATGGTGCGGCTCGCCGTTTTCATCGACGTAGCACAAATCGGCTTGGAACGCGGCGCTGCGACTTTCCAATTCCACGTCGCGCAACAAGTCGAGGATGCCTTGGTTGCCAAGCGTTTCCAAGGCGTAGCGGCTGTAGACTCCAGGGAAGCCACGCAGGGCCGCGACGAATAGGCCCGCATCTTCTAGGAGAAAAGGCGGTTGGACGCCCATGGCAGCCAGGTAGCCAGCACCGGCCTCCGTGACGCCTGCCAGTTCGTCGTGCTGGATTTCCGGATAGCCGCCTTTGTGCTGGACGACGGCGACGCCAAGAGGATCCATGAGGGCACGCAATTCCTCGATCTTGCCAGGGTTGCCCGTGACGAAGGTCACGGTGTCAGGGAGGGCCACGGCCTGGCGATTCCAGCGGCGTTTGAAAGCTACGTGGCGTCGCGGTAACGGCCGCGTTGGCGAATGGCATCCAAACGACGGATGGACGCCGAGCTGCACGCGGCATCGCCGTATCCATCCAGGAAGGCAGCCATGAGTCGCTCAACACGAGGATCGGTGGCTTCGAGTGCCTCTTCGACCAAATGCAGATCCACACCGCGAGGCTCTTCCTCGACCGTGACTTGCCCCAGGCCGAAGTCAATCAAGACCAAGCCGTCCGGGTCGGCGTCGGGCACGAGCACATTGCTGGTCGTCAAGTCGCCGTGGGTCAGGCCCGCATCATGCATCCGACCCACAAGGCGCCCCAGGTGCTTCATGCGACGACCCGCTGTGGTTTCGTCATCGGATTCCAGAGCTTGTCGCAGCGCTTTGCCAGGCACATGTTCCAGGGTCAAGGCGCCGCCGACGCGGTCGATGTCGTAAACCACGGGCACCGGAACGCCGGCTTTGCGGCATTTGAGCAAGAGATTGGCTTCGTCCCGAGTGCGTTCATCGCGCAGCCGCTGATCCAGCTCGGGGTGGCGGTAGGTCTTCGGGACGCGGCGCTTGATGACGACGCTTCGACCTAGGAAGTCGCCGGATTCAATGGTGGCTTCGGCACCGGTGGCGAGAATGGGGGCCGTCACCGCCATGCAACCCCCGTGCGGCGCGTCACGCCGCAGTCAAAAGGCCGCAAGGCTAGCGCCATGCGACCTCCACCATATCCGTCCGCTCGTAGGGACGCACACCACTGTTGGGCAGCATCGTCACCACGTCAGCCTGGAGCTGGAGCAGCCCCTGCCAGGCAATCATCGCGCCATTGTCTACCAGGACCGGGCGCGGCGGACAATGGAAGCTGCAGCCGCGCGCTTCGGCCATCTCCTTGGCCATCGCTTGGAGGCGGCTGTTGCAGGCGACGCCGCCGCCGAGCACCACTTCGTCCTTGTGGGTATGCGCCAGGGCACGTTCGGTAACTTCCACGAGGGCCGCGAATGCGGTTTCCTGGATGCTGTAGCAGACCTCCGGGAAAGGCACGCCATCCGCGACGAGCCGCTGGGCCGCAATCGCAAGACCACTGAAACTGAAATCCATGCCCTTGACACTGTACGGGAGCGGATGCAGGACGTCGGCGCCGGGCTTGGCCGCTTCCTGTTCAATCTTGGGCCCACCAGGGAACGGCAATCCGTTTTCGCGGGCAAACTTGTCCAGACCGTTGCCGATGCCGATGTCCAAGGTCTCCCCAAAGACCCGGTAGCGACCCATCATGTGGGCGATGACCTGCGTGTTGGCCCCGCTGGCATACATCAGAAGCGGATCCGTGGCGTCGGTGAGGCCGCGTCCGATTTCCAAGTGCGCGACGCAGTGGTTGGTGCCCAGCAGCGGCTTGTTGTGACGCAGGCTCAAAGCGCGGGCCATGGTGGCACCGACGCGCAGGCAGGGACCGAGGCCAGGACCTTGGCTGTAGGCAATGCCGGCCAACTCCTTGGCTTCGACGCCGGCCGTTTCCAAGGCGCGGCGAACCAGGTCCGGCCCAACTTCCGCGTGGTGGTGGGCTGCTTCACGAGGATGGATGCCACCTTCCTCAGGGGTGAGCATGTCGCGCTCATTGGCGAGGATCCGGCAACGGCCGGGTTCGGATTCCTCGACGATGCCGACCCCAATGGTGTGGGCCGTGGATTCAATGCCGAGGATGACCATGCCTACTTGGATTCCTTCTCAGCGGCGGCCTTGGCTTCCTTCTTGGCCTTCTCTTGGACCTTCTTGGAGCGCATCTTGGCATTGTAGCCGGTCACGCCTTCCAGGAAGTCGTTCCATTGGCGCTGGGTGTCTTGGGCCAGGGCCATGGCTTGCTCGGCTTCTTCGCCGCCCTTGCCAATGGCGATGGCGATGCCCTTGTCGGTCTCCGTGTCGACGACGAGGAGCTTCTTGCCTTCCTGCTTGGCCCAGATTTTGGGCATGCTGCCGTAGCTGCCCTTGAGCCATCCGTCGTCTTCCTCGTACGAGCCGAAGGCAGCTTCGAAGATCATCTTGAAATCGATCTTTCCGGCGTGGCCCGGCTTGACGGGGTATTCCTGCATGGAGCCGCGCAGACCGGTTCCAAGCATAAGCGAAACGCTCAGGCCCAAGCGATGAACGTGGGTTGCGCTGGCATCGATTCGACGGGCTCGATGGAAATCACGAGGTCTGCATCCGCAAGCCGAACCCCGTCGATCCGGTCGTCAAAGGACTCGTCCAGCACGCCCACGTCGCGGTCATCCAGCCAGACATGCAGTTCGACGGCGCCGGGTACCGGTTCCTGGTATCGAATGTCCACCGTGAGCGCGACGGCGATGGAGCCCAATTGCTCCACGGTGACGTCGGGGACGCCAGCCAACAACCGCACCGTCACGGCTTCATCGATGAGGCCCGGAGCCAAGGTTTGCGTGTGCCAGACGGGGCCGCCAGGCCATGCGAGTTCGAGACGCTGAGGTCCGGGGCCGTCGCCTCGGCTGATGAGACCATCCAAGGGAACCACCCGACCATCCAGTCGCGCCTCGATGGGCAACGCAGGCAGCCCACGGACCTCCATGCGCAGGTCGTGGCGCTCCCCGGCACAGTTGGGCAAGCAAAGTGGAGGCGCTTCGGCCGGAGTGCGCTCGTAGGTGCCGATTACCGCGAAGGTCGCCGGCTGCGGTTCCAGTGCCAATTCTTGTGGCGTGCGCTGCAAATCGACGGCCAAGGCGGCAGCGACCAGGAGAACGGCTGCAATCGCCACGACGCGCACAGGCTTCCAGGCACGGTGGGGCTCTTATCGGTGCTGGTCGCAACGTTGACGTAGGCTGACGAGAAGCGGGCTTGTGCGTCGCTGGCCTTGGGTCGCAGTCGTGGTCCAGGCGGGCTTGCTGGCCGCGACGTGGTTCCTGCCAGTTTTGGGCAGTGCCTTGTGGCATCATCTGGCGAGCCTCGGCGTCGTCCTGGGCGCCACGATGGCTGCCAGGCGATGGTTGGATTCGCGAGCCGTGTTGGCAATCGGGGTCCTCATCACGAGCGTTTTGGCGAGCGTGAGCGGATTCTTGTTGCTGTATCTGAAGGAGTGGATTCGGCCGGTCGGCATCCAGGATCAACTCGTATGGTGGCATGTCTTGTGGTCGTGGGCGGCAGCCGTGTTCTTCTTCCAGCATACCTGGATCAATCGCGTCCAGTTCCTGCATTTCTTTGGCCAGAGCTTGCGCCGCGTCGGCCCCGGGGTTGTCCACGTGGGCGCCTACATTCTGAGCCTCGCGTTTCTCGTCATTTCCTGGACCGTCGGCAAATCGTGGTTCACGGCAGGCAACTACATCGCGTGGGGCTACGTGACGTGGCTGGCATTCCTGGTTCCGGCCGCAATCATCTCCTTGCCCCGTCGCGACCTAGCGGGCGGTTGGAAGTGGCGGCGCATTGTCGATCTCGGGCTGGTCCCGGCGGCAACGCTGGCCACCCTGAGCGGCATTCCATTGGTGTTCTTTGGAGACGCCGTGGACGCGGCCGGCCTGAAGTATGCATCCAAGTATTGGCACACGGCGCCAAGCATTCTGTTCACGATTCTGGTGTGGACCCACAGTGTCCAGGTGTGGCGCTTGGTGCGGGGCCATTGGGCCAAGGGCGCACGACCCAAACCGCCCCGTACGTTCGATGAGCCCACCAAGCTTGTCAAATAGGATGGAACGACCCTTTCCTCCTATGCTTCTGAAAGCCGTGCTTCTTGCACTCGGATCGCTGCTTGGCGGCCTGGGCACCCTCCAGGCTTCCGCACTCCTGGAAAGCTACGCCTTGCTGGCCCTTGGCGTGGTGCTCACCATGGCCGGCGTGCTGAGCCTATCCAGCACCCGCCATGTCGCCAAAGCGGCCTAGAAAATCACGGGCCTGGCGACGAAGGTCAGCACGAAGACCAGCAACGTCACGACCGCCAAGGCCATGCGGCCGGGACCGAGTTTGACGCGGTCGTTGAGCGGCGGCGGATGGTGGACGCCCAAGAAGACAATAAGGAGCGCCATCAGGAGCCAGGTCTGGAATTGGATGGCCAAGTAGAACAGCAGGCCGACAGCGGCGTAGGCCACGAAACGCATCCGGTCGCCAAAGACCGCCCGCGCCACATGGCCACCATCCAACTGGCCCGCAGGCAGGAGATTGATGCCGGTGACGAGCAACCCGACCCAGGCAGCAAAGAACGTCGGATGGGTGAGATAGTCCTCGTCGCCAAGGCCGACGCGTTCGAGGCCTTCAATCAGCAGCGGGTTTCCGAAACGAATCAAGTGGTCGTCCCAGGTGACCGTGATGACCGCCTCCACGGCACCATCTGGGAGTGCGACCGTGCGTCGTTCCGTGGCTTGCGACTCAATGCTGCCCTTGGTGGTGTTGACGAGGGTCGTGCCGTCAAGCAGCGTGCTTGTGAGGGTCGCCTCATAGGCCCAGGCCGCATCTGAATCAGGCGCCGTCAAGCTCAGCAGGACCGTCCCGGTGGTTTCTTGCAAGACGATGTCCAGCGTGCCAGGGCCTTGGTTTTCCAGGAGGTAGGGCACATCGACGTCCACTTCGGGAACGTCCAGTTCCGGCACGGCGACGCCGGCATCGGCGGTGAGGTAGGCACCAAGCAAGAGCACCGGCACCGCGACAATGAAGCCAGCCAAGGGGCCACTGGCACCGACGTCGAAGAGCGCTTTGCGGTCGGGCAGGGGATCTTTGAGTCGGATGAAGGCACCCAAGGTCCCAATGGGCAAGGCAAACGGTGGGAAGGGCAGGAAATAGGGAAGCGACGCGCGCAGGCCGTGGCGCCGGGCGGCGATGTAGTGGGCCGATTCATGCACGGCCAAGATGACCATCAAGGGCAGCGCAAAGGTCAGGAAACCAAATCCAAGGTGCTCAGGACTCCAAAGGACGCTCCAGGAGAAATCCTCGCCGACGTGGCGGTAGCCTTGCCAGTAGATGGCGCCGGCGCTGATGGTGGTGGCCAGCGTCAACAGAAGGAGAATCCAGTTGGCGCGGTTGCCTTGGGGCGCCACCGGAGGCCGGGGGGCCACAACGAGCACATCTTCACCACCGTCGTGTCGAAGGAAGACGACGAGGTCCGGATCTTGGGCCAGGAGCGCCTCGCGGACCGCGTCGTAGCGGCTTTCCAGTTCCTCTTGGGGGAACATGAGGAAGTACATCCGCGCGTCGCCAATGCCTGGCATCGGCTCGGCGCGTGCTTCATAGACACGGAAGTGGCGTTCGACGATGTCCTTCCAAGGGTCAGCGGCCAACGCGCGGCCCAGGGGCAGGGCCTACTTCAACGACGCGTCCGGGGCACCGAGTTCGCGAGCAGCTGCCTTGCGTACTGCATCCACGTGGGCCTTGGGCGCAAAGACCCAGAAGCGCCAGTGATCGTACCGGGCCGCATCCAGCGCTGCGACGAGCTGACTGGCTTCGCGAAGGGGCACGATGTCGCCGCTGCGCCGCAGGACTTGGAGGCCGAGTTCCTTGAAGCGCGGCTGGCTGGGCGCGTCGAATAGGACGTCGTGGACCTCTACGCCAGCGGCATCCGCGATGGCTGCTGCCATGGCGTCGCGACGTTTGGGCTCGCTCAAGGATGCGGCGTCGGGCAATTGCGTCGGCTGGATCTCCCAGGCGCGCTTGTGGAGGCGTCGGCGATCCAAGGCGTCAATGAGTTGCGCCGCACGGCCGCCGGCTTGGCGCAGCGTCCACAACAGTTGGTCATCCGTGTAGCGCTCCATGTCGCGCAGACGCAAGTCTGCCTCTTGGACGCCGGCCAGGACGGCCGCTTGTAGCATCCGTTCGCTGGCGCGGACCGTGTGGTGAAGGTACACGGCGGGATACATCAGGAACCGCATCGTCAGGAGGCTTTCTGCGCTCAGAATGCCAGATTCACGCAGGAGGGTCCCATGGGCTTCATCACGCACCAGGACGCGCAGGATGCGGTCGGCGTCGACGCTGGTTTTGACGCCAGTGTAGTGGGCGTCGCGCAGCAGGTAGTCCATTCGATCGGCATCCATCGCGCCGCTGACCACTTTGGCCAGAGCGCCGCGACCCATGACGAGTTCCGACACGGCGACCGGATCGATGTCCGCCTGGCGCAACAAATCGCCCAGGGGCCCCCAGCGGACCAAATCGACGGTGGTGTCTTCGTGGCGACGGCCCGTGTCGTGCAACAATTCCTCGAAGGCATGGCTGAACGGGCCGTGACCGATGTCGTGCAGGAGGGCGCCCGCGCGCACCGTCAAGGCTTCGTCGTCGTCGAGTTCCAGGCTCTCGGCGAAGCGACCAGCCAAGTGGTAAGCGCCGAGGCTGTGTTCGAACCGGGTATGATGTGCGCCAGGGTACACCAATTGCGCCGTACCGAGTTGGTGGATGCGGCGCAGGCGTTGAAATTCGGGATGATCCACGATTGGAACGACCCAGTCGTCGAGGCGAATGGAGCCATGAATCGGGTCGCGCAGCGTGGTGGCCACAACCGGCGACGCGCGGGCGGCGGTTTCAGGTTGCCGAATGGCCAGGAGGCAAGGCCGGAGCATCGAGCGACTCCTCGGCCGGAGCCGGGTCGCCGCGACGCGGGAACCAGTCTGGCCGATGGATGCGCGCGACCGCAATGCCAGCTGCAAAGGCCCCGAATCCGGCCAAGAGGTGCATCATCGCCCGGACCGCGCGATCCTGGCTGGCGATCAGGCTGCCAATTCCGACGAATTCCCCTTCACTTTGCGGCGCAATCCAGGCCGCGAAGCTCAGTTCGAGGAACGCCAGCATGCCGACCGCACCCGCGATGAGCAAGGCCAGGGGGGCTCGCCCTGCGTGGCTGCGCGCCAATCGGGCGAGGGCGACGGCAGCCACGAGGATGGCGAGGAACCGGAACAAAGCCAGGACCCCGGGCGCGTCGGCCAAGCTCAGCGCATTGTCGGCGTCGCGATTCAGCTCAAACAAGCCGACCACCGTGTTGCCAATGCCCCAGAGGACGATAGCGAGTACCGTGGATGGCCACATGGCATCTTGCGGGGTGAAGCGCCGCCATGTCAACAAGGTCAAGGGCGTGAAGGCCGCAGCCCAGGGCCACAAAGCACCCTCCATCGCGAGGGCCACGCTGGCGCCGGCGAGGCCGACGACAAGAGCTGCCATGGTGGCAAGCACGGCTCGATCGACTCCCACATCGAGGGTTGCGCCGTGATCTTGGAAGCGAGCAAAGACATCCTGTACCTTGGCGTCCATCGTCAACCAGGCGCCCAGCGGAACGAGGAGCAAGAACTGCATCTGTGCATGGCCCCGAGTCGTGAGGCCGAAGGTCCGACCGGCTTCAAGCAAATCGTCCGGGATGGCTGTGAGGACCGTTGCAAACAGGGCCACGCCGCCCAGGATCCCGGCGAGCACCCATTCGGCGCGTCTCAGGTTGCTCCACGCGTCGCTGGCCGCGTCCGCAAACCGACTGTTGCGCACGAAGAGCCCGAGATGCCATGCTTTGAGAAGGCCCGTCACCAGCAAACCGGCGGCAGCGAGCAGGCTCAACGGGAAGACGAACAGGTAAGGCACGGTGTCGGCTTGGCCGTCGGGCAGGGCAATGAGCAGCCGCAGGTTCCCGAGGACCACGATGATGAGGAAGCCGGCACCCAATGCATAGGCCGCCAAGAACCGCCGCAGGATGGATTGCGGGTCTAGATCAGCGACTTGGCGGGGCCGCAGCCGACGACCCGAGGCCGCGATGCCGAATGCAGCGGCCAAGACCACGACGATGGGGCCCAAGAACACGGTTGGGACCGCATCTCCATTGCTAATCAACGGTGTGATGCTGAACGTGGCCGTGCGATCTTCAACCGCGGCGACGTAGTTGGGCCAACTGGATTGCATCATCACGACGAGCAGATAGGTCGACAGGAACAGGCCGAGCACTGGACCCATGCGACGAAGCCATGGCACACGGGATAGCAACGCACCCGCCAGCGCGACGGCCATTGCGGGCACAAAGGCGGTCAGGACAACCAGGTTGCCCGCTGCTTCGCCCAGCGCCACGTCTTGCAGGGCATCCGGATGCAGGAAGGTCTCCCTTTGTGACTCGGCACCCAAGGCCAGCCCAACCACAAGCAAGGCTCCCAGGGCGCCCAGCACGAAGACCCGGGCATCGACCATCAATGGTCGAGGCGGCGGCCTGCGTAAGGAGGTTGCGTCAGAATTTCGGGGCAACCAGCTCGAGGCTGGGCTCTTGATCCAAGGTGACACGCAGGCCATCGCGGGCGGCGACCGTGGCCACGCCTGTATTCTCCGTGATTTGCTGCGCCCAGACGCCAGGATCTCCCTCTTTGAGCGTCTTGTAACCGAAGTGGGTCAGCAGGAGCAGTTTCGGGCGAATTTTTTCGGCGAGAATTTGGACGTCGTCGGTGCACATGTGCCACGGGATGCGTGCGTCGCCGCCGCGCGTCATCTGACACACCACGACCCGACTTCCCTGGTGTTGTTTCCACAACTCGTCGTGGTACTGCGTGTCGATGATGTAACTGAATTGCCCGTGGGTCAGGCGCACTTTGAAGCCAACCGTCGTCGGGTCACTGTGGAATTGGCGTGTTACGTCCAAGTCATACATGCCGTTGAGGCTGACCTGGTCGCCGGGGACCACTTCGTGGGCGTGCGCCGCCATCTTTCTGTGATGCGGGGCAAAAATGGGGCCGACGCCGCGGCCATCCTTTTGCTTGGTCGCTTGGAAGCTGCTCGTCGGGGCGACGACGGTACCTTTGCGGTCCAGGCCACCTCGAGTGATACCTTCGAGCAGGACGGGTGCGTCGCTGCAGTGGTCCAAGTGGCTGTGGCTGACGAGAATGGTGTCCGTGCGGGTGGGGTCGAGGCCGTAGCGGTGCATGTGCACCAGGGCCCCGGGTCCAGGGTCAATGTTGGCGCGGAGGCCCCGATCCCGGATGTAGAGGCCGCCGGTTTGGCGGAGCTGGCTGATCGTTGTGAACCGGCCTCCACCGGTTCCAGAAATGTCAGCTCGGTCACAAGAGTTCACGAACGTGTCCAGGTTGAAGGCGTGGTATAAGCGCACCGGGGCCGCTCAGGCGATTTCGGGTGGCGGCCCGACCCAGGCAAGGCCGTTTCCATGGGGTTCGACCCAGCCGCCTTCCTGCAACTTACGCACGCGGCCAAGCGTCGTCGAACGGGAGACGCCGTGATCCAGTTCCGATTGCACCAGATCGCCAAGGTCGGGTTGCTTCGTCCGAATGTGAGCCGCGATGCGGCGCATGGAGTCGTCCGCAAGCACCACCGCAAGATGTGCCTCAACAGGATGCGTTTCAGGCTCCATGACCACGCGATTTCGGCCAAACCGCTCGGATCGAATGATGCCTGCGGATTCCATGACGAACAGGTGGTAGTTGAGCTGCCCGTTGGCCACCGCCGTGGCCCGCTGCAATGCCCGAAACGTAATGCCTCTGCGCGCCGCCACGGTATCATGAATCAATCGCCGCTGCGGGTGATGCAACGGCTTGGCCAACAACTGCTTGCTAATCAGCGCAAGTGCAAAGATGGTGAACCCCACCGTGGCAGCCGCAAACGTCTGTGGCTCCAGCCATCCAGGACTTCCTTCATCCACCTGGACAACCACGTCGAAACCCTCCAAATTGCCTCGAACAAGCCCTGATTCGAACGTCAAATTCCGCAGCTCCATGCGGCCCGCCAACCGAATCGTGCTTGGTGCCGCGCATTCGGCATGACATTCGCCAAGGGTCGCGAGGGGCAGTCGAGCCTGGCCTTCGAGTCCAAGACCCTGGCTCGATGCCAGGATACGGCCCTTGCCAACGACGCGGAAGTCAAAGTCGCCGTCGAGTTCATTGAAGCCGTAGCGCGCCACCTCTTGGCCTCCAGCCATCTCGGTTTCGGCATGGCTGTCATGCAGACATCCGCAGGCCCACACCGCACCATGCAACGCAATCTCGGTCGCCTGGCCGCGAAGTTCGAACGCGGCATCACGTGCTTCCGTGACAAGTCCCGATTGGAACCAGGCCTGTGCCGGTCCAGGTAGCAGGTACGCCGGGGGGTTTCCCAGCCATGCATCCCGAATCTGTGACCAATCCCTGTACGATTCCAGGTGGGATGTGCCATTCAGAGACATCTCAAACTGACCCCTGGCGACAACGACAAGCCATCCCGGAGCCGTCGCCAACGTGCGGGTGTTCACCGCGCGTGTGCCTTGATCAATGGGCGCCGATTGATCCCCTTGTGTTTGTGCCAGCGGCACCGTGGTGGTGGCGCGGGCATGTTCTGTCCATCGCTCCGTGCCGCGACCCGACAAGCCAATTTGGGCATCTTGTGGCACGGCGAGCATCACCCAATCGGATTCTTGCGTGACGATGCCTTCGAAGGCGGCGGGGGGCTCGAAGACCATGGGCACGGCGCTTGCCGAGCCGGTCAGGACGAGGAACAATCCGAGGATGCGAAGGATTGCAATTCACCTCCGAACATGCCTGTCAAACGTCCGCCGGACCAGGCCGTGGGTTGCGCCATCGGTTGGCCAAACGTGTCGCCGATTTGACCGAAGGCCATTCGACTGCCTGGTCGGGAGCCCGTGAGCTCCCAGTCGAGGATGTGACTTTGGCCATCTCCAATCCAGACGAACCGTCCGAGGGGTTGCGCAAACGATGTCCATGTATCGTCATCAAACAAGCGCATGTCGGCATCCACCCATTGCCATCGCGCTTGCCCCAGGTCATCGGGTGCAACGGTCGGGTCCACGATCTTGGTTTGGAGCCCCAAGGAGCCAAAAAATTCGGCAACTTCCGTGTCGTTGCTCCAGGCTCGGTGCAGCGCCCACATCAACCGGCCCGCCGAATCGTCGCGGCACGCTGCTGGAGCCACGGCGTTGTCGGCAAACTCCAACAGGATGAATGCCGGCCGCTCGTACCCCGCGATGCCGATGCGTTCGCATTGCAAGGCAAGGACAACATTCTGGGTGACCACCGCCAGCTCAGGGGACGGATCAAATCCAGTGGGAACCGGAGCCGGATGGAGCGCGGTCGGAAACGTTTGGACGACTGTGAAGCCTTCGCAACCGTCAAACAACCAACGATTTGCAAAGGCATCGACGGGCTGCACCGGCGGCGCGGCACCCTCCGTGTCGTCAGCCCCAAGGCATCCCGAAAAGGGCACGATGAGCAGAATCGTCAGGAGGCGGAGCATTGAGCCAAGCCAGGATTGTAGTAGGCGTAGTAATAACCAAAGCCCATCCGCGAGCCCTCGTGATCCTGGTTTTCGGAGCCTTCGCCGCCGGAGAATTCCGAACCGTAGGCACCGACACGGATGCGGAGGCCATACTCGCCGCTAAGGAACTCTTCGACGCCTTCGACATCGGACATTCCGAG
>JBMZJT010000005.1:2964-55727 GCA_049617695.1 Thermoplasmatota archaeon | reverse complement strand
GCTTTGGCGGCCGCCGCATCTTGCTCAGCCTTCAGACGGGCTTGCTTTTCGGCTTCTGCCTGTTTTTTCGCGGCGGCTGCTTCCTTGGCTGCGCGGGCTTTTGCCGCCTCGGCTTGCTTCTTGGCCTCCGTTTCAGCTTTGGCTTTGGCTGCCTTGGCATCTTGTTCGGCCTTCAGGCGGGCTCGTTGTTCGGCTTCTGCCTGCTTCTTTGCGGTTGCTGCTTCCTTGGCCGCGCGGGCCTTGGCGGCTTCGGCTTGCTTCTTGGCCTTGGCCACTTCAGCCGCCTTGCGGGCTTCTTCCTTTTCCCGCAGGCGCCGCTGCTTGGCAGCTTGCTTCTCGGCTTGCTTGCGGGCCTTGGCTTCGGCCCGTGCCTGCGCCGCAGCGGCCTTGGCGGCCTCGCGTTCCTGACGAGCGGCCTCCTGCGCAGCAAGGGTCGCTTGGCGGCGAGCCTCGGCGTCATCGGCTTCAAATTCAATGATCGCACCGCACTTGGGGCACGGCGCCTCGGCTGCATCGCCGGGGACGTCGAAGTCGTGCGCACACACGGGGCATGTGGTTTCAAAATCTGGCTCTGCCACGCGCAGCTCGCTCCGAAGCAGAACGAGGACTCCCCTCCTCCAAATAAAGGCCTTTGAAGAGAACGCTAGACCTGGCCGGTCTCCAAGAGTTGCGCCATGGCATCGATGGCGCCTTGCCGGCTGGCTGGGTGGACCATGGGTTTGATGCGCACTTGCACCGCATCATCACTGCGCGTCGCCGTGGTCCGTCCCTGGTAGGCGTCCTGTTTGCCAAAGCGGAGGTACACGATGCCGTCGTCGTCCGTCCGCGCCTCGAGTTCGTCGGCCAAGGTCGGCGTCGCGTCGACGAGTTGCTTGACGATGCGTCGCACATCGGCGGATCGAGATACCGTGGTTTCCAGGAACCGGACGTCGCCGCCATGATGGGCATCGACCTGGTTCTCCTCGGTCAATGCCTGGAAGGCGCCGTCGTCGAGGCCCGTGAGGTGCTGCATGGCGGCGCGCACGCGCTCAGGGTCTTCTGTTGCATGAGCCGTGGCCCGAAGGCGCAGCCAATGGAACCGCACGAGGCGGTCAAAGGGGGGAGGGGAAAAAGGAAGCCGAAGTGGCTTAGGCAGCCGGCTTGGACTCGTAGTGGACGATGATCTCGAAGTCCACGGAGGTCGCGGGGCCGTCCGGGTAGATGGCGACGTAGTAGTCGCGCGGGCTGGGGGTCCAGTTGCCTTCTTCGGTTTCCGCAGCGCTTCCCCCGGTGGCGAGCTCGCCATCGGGGCCGCAGATCGCGACGTGGTCGGTGCCGGTGGCACTGACGGAGAACCACTTGGCGCCCGCGTTGACGATGAATGGCTCGTTCGTGTAGAACTGCTGGGCAATCAGGATCGCTTGTTCGTTGTAGCCGGCGGGCGTGCAGCCGCTTTGGTTCGGTGCGTACAGGTTGTCGGCGGCCGTGGTGTGCGTCTCGCGTTCGTTGACGAAGACGTTGGAGGCCAGTTGGATGCCTTCGCCGCGGTTGTCGAGGACACGCAGGGTGACTTCGACGGCGCCGACGTAGTTGAACTGGAGGCTGACGTTGACGAAGTTGCCAGCGTCGTCCAGGAGCTGGACCGTGCGGGTCTCGTTGGAGTCCTTCACGGTCAGGCCGATGAGGTCGATTTCGCCATCGCTGTCGGAGCTGCCGACGGCGCTGAAGGTGACGTTCTCGCCGGGCAGGATGAAATCGGTGCCGGTGAGGACGCGGCCGTCGCTGTCGGCCGTCATGATGAGGGTGGCGTTGGGCAGCTCGTTGGGCACTTCCGTTTCGTTGCCCTCGTGGCCGCCGTTGCCGCCATGGGTTTCGTTGCCTTCGCCACCGTGGCCGCCTTCAGCTTCGTGGCAAGCATCGTGGGCGTCGCCTTCGAGGTGGTCACAGTCGTCGCTGTGGTCATCTTCGCCTTCGTCGCCAAATCCGAGGCAGCCGGACAAGGGCACGAGCAGGAGCGTCAAGAGCAGGAGGAAGTTGTTCAACCGCATGGCCTTCAACGCGCAGGGACTCAAGGGGGTCTTAAAGGATGTTGCAAGCCAGGGGTTGCATGCGTGACGAAGGATGAGGGGGAAAAGCAAGTGCGGGGCAGTCTACCAGATGCCCGCTGTGATCGTGACTCCTGGAGCAACAGCAGGTACTCCAGTAACACCGAAGCCCAATACCGTGCTCGAGATGTCGGCTTCGTAGATGCCCACAAATACGCCCTCGGAGCCCGTCGCATCAGGGACTGCTACTTGTTCGAGGCCTGCAATAGCGGTAAACGTTCCTCCTGTGAACGGGTGGCACGTGGTTGCTTCGCCCCCGTTTTGTGCAATCCAAACCGCGGGGATGATGGTAGATCCGCCCGTGGGCAATGGGATGGTGCACGTGCCAATCAGGGCGTCCCAGTAGTCCCGTCCGTCGAGAGCGACCACGCGGCGCTCTTCGATTGCGCTTCCATAAGCAATGCAAATGTGTGCGGGGCTGCTTGTTGAATTGCAAACTCCGATGGGACTCGCGGAGGTCGTCGGGGCGAGGGAGATGGAGACTAGCAGGGTTAGCGTTGCGATTGCGACGATTCGTTTCATTTTGATGTCCTAGCTGTTTTGATTGCTAGAATTCCGGGGTAGGGTCCTCCAAACCGCTTTCAAACCGGCCCTCGTCCGCGCCGCTGTCCCCATGACCGACAAGGCCCTCGAGAAGTGGAACGTCGAACTGGAATCCCGGATCTCTGGCGAGGTCGCTGGGCGGGTGCCGCCGTTCGTCGGCGACGGCGCCAAGCCGGTCTGGAGCATCGACACGCCGCCGCCGTACCCGAGTGGTCGCTGGCACATTGGGGCCGTCGCGGGTTACAGTCTCATTGACATGATTGCGCGCTCCAAGCGGATGTCGGGTCACGATGTCTTGTTCCCGTGGGGCACGGATCGCAACGGCATCAACATCGAGTTCACGGTCGAAAAGAAGCACAAGAAGCCGATGCGCTTCTGGGACCGCGCCGAATTCAATGAAGAATGCCGCAAGGAAATCTCGGTGTACAGCGACGACATGAAGCGCATTGGGCGCCGCATCGGCCTGAGCTGCGATTTCGACAACGGCTACGAAACGGACAGTCCTGACTACCGCGCCTTCAGCCAGGCGCAGTTTCTGAAGCTCTTCGAGCAAGGCCTCATCATCGAGGAATTGCGTCCCAACACCTTCGACCCCAAACTCGGCACGACCATCGCCGATGCCGAAGTGTTCTACGATGAACGCAAAACCCGCTTGAACCACGTCACCTGGACGGTCAAGGAAACAGGCGAAGAGATCACCATCAGCACCACGCGGCCCGAACTCATCGCCGCCTGCCGCATGGTTCTGGTCCACCCGGACAATGAGGACACCAAGCATCTCATCGGCAAGACTGCCGTGCTGCCCATCGACCGGTCCATGGGTCCGGCGCCTGGTTTCGGCAAGCGTCAACTCAAGGACGATCCGCACACGCTGGACACGCCGACGGGCCTGGGCAATGAAGTCGAAATCCGTGCCCACCCGCACGTCAAGACCGACTTTGGCAGCGGCATCATGATGGTGTGCAGTTACGGTGACCAAGCGGATGTGCAACTGTTCCGGGAATTGGAACTCGACGCCATCGCCGCCATCGGCATGGATGGCCGGATGACGGAAGTCGCCGGCGCCTACGCGGGCCTCCTGGTCGAAGATGCCCGCCGCCGAATCATCGAAGACCTGGAAGCCGCCGGGAAGCTCCCTGAATTCGACACGATTCAACAAAAATTCCCGATCTCGGAGCGCTCCAAGGCAGCCGTCGAGGTCATTTCCCTCAAGGAGTGGTACGTCAAGCAGACCCACGTCACGGAGGAATTGAAGGCCATCGCGAAGGACATGGACTTCGTGCCGGCCAAGCACCGCCAACTCTTGCTGGACTGGATTGACACGGTCAGCATCGACTGGCCCATCAGCCGCCGCCGCTACTACCACACCGAGATTCCGTTGTGGTTCGTCGTCGACGAAGAAGGCGAGGAAACGGACTACGTCATCGTCCCGCCCGCTAGTGACTTGGAGGCCGTCTACTACCGGCCCTGGCTCGAAGACCCGCCGGTCAACAGCCGCGTCCTGCACCGTGAGACACGCGAGGTCCAAGGCGAGCTGAACAACTTCATGCAGGCCCATGATGGCTGGACCTGGAAGGGCGAGGAGAAGGTCTTCGACACCTGGATGGACAGCAGCGTCAGCCACCTTTTCGTTCTGAACCACTTGCAGGACAAGGAATGGTGGAACGACCACACGTGCAGCCTGCGCATCAACGGCCGCGACATTGTCCGCACGTGGCTCTACTATGCCAGCCTCAAAAACCAACTTCTGAAGGGCAGCAAGCCCTTCGAGAACGTCGTCATTCACGGCATGGGTATGGACAAGCACGGCCGCAAGATGAGCAAGTCCGTTGGCAATGTCATCAACCCGGACGAGGTCATCGACAAGTTCGGCAGCGACGCCTTCCGCCTATGGATTGCCGGCGAGTGCACCATCGGCGACGACTTCCGCATCGACGAGCAGAAGATCCAGGGAACGGGCAAGTTCCTGCAGAAGCTGGCCAACGTCGTCAACTTCGTCAGCCGCTTCGACCAGCCCGAACACCCCGGCGAATTGCACGCCGTGGACACGTGGATTCTCGGCGAATTGGACCAACTCACCAAGGAAGCCTTGGAAGGCTACGACAAGCTGGACTTCTTTGGCCCCGCCAACAAACTGCGCTCCTTCGTGTGGAACCTGTTTGCGCCCCACTACCTGGAAATGGTCAAAACCCGCGCCTATGGCAACGCAGACGAAGGCGTCGATCCGGATCCGGCGGCGTGCTGGACACTGCACGAAGTCGTGCGCCGTGTCTTGCTGCTCCTGGCGCCGATCAGTCCCTTCGTGAGCCACTACTACGCCGACAAGGTGTACGACATCGATGTCCACCACAGCGGCTTCCCCCAAGTGCTAGGCATTGACGTGGACGAGTCGCTCACCGAGGCCGTCCTCGAATTCAACGCCGCCGTGTGGAAGGCCAAGCAAGACGCTGGTCTCAGCCTCGCAGCACCCATTGACGGCATCGAGATTCCCGAACAACTTGCCGGCATGACGGACGTCTTGACCGCGATGCATAAGCTCGGTCAAACGGTCGAGGCGTAGGTGGACGAGCGCCGCAAGGGCCTGCTCCTGGCGGCGGCCGCCTTCACCTGTTGGGGTTTGCTCAGTCCGGGCAATGAGATTCTGCTGCGCCAGTACAGCCCCATGTGGCTCCAAGCGGTCCGCGGCGGCCTGGCATTTCTGCTGCCGGCGCTCTACTTTGGCCGCAAGCGCATTGCCAATGCCTGGCGCATTCTGCGACAACCGGCCCTGTTTGGTGCGTTGGTCGTCGGGACGTTCCTGAGCTTTGCATTCTTTGTCTACAGTCAAACCCGCATCCCGGCTGCGTACACGACGCTCGGCTTCTACACGGCGCCTCTCTGGACGGCGCTCTTTGGCTGGCTGTGGCTTCGTGAGCAAGTCGGGTGGTCCTTCGTGCCGGCGATTCTCGGCCTCGGCGTCGGCGGATGGCTCGCATTGACTGGCGGTGGATCGGTGCCTGCACCGGATGCCTGGGGCATGACACTGGCCATCGGCGCCGGCTTGACCTGGGGCATGTATGCTGTCCTGCTTCGCAAGCATGGCCGCGGGCTGCCGTGGCAAGACCTGCTGCTGGCCAGCACACTCCTTGGCGCCATCGGTTTCTTGGCGATGGCCGTCGCGACGGAGCCCTTGCCTGCCTTCGGCACGTTCACCGCCGAGACGTGGATGTGGACCGCGATTCAGGTGCTGGTGCCGACGTTGGCGGCCTTGGCCATGTTCCAATCCGCGCTGCGCATGGCACCCAGTGGCGAAGTCAACATCCTGGTCGCCCTGGAATTGGCGGCGACGGTGTTCTTCGCGTGGTGGCTGCTGGACTTCACGTTCGCGCCCATCGAATTGCTAGGCCTGTGGTTGTGTTTGGCCAGCGTCGCGGGCTACCTGTGGTGGCGGTCGGCCTATTCGACTTGAGGCGTTGGGCCTTCCTTCCAGCCATCGGCCTTGAGTTTGGTCGCGTCGCCATCGACAGGCGTGGCTTCGAGGTGGCGGTCGCTGGCGCCGCCGCAGACGGAGGCATAGGCGCCGCCATCCGTGGTTTCCTCAACGTCCTTGAAAGCAAAGCCGTAGTGCGATTCCAGCGCAGCGGCGTCGTTCACGTTGCCCCAGGGGGCGTCTTCGCACTGGGTGAATTGGTAGTGCCAGACGTCGTCGGCATCGGTGCAACCGGCGAGGGCAATCAGGAACAAGCTCGCGGCAATCAGTGTGCGCATGCTTGTGAGATGAGCCTGCCAGGCATCAGGGTTTGCAGCTTCGATGCTGCGTTCAGCTGACTTCGACGGTGGTCTGGACGGTCGGCGCGCCGTTGCCGTGGTCGCCTTTCCAGGCCTTGCGTGCGATGATGTCCAGGTGTTCGACGAGCAGTTCCAAGTCGCTGGCTTGCTGGTAGATGCCGATGGTGGCGCGGGTGGCGCCGGGCAGTTCGACGCCGAGTCCAAGGAGCCGGTGCAGGAGTGGGTGGGCGCAGAAGCAGCCGTTGCGCGTGGCGATGCCGGCTTCGGTGCTCAGGACTTTGCTCACGACGTCGTGGCGCACGTCGGGCACGGTGAAGCTGAACACGCCGGCCTTCTCTTGACTGGTCTTGGGGCCGAACAGATCGATGCCGTGGCGCTCTCGGAGATCCTCGAAGTGTTTGAGGCCCAGTTCGGTGAGTTCGACTTCGTGGGCGCGGACGTTGTCCATGCCAATGCCGGCAAGGAATCGGGTTGCGGCGGCGAATGCCACGACGCCGGTGATGTTGGGGGTGCCGCCCATGTGGCGGTCGGGGCCCTTGGTGAACCAGGCGTTTTGATCGGTGACCCATTCGACGGTGCCGCCTCCAGGCATGTACGGGCTGGCCGCGTCCATCAATTCGGTGGGCGCGTAGAGGAAGCTGCTGCCAAACGGCGCGTAGGCCTTGTGGCCGGCGGCGGCGAGCATGTCGATGTGCTCGGGGTGGTCGCGGGGCTTGACGTCAATGGCTTGATGGGCGTACAATTGGGCCGCGTCGACGAGGATCTTCGCGCCATGTTCGTGGGCCAAGCGAGCCATGTCGTGAATGGGTGGCATGTAGCCGGTGACGTTGCTGCAACCGGTGACGGCCACCAGCTTGACGTCGTTTTCTTCCAGCTTCGCCGAGAAGTCGTCCATGACGACGCGGCCTTGGTGGTCCACGTCGGCGTGCAGGACGTCGCCGCGGGCACGGTGGGGCAGGTCGTTGCTGTGGTGCTCGGCCAACGTGGTCAAGGTGGCGCCGGGCGTGTCGGCCATGAGGTGCGCGGCCAAACTGAGTGCGTCGGTCGTGTTGCCAAGCATGGCAAAGGCGTCGTCGCCTTGTTCGACGCTGCGCGTGGCGCCAATGAAGGAGGCGAAGTCGCTGGCGGCGCTGTCAAAGAGATCGCTGGATTCGAGGCTGAGCGTGTGGTTGCCTCGGTGAATGTTGGCGTAGCGCTGGGTGTGCAGGTCCATGACAGCGTCGAGGACCGGCTGCGGTGCGTGGGTGCTGGCGCCGTGGTCCATGAAGACCAGCGGTAAGGGGCCGTCGACACCTTCGATGTGGCGTGCTAGTACCGGAAATTGGCTGCGGATGCGGTCGGTGTCGAAGCTCATGGGGCATGCCAGTTGGGCAGCCTATATGGGATTGAGGCCGTCATATGACGGGCTCGTGCGGCGTCGATTTCGTGGCCCCTGGCGAAGCCATGAAACCCCTCCCGTGAGTCGCACGCCCAATGGAACCGGTCATCCAGGTTCGCGATCTGCAAAAGACGTACCAAGACGGCACCCACGCCGTCCAAGGCGTCAGCTTTGAGGTCCGCAAGGGGGAGATCTTCGGTTTGCTCGGCCCCAACGGCGCGGGCAAAACGACGACCATGCACATCCTGGGAACCCTTCACCATGCCACGGGCGGCGCGGCCCGCGTCCTCGGGCACGACGTCGGCAAGCAAGCAGGTGCGATTCGGCGGCGCATTGGATTTGCCATGCAAGAAGTCGGCATCGACGACCTTGCCACCGCCGAAGAGATGCTGGTGTTCCATGCCCGCATCCACGGCATTTCCAAAGCCGAAGCCAAGAAGCGCGCGGCCGAGCTCCTGCGGACCTTTGACCTGAGCCAACACGCCCGTCGCCGCGTCAGCGCCTTCAGCGGCGGCATGCAGCGACGCCTCGACTTGGCCGTCAGCATCATCCACGAACCAGACGTCTTGTTCCTGGACGAACCCACGACGGGCCTGGACCCGCAAAGCCGCCAGGAACTTTGGGACGTCCTGCGTCGATTGCGTCGCGACAAAGGCCTCACGGTCATCATGAGCACCCACTACATGGAGGAGGCCGACAAATTGTGCGACCGCATCGCAATCATGGCCAAAGGTCGCATCGCCGCCATCGACACCCCCGAAGGCCTCAAGCGCAGCGTCGGCGCCGACACCATCGACGTCGCCTTCAATCGAGAACCGACGGATGAACAACGCCAGCGATTGCGTCATGCCTTTCGCAAAGTTCCGTCCCGCTTTGACGACGGCCACATGCACATTCAAGTCCCCGACGGCGGCGCCAGCCTCCTGCCTGCGCTGCGCATCGTGGATCAAGTCGGCCTCGGCGTGCGCAGCACCAAAGTCGTCACGCCCACACTCGATGATGCGTTCCTGCGCTACACAGGCGAACGCCTCGGTGAGGAGGGGTCCCTGTGAGTTTCTGGCAACTCTATGCGCGCAACATGCGCCAAATGCCGCGCATTCCAGTCGTCTTGGTGTTTGGCATCGCGATGCCCATCATCCAATTGCTCCTCTTTGGCAGCGTCTTTAGCAACACCCTCGACACGCCTGGGCACCCCTACAACGGCGTCGCCGACAGCTACTACGAATTCATCGCGCCAGCCATCATCCTCCTGACTGCCGTCCTCGGCATGGCCAACAGCAGTGCCGCGTTCATCGTCGACCTGCGCACAGGTTACTTCGACAAACTGCGCACCACCCCAGCCAGCCCCGCCGGCGTCATCTTCGCCCGCCTTCTGGCAGAATCCACGCGCGTCGGCGGCCAGGCACTCATCATTCTCTTGCTCGCCGTCGCCCTCGGAGCGCGCGTGGAAACCGGCGCGGTCGGCGCCGTCGTCATGATTCTCGTCGGCGTCCTATTCGGCTTGCTGACAACTGGCCTCGCCGTCATGATTCTCGCCATGAAGACTCGCAGCGATCAAGCGACCCAGAGCGTCTTCCCGCTCTTCTTCGTGCTCTTGTTCCTGAGTGAGGCGTTCATGCCTGGCGCGTTGCTGCCCGATTGGCTGCAGACGATCATCGACTTCAACCCGGTCAACTACGTGATCGTCGGCCTGCGAGATCTGATGTTCGAAGGCTGGGCCGATGCATTGCCGGATCTGGCCATCGGTCTCGGCTTGGCCCTGATCATCGGAGGCTTGTTGGCCCTGATCAACCGCAGGACCTACCGCCAGACAATCCTCGGCTAAGCGGGATCGCGCTCAGCCATCGCCAGGACCTCATCCCATTCCTCGGGACGGACCGGCTGGACGCTGAGGCGTTGGAACCGCTGCGTCACGGCCATCTCGTCGAGCTTGGGATTGGCCTTCATTTCTGTGATGGAGACAAGCCGCGGCAAGTGCGCTTCGTACGCGATATCGACCATGAGCCACGGCGGATTGTCCGGGTCTGCCTTGGGGTCGAAGTACTTCGTGCCCGGCTCGAACTGGGTGTGGTCTGGGTACGCTTCCTTACAGACTGTGGCGATGCCAATGGCGCCGGGCGGCTTGGCGTTGGAATGGTAGAACAACACCTTGTCGCCGACCTTCATCTCGTCTCGCATCAAATTGCGAGCCTGGTAGTTGCGGATGCCGTCCCAATGGGTCGAGCCGTCACGCTGCAGGTCGTCGATGGAATAGACGTCCGGTTCGGACTTCATCAGCCAGTGGCGCACAGGCCGCGACACGAGGCGCCCCACAAAGAGGCGACGATGCCGGTGTTATTCTTCGATGGCGCCGCGCAGGCCTGCAAAGACGAGGGTCGCCGCGAGGAACGTCCAGAAAACGTAGAAGGCAGGCTGGGCGAGGCCTTGCTCGCCACTGATCCAACCAAAGATCCACAGGCCAAGCCATGCGGCGGTCAGGACGTACAGAAGGGTGCTGGCGAGGCCGCGCTGGGCCTTGAACCGGGCCATATGCGGTGGCGAGGTGGGGGTTGGGACTTAAGGTTGTCAGAACCAGGAGCTGAGATCCCGCTGCACTGCCAACTCCAGTGAATCAAAGCCGAATGCGCCCTTGATGTACGCCTCGACCATATCCTTGTACCACTGGAAGTCAATCATGTGGTCCTCGACCTTCTCGGCCGGCCACATGTACTCAATGGGCTTGATGCTCGCCTTGCGGGGCTTCTTGACGACCAAGTTGTAACCTTGGTTCGCCATGTGCTGCCGCACCCGTTCTTGTTCCTGCGGGTTGTGATACAGGGGCAAGGGATCCTTGCAGACAATGAACTTGAACTTCCGAGCGGCGGTGATCTGCTCACCAAGCAAATGCTCGATGGCGGCGGTCCGCACGGCGAAGGTGCTGAGGCTGCCGTCGGCGTTGGGCTTGTACCCTCGAATCGGGGCGACTTTCTGCGTCAAGACGATGTCGTGTTGCCCGATGTCCCCGAGTTTTAGCTCCTGCACGGCGTCCCGCGTCGCCCGCTTGATGGCGCTCTTCATGCGTTCGCGGGCATCCTCTTCCTCGTCCCACTGCGCCACGTCGGCCAGGGCTTGCTTCATGATCGGGCCCAAGAGGCGCTGGGCCAGCGGCGCCTTGTCGCTGCCCTTGAAGTTGTTGCCCTTGGTCTCCAGAACGACGTCGTCGCCCTTGGCCTTGAACTTCAGGTAGTTCTTGTGCACCACGAAGACCATGGCATCATATTGCTCGGCCTCCAGCTCGAAGTCATCATAATTGAGGGCCTTGCGCCACTTGTCGTTGGCTTCCTGCACGGCCCCGACGGCGGCGTCGGGGAGCGTGATCCATTTGTCAGATTCTGGTTCGACGTCTGCGCCCAGCGCCGCCGCCAGGTGCGGCAGGTTGCCAGCGGACTTGCTGCAACCCAGGTAGATGCCGTCCGTGTCGCCATACACCACGCGGATGCCTTTCTTCTCGAATTCACGGCGCGTGTCATGCAGAACTTGCTGGCCAATCGTCGTGATGTTGGCGCCACCCCAGACATTGAACTGGCGGCAACTCACATTGACCGCCACCAGGATGCCGTGGGTGCCTGCGTTGCGCGCCGCCTTGAGGCTGGCGTAGGTCATGTCCAGAATGCGAATGTCGTCCTTGCTGGCGCCTTCCCGCTTGGCCCGGGCGCGGGCGTCCTTGACCTGCTGAATTGTGTGCAGGATGCCGGTCATCGCTTGGTTGACGGTGCCGGGTTCCTTGGCGTGTTTGACACCGATGAGCCATCCGCGGCCGCCGGTGAAGTCGTCATCCTCGGTCGCTTTGCGAACCTGGTATCGGCCACTTTGGGTGAATTCAGGATCGAGATCCATGAGCCAAATCCAGTCGTCGGCCTCTTCGTCGGCCTTGGCTGGTTGGACGGTGTCAGCGGTCAGGTTGCGGGCCTTGAGAATCGTTGGATACATGGCTCCGACGTCGGCTTCGACGACGTGGTACCACGGTGTGAAATGGCTTTGAAGATCGGAGTCGGGCTTCAGCGTCAGGCCGCCCACGATGGCATAGCCGTGCGGATTTTCCTTTGGTGCCCCGGGGCGCACGATGATGCCCGGGTGTTCGCACCAGAACGGCATTTCGGGGCCTTGCTTGGCGACGCGGATGAATTCCTTGGCGGATTGCCGATCCGATTCCGGGATGGACAACGCCGCCTCGGCGACTTCCTCGCGGGTCGGGAAGCTCTTGCCAACGTGTCGATGAATGGCATGGGCGATTCCCTGAGCGCGGCAGGTGGCCGGCATGATGCGCCGGCGCCGACGGGCGCGCAGGAGACTCATGTGGTCCCACATCTTCGTGTTGCCCCCGGTCAGCAAACTGTCGAGGGGCATGTTGACCGTGAAAGCCAGTGGAAGTGCCTGCGCGATGAGCATCTGCGTGATGCCGACCTGTTCCTGGACGTCGTGCTTGTTGTACTCGAGCGTCTTTGGGTCGGTCAGGCTCATGTGGTCCGGCTCCATGTAGACGCGGCCGGGCACGTCGACGCCGAGCCACGGCGCGAGGCCTTTGAGGGTGAAATCGTCGTGGAAGAAGTAGAACTTCCTGGCGGCGTGGAATGTGTCCAGCGTGACGGGATGCCAAACGCAGATGTCGCTGCTGGTGCCGAAGTGGAAGCTGCGGTCGCGACGACTCCAGACGCTCGTGAATTCCTGGAACCAATCCCGCATGCCCTTGCTGAGGTTCTGCTGCTTCTCGTCGCGTTGCAGGAACGTCCGGATGCGCTCGCGAATCTGTAGGTTGTCGAAACCCAGGACGTTGTGGCCGGCGATGAGGTCGTAGCGAACGGCATGCTGGGTGAATTCCATCAGCATGTCCATTTCCTCATCGACGTTGCGAGCGATGCGTTGTTCGATCTCGCGGTCTGCCCAATCCTGCGGCAAGTCGTGGAATCGGAAGTCGAAGGCCTCCGTATCGAGGTCTTTGCTTGCCTCGTATTGCACCGAGAAATCGGTCCAGCCAATCATGTCGACGGGGACTTCGCGCTTGCCTTCGCCGTACTGCGTCGTCTCGATGTCGTATGTCAGAACATCGAGGTCCTGCTTGCGACCCTTGGTGTCCCACATCCACCAATCCTTTTCGGCACACAAATCGGCCAGGGTCCGTTCGATGTACGGAATGTCATGCTCGACCGTGTAGAATCCATGGTCGAAGAACAGACTGTCCGAGACGTCGGGCACCCAGTAGGGTCGCTTGGCGGCGACGGGGAGGACTTCACGCCGGCGGCCATGATCCCAGAACGATTCGTAGTGCAACGGCTCGCCGATCTCGAGCACCTTGGCCAATGGGTGGGCGTCGGGGTCGTCGCCGGCTTCGCCCACGAGGTCCAGGAGACGTTCGCGCGCGGCGGCCATGGTTTCGTCGCCCCTGGGAAACGCCAGCAAGTTCGCCGCATGTTTGCCTTCCAGGGGGACCGGATCCTTGTCCTTCCAGAACAGGTGCGAATTGGAGGCGTTGAGCAGGACCACGGCGCGGGGACGGGGGTCGAGTGCTTGAGTTCAGTGGTCGCCCAGGATTTCCAGCACCTTGGCTTCCAGGATCTTGGTTGGGATGTCGGGAATGCTGAGCCACTGGGTGGTGCCGGCCTGGCCTTTGCCGCTGAGTTTGGCGTACAGGAATCCTGCGTCCTGGAGTTGCTTGAGGTACTTCCAGAACTGGGTGTGGCCGCGCGGCGTCTCGTCGTGTTCCTCGCAGATGAGGGCGTAGGCCTTCTCCACTTCACCCGTGGTTGCGTACGCTGCATTGTCGCGTGACAGGCGCCGGGCGAGGGCCAGCAAGACGAGCAAGGGATGCTTGGGCTGGTTGCGCAGCTTGGTTTCCGTGACGACGGAGTACGTCTCGGCCTTGGCGGCGCGGACTTGTTCTGGTCCGACCAGATCGGCGCGTTCGTCGTCGCTTAGGACGCCTGCTTTCCAAAGGAGTTCAATGGCGAGACGGGCGTCACCAGGGCCGCCTTGGCCGCCGGATTGCTCGCCGGCGATATCCCCAATCAGGCTGACGACTTCGTGGTCCACGGTGCCGGGATTGAAGGCCAGGTCGACGCGCTGTTCGATGATGGCTTCAATCTGGTCGCCTCCGTAGGGCTGGGTTTCGTAGACGTTGCTGCGCTTGAACGTGGAGAGTGCCGCGTCGTCAAGTTGGTCCAGCACCATTTGTTGGCTGATCAGCACGAGGCTGATGCCGACCCATTGTTGGCCGACTTCGTCGTTGAATCGAGTCAGGTCGTAGACGAGGTTGCTGCCGTCGGCGCGCAGGAGGGCGTCTACCTCGTCCAGGATGACCATGACGTGGCAGTCGCGGCGTTCCAGGTGTTTGCGCAGGTCGCGCATCATTTCGCCGACACTGAAACCACGTTCGGGGTAGTGGGGTTCGAAGTGGTTCAGGATGCCGAGCATGGCCAGGCTGCTGCTCTTGCGGCGGCGGCAGTTGACGTGAACGTACTCGAAGCGCTTGCCTTGCTTCTGCAGGACGCTTTGGAAGTCTCGGGCGAAGCGTTTGGCGACCACGGTCTTCCCGGTGCCGACGCTCCCCCAAAGGAGTGCGTGTTCGCGGGTGCCTCCCTGGGTCAAGCCACGGTAGGTGCGCGCCAGGAATTTGATGGCGTCATCACGATTGGGCAGTTCCTCAGGGACGTAATCAAAATCCAGTTTGGCCAGGTCCTTGAAGACCGTCGGGCCTCCCAGTTCCTCCTCGACCAGGCTCATCATGGGCACGGAGGTCGGACAAGCCATTTGAGGTTGTGAGTCCGGACGTTGGGGTCAGTGAACCTACTTCTTCCAGACGTAGGCCCGTGCAAAGTCCTCAAGCAGCTGCAAAAGCGCCTCGAAGCCCTCGACGTCGTGGGGCTTCGTAACAAACGCCTTCGCCTTGCCCATGAAGGAGGCTTCCACGTCTTCGTCGCGATCCGACGTCGTCAGCACCACGACTGGCACCTTCGCCATCTGCGCGTCTTCCTGCATGGCCGCCAACATTTCGTGGCCTCCCATGCGCGGCATGTTCAGATCCAGGATCACGAGGTCTGGCGTATGCTCGCGCAATTGGGCCAGCCCCTCGCCGCCGTCGGCTGCCGTCGTGTACACGGCTTCAAAGGGCGCCTCCGCCAAGAAATCCGTCAACATGTCGATGTCGGCCGGGTCGTCGTCCACAATCAGAATGTCCAGTTTCATGCCAAAGTCTCCGTGCTGTCCACGGCCAAGCCGCGTAGGGCATCTGCCAACGCAGGCGACGCCGCGTCGGAGAGGAAAAGGTGCAGGGGGCAACCTTGTTGCCGACTGCGATTGATGAGAAGATGCGCAAATTCAACGGTCGCGCCCACGTTGTTGACCATGCAGGCCGTGCCCAAATCGTCGATCACGATTTGGCCGCCGCCGAGTCGGCGCACCACGCGGTCCAACACGAGTGCCACCAACTCCAGCTTCACCGGCGAATCCACGTAATGCACATCGACGCCGAAGGCGATCCCCGGCGGTCCGTGTCCTGTGACGTCCACGAAGAACAAATCTTCGCCGGCGCCCAACTCCTTGCGCCAATGGTCGCAGGTGCGCATGAAGCTGACCAAAATCACGGGTCCTTCCTGGCGCAGGCGCGCAACCTGCTCGGCCAGAAGCGCCGCATGCCGCTGCGACGGCACAATGCGAACAGACGCCTCAGCCATCAGCCCTCCGGATGGGGAATGTGACATAAAAGTCGGAGCCGACGTCCGCCTTGGACGTGAGTCCGATTTCCCCGCCATGGAATTCTGTGATGCGCTGGCAGATGGCCAATCCGATGCCGCTGCCTTCGTATTGGCTACCCCGTCCATGGAGTCGCTGGAAGATTTGGAAGACCTGGGCTTGATGTTCTTTGGCGATGCCGAGGCCATTGTCGCGCACGTGGATTGTCCAGTGATGGCGACCCTTCGTGGCCACGATGTGCACCTCGGGGTGTCGGTCTGGGTGGCGGTACTTGATGGCGTTGCCGACCAGGTTGGTGAACAACTGTTGCAGCAGCGACGGCGACCCGTCAATGGTGGGTAGTTCCTCGACGACGACGCTGGCATGGGCTTGCCTGATGGATGCGGCCAAGTCCTGGCGCACGTCTCGCAGCACATCGTTGAGATCGGTGGGTTCCTTGGGGTGGTCTTGGCCAATGCGGCTGAAGGCCAAGAGGTCGCGGATCAATTGCCGGGCCCGGACGGCGGCGTCGTGGGCGTTGTGGACGTACTTGCGCCCACGATCGTCCAGGGCGTCCTCGTAGCGGCGGTCGAGTAGGCTGGTGAAGCTGGCGACCTTGCGCAGGGGCTCTTGCAAGTCGTGACTGGCGACGTAGGCAAATTGTTCCAGGTCGCGGTTGCTGCGTGCAAGGACGGCATTGGCTTGTTCGACTTCTTCGGCGTGGCGCAGTTCCCGTGCATAGCTGCGCCGCAAGACGCCGATGCCGAGGTGAATGATGCAGAGCAAGCCGAAAATGGCCAACAAGGCGTAGAGGCCGAGGGCGACGCCTTCGATGGGGAGGGTCGTCATGGCCTGCCGTTGCGTGGCCAAGGTGTACCCGGTCAAGCCGGACAATGTCAAGCCGAGAAGGGCGATTTCCACGTTCTTGCGTTGCGCCGTGCGCCGCTGGTGCTGGGCATGGTCTCGGTAGAACAGGCCTTGGTGTGTGGTGGCGGTCACGTACAAGGCGCCACATAGCGACAGGGCTGCAACCAGAAGCCAAGGAATCCGCGTCGGAGGCGGCGGTGGCACAATCGGGACCGGCGTGCTGCCACTGAATGCCACCACATACGTGCCGGCTTCGGCCGCCTGCAACCGCAATTGATGCTGCGTGCCCGTGACAATCTGTTCGAAGTCGTCAATCAAGGTCCCATTGGGTGACCAAACGCGCTCCGGCATGACAATGCCAAGGTGGCGCACCGTGAGCCACGCGTCGGGGCCGGCGACGTTCGCGGGAATCGTCACACGAGCTTCCATCGTGTCAAGAATCACGTCGTTGGTCTCGATGGATTGCACCGTTTCCGGCGGCGCCATGTCCACCGGGAGGTCGCGTAACGTGATACGAACATCATGGACGCGGGCCGTGAATTGGCGGCCCGTTTGACTGCCGACAAGAGGCGCCAGGCCGCTGCCCGTGTCCTCAAAATACCAGCCAAGTGTCATGTTGCGACCTAGATCGTCGGTCGGCACGACAATGGCGTATTCGACATCTGCAGCGGCGTGCGGTGCACGGTCCTGGTAGACGGTGAATTCCTGCACCAAGGCCCGGCGCTCGTCATAGATGCGCAGCCGTTGCGGATTGTCCGGCGTCAATTGCAGACGCTCATCTTGACTGGAATAATCGATGACCCGGTTCGTCAAGAAGCGAATGCCAATTTCATCCACGCCCTCCGGAATGTCGACCTCAAGTTGCACTTCGCCGCAACCAGATTCTTCGCGTTGTTCCTGGAATTGGAATTTTCCAGGCTCATAACGGAATGTGCCCGCATGATGACAGCCCTCGCCGGAACTGCCCTGCCCGGCTGGAAGCACGTCGAAGATTTCGCGCATGCTCGCCGGGTCCAGATTCGGGTGGAACGTGGCGTCCACGTGGGCTTCGAGAATGGCCGCTTCGTGTTGCGGTCCACTGGTCGCGACGGGCACCAGCAACAGGAGGATGAGCCAGCGTTTCAAGCGCTGACACCAGGGAAGTGTTCGATGGTCCCGACGACGTTGAAGTCCGAGACGGTCAAGCCGAAGTTTTCGCCGGGTTGGCATGACGTCCGCCCAATGGTTTGCGCGATGAGGCTGCCTTCCGCGTATTGACAGAGGCTGACGGCGCCCCGGCCATGCTTGTCAAGCGTAAACCCAACCATGCTGACCCCGTCTGGGGTCTCCTGCCAAAAGCGGACCTGTTCATGTTTCAGGCGGAAACCCGTCGCGCCCGACACACCGCCAATCCATTGTTGCGTCCCGTTGAGGATGCCTTCCGAGGCGCCACTGCCCGGCTGTGGCAATCGATGATCATCCAAATCGGCTGGCGGCGCGATGACGTTGGAAACGCCTCCCGTCAGGCCGGTGGTGACGTTCCACCCCGCCAATTGGTAACGCGCTGCTTGGGCGTCATCCGAAAAGAAGCGATGCAGTTCGTAGACGTTGATGAAGACCTCCTCGCGGCTGGCCTGGACGCCTTCCAAAACAGGGGCATTGATGAAAACGGACAGCGCCGCCTGCGTGTGGGCCCCGACGCCGAGATCATCTTCTTGGCAGGTGTACGTGATGAGGCCAATCGCGGCCAGGTTGATGTTGGCGGGCAGGTCCATCAAGTAGCCCATGTCAGCCGCCGTGTAACCCAACGGCAGGAGCTGGTTTGCCGTCGCAAAATCCACGGCGTGAATGAACACAATGGCTTCGCAATCCTGGTGACTGTACGTAATCGGGAACACGGAGGTTTCCGTCTCGTTGGTCACGGGAATTCCGGGATCTTCTGACGGCGGGGTGGTCGGAACCACCGGCTGAGGTGCTGCAGGCGTCGGCGCAGCTTCCTCCGTACAGCCAGCCAGCAGCAATCCAATGATGCAGATGGCAGCAACCCACCTCATGGCACCGCTTCTGCGCTCCAACCATTTCACCGTTGCGCCGCATTCACTGCACTTCTCGTCGGGCTACCTCAGTGAGGTCGATGAGGTTCTGAGGTTGCTCAATCCTGCTGCAGCATGAGCCAGCGCTGCGTGCTCTCGCGAACCGCATCGTCGATGGGGATCGGCGGCGGATCCGGCGCGTGTTTGCGCACAACTCGACCGTGTTCGTGGTGGTGCAGGAGGGACCGCGTGACGAGCGGGATGCCGAATCGACCAACCTTGTGCTTGCCAAGTTCCTCAATGCCCTGGCCCGTCATCGTGGCTTGGATGAGCAAACCAAGAGCGGTTCGAAGCATGTGGAGTCCGATGTACAATTCGAATCGATTGCGATTGTGGGCACGCCAATCAGGGCGATCGTCTCGCCCCTGTCGGAAGTACACCTCCACCGGCCACCTCCTCCGGAAAACTTGCCGAGCCGCCTCCCCGCTAAGCCCTTTGTGAGATACGTACACGTGGCAGTGCTTCTCACTGAAGACCAGCTTGCCATTCACAACGACGTATGCAGCCACGAAGGTGATGTTCACAAGGGGGCCGTCCGGCCAGAAGCGGCCCCGTATCGATTTGATGCGTCGGCTTCGCAGAACGGGAGTTCCACGAACTTTCACGATGAACGGCGGGGGAAGCGGTTTGCGCTCGGCGAATCGCCGCATGTACGTGGTGACTTTGTGTCGCTTCCCTTGGACGTCGTAGAAGAATTGCCATCCGCTTCGTCGAAACGCCACGCGAATGACGAAGCGCCGCCCCTCCCCGAGCCATGCCTCGACGATGCTGCGGTAGGAGAATCCGGCGTCGGCACTGAGCGTGGCCGTGATGCCGACTGCATCCATGGCTTGCGTGTAAATGGCGTGGTGGTTCGTGGCAATGTACTGCGTGGGGAGCAGGAATCGAAGAAAGATTGGCCATCGGTATTCGTGGCCCTTGTGCTTCCAGATCAGGAGGCCGCAGGCCAATGGTAGTGCCCATTTGGTGCCGCCTTGCTTTTTGGTGTTCTTCACGAGGAAGTTGTGCAATGCCTCCGGGTTCTTGCTGCGTCGCTCCTTCGGGGGCGGGTCGCGGTGCTCTTCGAGGTGTTGGTCGACGCTGAGGACGTAGTGATCATGGTCCGCGGACACCCATGCGACCAAGGCTCGTGCAACGAGTTGCAGGCACCATGAAAGCGCCTCGAGGGGGCGTTCGCTGAGTTTGGCCAGCCATGTGCTCGTGGTACTGGATGGCCGGGAGCAGGCGAGGCCTGCCAATTCTACATGGGACCAGTTCGCACCTGATTGCCCAGCATGAATGGCGCCGCGAGCCAATTCTGTGGGTTTTGGGGCCCCGCAGCGAAGTGTGATGCAGACGACGATGCTGCGAAACAGCTTGCTCCAGGGGTTCATTTCTGGACTCGCTTCGTCAGGAACGTGATTTCCTGCTGGTGGCGGGCATGGACGCGCTCGCCAACCCAGTTGCGCTTGTGATCCACGTAGAGGACGCCTGCGGATAGCAGGTCGTTGACGCGTCGGCGACGACGCTCAACGGCTTTGATTTCTCCTGGAGTTCGGTGGAGCAGTGTCCCGTGTTCGCCGGAGCGCCTGGTGGTGAACCATAGTAGGATGTCGTCGTACTTGCGTTCCGTTAGGACGCGGGTCGCCGTGGATACGACGGTATGGTAGCCGGGGTGGTGAATGAGCACGTCAACCACGGCTTCCATGGTGAACCGATCCATGTCGGGAGCAGGCGGCATTCATTCCTCCTCGTCTCCCAGGGCGGTCACGACATACACAGTCTCACGGCCTTGTCCACCGGGTTCTTGGTACACATCAACGGGCTTGCCGTGTTCCAGGATGGCCGCGTTGTTGATTGCTTTGCGAAGGCGTTCCCGGAGGCCACTTGGGTCGATCGCCTTGGGGATGGGGCGGCCCGCGTCTTCTGCCGAGCTGAACCGCGGCTCCAGTTTCATGCCGCCGGTACTTCGCTTGATTCCCGCGGCCCACGTTTCTGGCGTCCAGAGGTCTTCCGTATCCCAGTATTCGCGTAGCTTTGCCCAGATTTGGTTGACGGTGAATCGACCTGGCTGATCCATGAGGGCAACGATGACGTGCTCCGCCTCGATGTCGAGAGCATAGAACCGCTCGCGCAGGATGATCTCATCAGCGTCGTCTTCCGGCTCGCTGGTTTCTCCGTTCAGGAAATCATCGATGGCCGGTTCAGGGCTCGGACGGGGAGGTTCAACAGGAGGGCCTTGCGCGACGGTGGCGCCGCCGCTGTCAAGGAAGATGTTGATGGTAACGGCTGGAACGCGTCCGTTGCCGTTTGGCAAGTCTTTTGTCGGGGTTCTGGCTTCCACTGATTGTCACCGCCTAGGTGATGGCCACCTCCTGGGGAGCAGGTTCCGTGCTACTGGTTGCTGCCCCCAGGTGTGGCCATTTTTGCGGACTCGAAGGAGTCCGGTGCTCGTTTAGGTACCAACCTCCCGGAGGTAGTACGCGTACATTCGGCCGTGCACCTGCACGGCTTGAGTTGTTAGCTTCTTTTCTTCGAGGATCTCGTTGGCACGCGCTCGGCCGTTGCGGATTGTGTGACGCAATTCGGGGCGATCCTTTGGCAGCTCAGCAAAACCGAGGCCTGCTCGATGAATTTGATGAGTTGTTAGGGCTTCGCCGGGGCCAAGCGCCTGGAACGCTTTGGCAAGTCGCTTGCCCACCGTTGTGGAGTCAGTCGTACTGTATGGTTGGTCCAGGTCTTCGTGAAAGCCATCAAAAATGCCGGCGATAGGATGTCCCTTGATGTCCCATTCTTCCGGGATCGGCAAAATACTCGGCCGTTTCGGTTCCGGGGTGGGGACTTCGACCTGGGCCGGTCTTGAATCCGGCTGCTTCGAGGACATCAATCGCGCCATCATGTGTTCGAGAGCCACATGGTTGCCGGCGTCGACCAGTTCTTTCGTGAATGCCGTAATGATTCCCGGATCGTTGCTGGCAATTGCGAGCTCCACCATGTCGCCTGGCTGCATCGATGATTGGGCCAAGCCTGCGAAGAACGCCTTTCGCAACTCACTCGAAGCCGTGACTGTCGTGGCGCTCACGCTGGGACAACGCGCCCAACGCATACTTACGCGTTCCGACTTGCGTTCTTGAGTACACGCACGGGGCGAGTGAAGATACTCAGCGGGCGTTTGGGGTCGCAGTGGTCTTTCTGGCCGCCGACTACCCATCGCTTGGCGAGCAGGTTGGCCGCGCGAGCGGCAACCCATGCAGGCCGATTCTAATAGGCACATTAGAGGTTTTTGTTCATCACTGGTGACTTGTTTACGTAGGTTTCCTTGCCCCTATTGCCAAGAGAAGACATCACTCCGGTAATGGGCACATTCAACATGGCTTGTTGTAAATGCTCAAGGCCTTCTGGAGGCGCATGGGGAACCGCCCGCGCCTAGTCTGCCCTCGGTGTGGCGGGCCTATGTTGCGAGTCTATGTCCGCGATTCCGGCGGCCCAGGCCCCACCAACCGCACCCTTGACGGTCGCGGATACTGCCCGATAGACGACGAAGTCTACCGTGTAGATGAGCCCCCTGCGCAGTAGCTTTGCCTGCCCCCAACCACGACGGCCGTCATCATGGCCACGCATGCACAAGTATGCGAATTGGATTCGACTTCGACGGCACTCTGTCCGTTTGGCCGCAGGGCGCACGCATCAACTATGAAGATCCCACTTGGACGTTGGCCAACAGCGCCGCGCTACTGGGCGCCGTGAAGTGGGTCCGGAGAATCCTTGCCGCCGGCCATGAAGTTGTCATCATCACAGGCCGCGATGCGCGCCATGCCAGCTCGCTATCGTACTGGCTGCGCGCATTTGTGGGCCAAGGTCTGCCGGTGATCACCAGACCTACCCGCGTGGGCCTGGATTGCACCTCGCAGGCCGCGTGGAAAGCCCAGGCGATGAGGGATGCAAGGATTTCCCTGTACGTAGGGGATAACCTCCGAATTGACCAGACCGCTGCCCGCATCGCCCAAGTCCAGTTCCTCGATGCCAAACTGTTCCGTGACGGCACACTTCCGCCAATCCCCAAGCGTATTGAATCTGTGACGGAGGGGCGCGAAATATGACTGAAGAGGCTCAACCTCCCCAGATTCCCGACAAGACTTGGAATGACCTTGAGGAAGCCCAAGCACTCCTATCCAAATGCGCCGAATACGGCTTCCCGCTCGACAAATTACTCGACGGCGACGATGAAGCCGAGCACTACCTAGAACTCTTCTTGGAATTCAACCGAGGCATCGTGCATGGCCTATCACGGCCTAACGAACCATGGCGCGGAGCCAAGACGTTCCTGTTGCCCGAATTTCGCGGCTCGGGCCCGATGCATTGCTGAATTGGCAGTCCCGCGAGACACGTAGAAAATGCGTCGCGTTCGCAGAACCTGCTGATTGCGTCGTCGGGGATGATGGCGGAAGGTTCGGTTGCGTGGCGCCACGGGAGCCTGGCCGGGGCACTCGATGGAAACCGAGACTGCCTGTCCCGTTTTGAGGCCCGCCTCCAAATGGCTGCCTTGACGGCCTGTTCAGTTACTGGTTTCGCGTTCATCCATCGAAGCCCCAGACTCGACAATTCGTTCCCGAGCAATGAGGAAGATCACGACCTGGAACGCCATCACGAACGGCAATTGGAGCATCGTCACTTCCATCGTGAAATCACTGTCCCAGATGGCCCAGACTTGCGTGAGCCATAGGAAGAGGGGGATCCAGATCCACGGGTTGGCTTTGGCAAACACTTGCCAGAATGTAGGTCGGGAGACGTCCGGCGTCATGGTTCAATGGCCGTGTCCTCCTCCAAACAGCTCGGCAAAGAGTTCGATTCCAAACGTCAAGCCGTAGCCGAGTAGGAAACCGACGACGACGATGAATCGGTACTGCTTTGCTCGCAGTTCGGGCAGAAGTTCGGCTAGTGCGATGAAGATGAATGTCGCAGCCGCCAGAGCCAATAGGTGTGGGAGTGCGCCGTCGATGCCGGCAAAGGCAAGGCCGGCTAGACTTCCCAGTGGTGTTGCAAACGCGAGGCCGGCCACGGCGAGGAGAATCTTCTTGCGGTGCCATCCGGCGCCTAGGAATATGCTCGCGGCTGCGAGGCCGTCCGGGAATTGATGGATGAGGATGGCGCTGCTAGCTGCAAACCCGACATCGCCTCCCGCAGCGAATGCACCGGGAAGTGCCAAACCATCTACGAGGCGATGAAACAACAGCGCACCGAAGGCGACCACTGCGAAGCGTCCTGCATGTTGGTCGGTGTGCTCATCATCCGCATCTGGCGCATGGTGGCTGGGGTGTTCACTGTGGTCGGCGTGGCTGTGCGTCTCCCCAGCTAGGTGCTTGACTCCGTAGAGGATCAAGATGCCCAAAGCAACCGTCCATGCGACACTTCCCCCTCCTTCCTGGATGGCCTCCGGAATCAAGTCCACCATCGCGATGGAGAGCAGGAGGCCTGCCGTGATGCCGAGGAAGAGGTGGAGCCGTTGCGGGGCAAGCGCCTTGCCGATCAACGGAAGAATGCCGGCGAGGAACGTGACGATGGCCGCTCCGATTGCAATCAGGATGACGTAAAGCGTCTTGATTTCGCCTTCCTCGTCGTGCCCGTGGCCGTCATCGAAGGGGTCTCCTTCTGATTCCGTGAAGACTGCGTAATCGAATGCGTGCAGCCTGGATTCGGGGCCGCACTGGATGCCAACGTCCAGGACGCCGGGCAAGGCGCCGCCGATGGCCGTGGGAGTAAGGGTGAGTGTGAGCGTCGTTGCTCCGAGGCTTGGCTCTGCGTCATCGACGTCAAAGGCGAGGTTGATGGGGCTACCGACGGAGGCACCCGGCCCATACGTCCTGCTCGCCGATGACGAAGGCGCGTTTCCTTGCTGAAGCGCTGCATCGAGACGGAAGCCACTGCCCGGGTTGCTGTTGGCTGTGAACGCCAAGGAGAGCGATACGGTGCTCGATTCAATGTGGTGGGTTGCGTTTGCCAGCGTTGTTGCAAACGATGCTGTTTGCGTGCCACTCTGCGCATCCACTGCCAGGCATTCCTGGCCGCTGCCGCCCTGCTCGACCAACGAGCCGTCGGCCATCAAGAACAACGGCGGAGTAGTTCGGACTTCCTCCGTCAGGCCCGGCTCGTCGTGATCATGGCCATCATCCTGGGCTACCGCCGCAGGGGTAAGAAGCAGGAAGAGAAGCAGGATGGACAGGTGTTTCATGAGGTGGCTCCGTATCGCAGAAGGCGCAGTGCATTGCCGACGACCAATAGTGTGCTGCCTTCGTGGAAGATGATGGCAATCCCGATTCCAGCCCATCCAAACAAAGCGAATGGAATGAGCAGTGCAATGGTCCCGAGGCTGACGAAGAGATTCTGTTGGATGATGCGCCGGCTGGATTTGCTGACGCCGAGGGCGAAGGGCAGTTTGTCGAGGCTGTCTGCCATGAGCGCGACATCGGCGGTTTCCATGGCGACATCGGTCCCATGGGCGGCCATGGCAATGCCGACTGTTGCGTTGGCCATGGCAGGTGCATCGTTGATGCCGTCGCCTACCATGGCGACGGGGCCATCCCGGGCCAATTCCTTGATGGCCGCGACCTTGTCTTCGGGTAGCAGGTTCGCGCGGACCTCAGTGACGCCGACTTGGTTGGCGATGACCTTGGCGACGCGTTCGTGGTCGCCGGTGAGCATGACGATGCGTTGCACGCCGCCGGCCTTCAATTTGGCCAAGACTTGCGCAGCTTCTGGGCGTACTTGATCTGCTACGGCGATGACGCCAAGGAAGCGATCGCCACGTTTGACGACCATCGTGGTCTTTCCTTCCTCCTCGAATCGGTCGACATCCAACTGGATTTGGTCGGGCGCATCGGGGAAGAGCTTGAGATTCCCAACGAGGATTGGTTCCCCGTCAACGAGGGTTTCGATGCCTCGGCCGGCATGTGTCTGAAGGTCCCCTGCCTCCGGCAAGACGAGAGATTCGGCGCGCGCCGTGATGGCTTTTGCCAGTGGATGAGAGGAATGTTCCTCTGCTGCCGCCGCGTACGTCAAGAGTTCAACTTCGTTGGTATCCAAGGGAGCGAGGTCGGTGACCTCTGGTCGACCCATGGTCAGGGTGCCGGTTTTGTCAAAGGCCACCGTGTGCACGGTTCCCAGGTTTTCGAGGTGGGCTCCTCCCTTGACGAGGACGCCGCTGCGTGCAGCTTGCGCGATGCCGCTCAGGACCGCGGCCGGCGTGCTGATCGCCAGGGCGCATGGGCTGGCGGCAACGAGGATGGTCATCCCACGCAGGAATGATTCGGATATCGGAAGCCCGATGCGACTACCTATTGCGGTCGCAGGTGCCATGTTCAGGATGGCTGGCACGGCGATGACCAATGCCACGAACACGAGGCTGCTCGGGACAAAGATGCGGCTGAATCGCTCCGTGAATCGCTGCGTGGAGGATTTCTGGGTCTGCGCCTCTTCCACGAGCTTGACGATGCGCGCCATCGTGGATTCACTGGACAACTTGGTTGTCCGAATGCGCAGACTTCCATCGCCATTGACGGATCCTGCAAACACGGATGCCTCGGCCCTGGCTTCGACGGGGATGCTTTCTCCCGTAATTGCGGATTGATCCAAGCTGCTATGGCCTCGGATCACGATGCCGTCCACCGGCAGGCGTTCCCCGGGGCGGACGATGACTTCGTCTCCTCGTTGCACTTGGGCTACGGGGAGCTCCATTTCTGTGCCATCGCGATATACGCGTGCGGTCTTTGGTGAGATTTCGCCCAGTGCATGCATGGCATGGCGGGCTTTGTCCATGGCCGAGTGCTCCAGTGCGTGGCCGAGGCTGAACAGGAAGAGAAGCAGTGCGCCTTCTGCCCATTCGCCAAGGATGGCCGCGCCGATGGCCGCGACGACCATCAGGAATTCTATGTCGAAGCGGAGTTTGATGGCTGCCTTGACGCCATGCCGGGTCGCGTCGTAGCCGCCCGTGAGGTACGCGCCAAGATAGAGTGGTAGCAAGTAGCGGAAGGGGAGATCCGTGAAGGTCTCTCCGAGGAAGCCCAGCGCGAGGAAGACGCCGCTCAGGATAGCGACTTTGAGGCCGGCACCGTGGGCGTGGTCATGATCGTGGTCGCCATGGCCGTGACCGTGGGAAGGTTCCTGGACATCGTAGCCAAGCCATTGGACCTTTTTCTGGATCGCTCGGGCATGGATCGCCTTGCCGTCGAATTCGACGCGCATCTTCCCTGCTGCGTAGTTGACGACGACGGATTGCACGCCGTCGAGGCGCCCGATCACGTGCTCGATGGTCATGGCACAGTCAGCGCAATCCATGTCGCGCACCATCCAGGTGCGGTGCTGGAACTGTGTACCGATTTGGCCGCCGACGGCTTCGACTTGCCGCTCGAGGGCTTCAAGGGTGAGTAGGTTGGGGTCGTAGTGAAGGCACAGCACCACGGCGTCGTTCTCTCGGTCCAGGTGGACATCTTGGACGCCGCGTCGACCCTGCATGGCTTCTACGATGCGTTCGCCGCAGGCGTCGCAATCAGAGCCTTCCGGTAGGATGACGGGAATGTTGATTCTCAGCGACGTGCCACTGGCGTCCTGATCGCACTGTTGTGAAACGGAGCGGTGTGCGTGTTCGCCATGCTCGTGGTCGGCGTGTGCGTGATCATGAGCATGGTGCGGCACAAAGGGTCCTCAATGTTGGGGATTATTGAATCGTGTCCTAACCGCGGCGGCGAATCATCATAACGAGCCCCAAGGCGCCTAGGGCGCTGATGATGCCCCATCCAGGCGCATCCTCCTTCAAGTCGTCCGGGTTCTTCACGGCCTTACCTTCCATTCCGAGATCACGGTGGGGGTCGCACCAATACGCGTCAAGTCCGGACGTTGGTACCGTGAATTCGAGTTGCGCCGATTCTCCCCCCTCAATCATGGGCGTGCCGAAGTCTGGAAGTTCGTGGACGCGGAAGTTGTGGGGCGTTGTTCCTCGGTTGTAGAAGTTGATGTGGTACGTGGTGTCGGGTTGGAAGACGATGGTCGGGTTCTTACCGTCGTAGCCTTCGATTTTGAAGTAGAATCCATCATCGTCGAACGCTTCGACGAACAGGACGGTTTCCTCCTCGCCGCCGTGGGCAATAGCGATTGGGGCGATCAGCAAACAGAACGCCACTGAAGCGCCGATGTGCATAATCGTGGCCACGTTGCCGAGTTCATATCGTGATTGCTAAGATTTTCGCCGTACGTTGCCAACCGGTTGGTCACGGATTATGAAGGAGTGCATTCGTTCGAGCGTGTGGCTGATGCCTGTTGTGATCCCGTCATGGACCTGGGCGAGTTGCATGCAAAGCAGCGCCGTGTGCTCACGATTGTCCTTGCCGTCAACGTGACGACGTTCGGAATGGTCGTCTTCGGGTCCATCGTGAGCAAGTCCACATCGTTGCTCTCCGGAGGACTGGACAATTTTGGCGACGCGCTCACGTATGGTTTGAGCCTCGCCGTGGTGGGGGCATCCGTGGCTGCGCAGCGCCGCGTGGCCATTGTGAAGGGCACCCTCATTGCCTTGGCGGCTGTCGCCGTGGCCATCCAGATCGGGTGGCGCCTTCTGCACCCTGCAGTGCCCATCTTTGAGGCAATGGGTGCCATCGCTGTGGCCAACCTGGCCGCGAACGCCGTGAGCCTGGCATTGATCACGCCCTATCGGCACGGCGACATCAACATGGCCTCGGCCTGGGAGTGCAGCCGCAACGACATCTACGAGGGCATGGCGGTCATCGTTGCTGCGGCCATGGTGGTCGTGTTCGACGCTGGGTGGCCTGACCTCTTGATTGCATCTGTCCTTTTGTTGCTGTTTTCCCGGTCCGCTTACAAGGTTCTCAGGAACGCCCTAGGCTCCGTGCCATCTTGATCGACGATTGCTTGGCAGGTCGCTTGAGTCTGCTCCACGCCCTATAGTGAACTGATGGTCACGCGGACATCTTTGATTCGCGTGAGCTTGTCCATGAGTTCGTGAATCTGATTTCCTTCACCGTGGACGACCAAGACGTCCAGGCACCGCGAGCCGCGGTGGTTGTGCAAGCTGGTTTGGATGATGTCCTGGTGGTCGTGGACCAGTTCGTGGACCTGATCTTGCCGGCGTTCTGCATCGTATGCGAGCGTCAGGACGACGTCGGTGGCTTCCTTGAATTCGAGGCGGTGTTCCGCGATGAAGTGGTGCAAAGCATCACGGATGGCACTGCTCCGGCTGTCGTAGCCGACATGCTCGACGACGGCGTCGAAATTGTGGAGTTCATCGCTTGTGAGACTGACGGAGATAACGACCATGGTTACGGGTTCCTGATGGCTTGCGCGGTAGCTGGGTGCCATTGCCCATCGGCGTATAAGGCTGGGAGCGGGACGCTGTTGTTCCACCAATTCGTGTCCAGTGCAACTTGTTCCTGCCAAGGCCCTTCGTAGAGGCAGGCTTCGAAGATCTGGGTTTGGTCTTGTGGCATGAGGAAGTGGGATTCCGTCATGAACAGGATGCGGTCAAGAGAGGTCCAGCCCGTTCCGGGTTCGAGTTGCTCGGCAAACGCGGCTTCGTTCCATGATTGCCATTGCGTCGGGAATTGCTCCAGCACGCAATGCGATGCGACTGCGCCGTAGGGATTTCCGGGGGCTACGGTCTTCCAAACGACGCTGCGTCCGGATGCCACGGCAGCATCCAATACGCTCTCGAGTTCCCCGTTTACCGTGAAGTTCCAGCACGTTGCGCAATCGTAGCTTTGGAAGAGATAGATTGGCGACCCATCGCCGTGGCGCGGACCGGCTTGGTTGAGCTCTGGTTCTTGATTGGAGGACGCCATCCAGATTGCCGCGACGAGCAGGGTCGCGGCGGCGGCAATCAATAAGAGTTGGAATCGAGACAGGCCCACGGCGGATTGGTTCGATGTGGGCGTCTTGATGAAGGATGTCCTACAATTTGCTTCGGTTCTTCATAACCAAGCCGAAAACGGCGAGTAACGCGGCAATGCCCAGGCCAGGCGATTCCTTGACTGGCTCTGGCTCCAGTGGCACTTGTCTCGGTTCGCGGTTGTCACCAACGGTGAAGACGATGTTGTCTGGCGTCGAAACTGCGCCGAAGATGTCCTGGATCAGGATGTCGGCGCGGTAGGTGCCGTTGGGGGCCGAGCCTTGGAGCCAGGTCCACGTGATGCGCAGGAGGTCCCCTTCTTCGATGCCGGTTCGGGTCACGCCGCTCACGGGGCCGATTCCGCCTGCGATCGTGGGGTCGTCGACGGGTGCGATGTGCCCGGAGCCCCAGGGGCTGGTCGCTTCCAGTGTGAGGGTGACGGTGCCATGGTCGTCTTGGGCGCGAAAGTCGTCGAGGCGCACGGGATCGTAGACCTTCCAATCAATCCGGGGCTGGTGGTCAGCATCCGCGTAGGGGGCAATGCCGGGCAGCGGGGTTTGGCATGGTTCGGGGCCGAAGTTCAAGCTGACTTCTAGTTGCAATGCTTCTCCACTGGGCAGCAGGGGTTCGTTTGCCCAGGTCAATCGAGATTCCAGCACATAGACGCCATCCATGGCGGTCGTTGCCAGCGTGATGGTTTCCTCGGCTCGGGCGAGCTCGGTACCATCTTCCACGGCCACCGTGTCCATTCCGGTGCGAAGACTCGCCACGAGATGGACATCGGGAAGAGGCGCAGGAGATGCGCCGCCTGCGCCGGGAATCGTGGCTTGCAGGAACCACGTCAGTTTGGGGCGCGCCGTGTCCAAGTCGGCTTGCCGTGACAGCAATCCGGCCTGCACACCATCCGCTGGGTTGCCCTGGTTGAAAGCTGCCTGCCACGACAAGACATCGCCGCATGCGGGCATTGCGTCGCTTGTGAGGCTCTCGTATGCCGTGGGTTGTGTGGGGTGCAGCGCCATTCCTTGATCCGTGAAGTGCACGAACATGGATTCTTCGACGGGCGCCGGGCCTTGATGACCGGGGCCGGCGGAGACGTTGGAGGCCACGATGAACAATGCGATCATGGTCATCGGCAGGGCGCGCATGGATGCTTCGAAGTTGTGTTGTTCTTCAACGCTGTCCTAACGCGTGTTGGATTTCTTCATAGGGCATGGCCAGTTCGTAGAGTTGAAGTCGCGTGTCAGAGAATGTGTGGCGGCGGCGAAGGATGCCGGCATCCAGCAATTCGTTGACGACCGTATGGATGGTCCGGCGCGCCAGGCCTGTGCGCTCCTGCAGGTCCTTCGATGCCAGGCGCTCACCGTCCCGAAACGCAGCCAACAGGCGCCGCGTGGACGGCCGCTGTAGGTTCATGGTGTCAGTGTCCACCGTGGGGTTGGAACAATTTGCGTGCTTCTGTGATGCAATCGATGGCACGTTCCATTTGGTAGGCGTCGACGCCGCGGAAGTCGTCGTAAGCCATGCAGGTGAACATGCCCCCGGGGCTTTGGTTGTCATTCATCACGTTGAGGCCCACGTGATCATGGAATGCCCAGAGCCCGGGGTTGTCTGCGTCGACGAGCACATCGTAGCGCTCCCCAGGCATGATGCCCAGGGTATCCACGTAGAACGGCGAGTCCAGTTGGTAGCCATCCCGGTGGGTGACGAGCGCCTTGTGGCCGTGGATGTGGATGCTGTGCATCTGTTCTCCAACGTTGACGAGTCGGATCTTGTAGGTCTTGCCTTCCTCGACGACGAGCGGCTCGGTGTCAGGGAATGCCTTGCCGTTGATGAGATACGTGTTGTATTTTGGAGCGTAGACGGGGAAGGTCGTTGGATACCAGGATCTTGGTTCCTGTTGTGGGGGTGGGTTTCCATGCGCCCCACAGTCCAATGCGTCCGCAATATCGGGTGGAGGATCCATGTTGCAGACTGGATTTCTGGCCGCGTTGAGGAGTTGGTTCTGGGCCAGGTTGTCCTGGAGGAAGCGCTCCAGGCATTCGGCGCGTTCGCTGAATTCCCCGGAATTCTCTGTGCCCGTGAGAGGGTCTGTGTTGCCGTGCACGTGACAGTTGTCCCACTCATCGATCATCAAGGTGAACTCGTCATCAAACTCGTACTCGGGCTCGGCTTCTTCAACGATGAAAGCACCGTACATTCCCAGGTCCATGTGATGCGCCACGTCCACGTGGCAGTGATAGAAGTACGTCCCTGGCTTCATGTCCTCGAACACGTATTCGTACGTCTCGCCCTGGTGAATCGGTTCCTGCGTAAGGTAGGGCACGCCGTCCATGTCCCAATCGACGAGGCCTCCATGTAGGTGGAACGTATGCGCCAGCGGGTTGAGGTTCTGGACTCGGATGATGACCGTGTCCCCTTCATGCACCCGGATTTCCGGATTGGGCAGCTCGAGCCCTTCTTGGCCGGGCAACTCGAAGCCCATCGCCACGACTTCCATTTGGCGCTCGCCATCATTGAGCGTGTACAATGGCACGGTCGTGCTCGTGGAAGGATTGACCAGCAAGTCGATCTCGTGCACATGGGTTTCACGCGGTGCTTCTGCAGAGTCGTTGCCAGAGCCGAAGCATCCGGCAAGGGACACCAAGCAGAACAAGGCGGACATCAGGAATGCGCGTACGATCATGGAATCACTGGGGCTTGTAGTTGTCCGGGATCTCGGGCACTGAGGCTTGCTGACGTGCAATGGTGTCTTCGTCAAGCGCGCCGTAGGTCACGAGGAGCCGGGCACCGTTGGGAATTTGCTCCTTCAAGAAGGACGTCGAAACTTGCCGCCACTCTCCCTGCCAGGGCTCGTAGTAGATGGCCAGTTCCTTACCGGAGCCCACTTCGTGGTTTCCTTCGACCGTGGATCGGTCGGCTCCAGGTAGGAACCCGACGTCGATGGCCTTCGAGGAAACATCCACATTCAATGACGAGAGGGCGGCTCCCAGTGGAATGCACCGAGGTGCCGATGGGTGCGTGTGGAGTAGGTTGTCGTTACCGTGCATGTGGAAGCCGGGAGCTTCCGCGTTCTGGGCGCTCGTGGAGGCCATGTTGACGATTTCGTCATCCACTACGACTTGGAAGGATGCGTGCCAGTGACCGGGGCATTCTTTGGAAGCGATGATGCCGCTTTGTTGGGTCACGGCGACAGCGGTCACCAGGAGGGCTACGCCGGCCAGGAGAGCCGCTTGCTTCCAGTATTTCGACACCATTCGCTGGAGGCGCGTCTCCTTCATGGTCTGCTCGTGGCGTTGTCGGCGGGCCAGCCGGGCATCATCCCCGGCGAGCATTGGTTGAACTCCACATGGTTGGAAGCGGCTCAAGTTCGTGGTGGATTAAGCCGTGTGCTAAGAGGGGAGCCCGAGCTTAGCAATCATGGTTGGTCCCGGTAGCATCACGGCTTTCAGGTCCGACTGGTGGCCGCGACCTATGCGCCTGGCCGCATTCGTGTTGTTCTGCATCCTCGCCACGCCCGCGGTGGTTGGACACGGGGAGGTCGGGGATGGCAAGGTGCTTCCGTTCGGTTCGTACCTGCAACACATCGAATCCTGGAACCTCACGCTCGCGCCGCAGAGCTCCATGAACCAGACATTGGCTTTCGGTGGCGCTCCGCTCGAAGAGGATTGGTTTCTCATGTTCCATGCGGTATCATCGGGCAACATCACGGCGCGACTCGATGATGATGCCTGGGCCGTGACTTGGAATTGGACGGCCGGCATCAACGAAGCGACGACCCGCTTGCAGCATACCGGCTGGCCGACTTTGACCCTGACCAGCCTTGACGACGCGCCGGTGCTGCTGACCGTGTTCTTTGACCAGACCTGCGATTGCATCGGAAAGTCAATGCCAGAGCAAGCCGGGCCGCTGCTGTTCAACATCGAGGCCAAGCCCGGCGATGAGGTACGCTTCGATATGACCATGGTTCCCGTCCGGGGCAGCTTTGACACGCCGGATGAACCGTTCAACGGCTCGATGATCGTCCAAATCGATCGCATCCGCCCAAGCCAGGATGGTTCATTCTACGAGACCCTCCAGTCGTGGAATTGGACCGGTTCTTCAGCGGATTGGCAAGATTGTCGTTCGATTCCTCGGTTCCACGCTTGCATCGATGTTCGATTTACAGCCGAGGAACCAGGGCAACAAGTGGTGGTCTTGCGCAGTTGGCACGACATGCCGGATTGGAGTGTCCAGGTCCGCCCAATCCTGGAAGTCGCCCCGAGTCGCGACGCACCGCTGCCGACCTGGGCAGCAACGGCCGCTTTGGTGGCTGCCTTCGCGTTCGCTCGATCGAGGCGGCCGTATGAAGAGTGAACCCTTCCCTTAGCATCACGCCTAAGTCAACAGGGGAGTCGTGGCGCACAATGAGTTCGCGCGCAGTTCCGGGAAAGGCCGTACTGGGAGCTTCCCTGCTTCTGTTTGTGACGTTGTCTGGTTGCTTCGGCTTCAGCAGTGGCAGCAATGATTTCGAGCCGGGCGAAGACTACAAGCCGACCGGCAAGACCATCAAGCTGCGCTCCACGGTTCTCGACTTGCTCGACAAGCCGGTCTACCCTGGTTTGAACGTCAATGCATGGGCATTCTGCTTCAAGGCACTCGACCCCGAGGACCAATATTCGGTCGACGCAGTCGAATACTTCCCGGACCAGGTCGTCGACGTCGCCAATCCGGAATGGCAAGGCACCTGCAGCACGCCCGGGCCCACCATTCGCGTCAATCAAGGCGACAAGGTGATCGTGCAATTCGAGAACAACCATGTGCATCACCACACGATCCACTGGCACGGGCAGTACGTGCCGAATCACAGTGACGGTGTCCCGGGCAGCACGCAGGACAGCGTCGCGCCGGGTGACACGTTCACCTACGAATTCGAGGCGAAGCGCGCAGGGACCCTCTGGTACCACTGCCACGTGGACACGCAGCTCCACGTCATGCAGGGCCTCTTCGGCGTCTTCATCGTCGAACCCCAGGACAAGAGCCAGGAACCCAAGGACATTGACCGCGAACAGGTCCTGGTTCTGAGCACGCTGCGCCGCGAGCTCATGGAAAACACGCCTGCCCGCCAGGAGAATCCGCATGTTGACCACCAGCACCTGGGTTCGTGTGGCGAAACCGGGCAACCCGGTTGTCAGAACCCAAGCCTGGACATCACGGCGGACACGTTCATGATCAACGGCGTCAGCTTCCCTTACACGTTGAGTCAAATGGGGGGACTTGTCGAGATTGAACCGGGAGAACGCTTGCGGCTGCGCGTGTTGAATGCAGGAACAACGTTTGAGACGCTCCACCCGCACGGCCATGACTTCGAGGTGACCCACACGGATGGCAACCCGGTACCGGAATCCGCGCGCGTGTTCAAGGACACAGTTCCGATTGGCCCCGGCGAACGACTGGACCTCGTCATCGAAGGCCGCGAGGACAACGAAGGCATCTGGGTCTTCCACACGCACGTCGTGAACCATGTGACCAATGACGGCCAATATCCAGGAGGAAGTTTGACGAAGATCATCTACCCCGGCTACGAAGACGATCTTGCACCGTTCAAGGCGGAATTGCCCGGTGGCCTGGCGTACATTCCACCCTTGGAGTTCCCGGACGACGTGGACATGGTCACGAAGCGAGGCCTCGGCACCAGCCTCGAAGTCGACGAATCCTGGGAGATTCCCCTCGAATTGCCATGCGCGGTGAAGTCGGCCCGGTTCAGCATCGCCATCGATTCTCCGGGCACGGCACAGCAACTGCTCAATGACCTGCAACTCGTGTTGCGCGACGCCAACGGTGATGCCTTCGAAACGCTAGACATCGCAGACACCCGGTACGCGGAATGGACGTACACGTATGCCTCGGGAACCGCGCCGCCATTCAAGGCGGGGCCCTACACGGCACAATTGACGGGTCAAGCCGTGGATGCGGTTGCCGAGATGAACTGGGTCCTCGATTACATCGATGATGCCACGGAACACAACGAAGCCGGGTCGCCTTGCGGCGCAGACGGCCACGGACACGCACACTGAGGATACCATGAAACGAATCATCCTAGCCACCCTAACGCTCGCCCTGATTCCAGCGGTTTCAGCGCAAATTCCTGCATCGGACTTCGATCTAGCGGCGGCAGTCGATGAGGTGTACCTTGACCCCGCGGGGACCACGAGCATCGACGTTGAAGTGACCCTCGGCTGTGCGCTCATCCTCCAAGGCCTGGAACAATCCAGCATCAGCGTTGATGCAACGTTGCCATCCTGGATTTCGACGACGCCAGCCACGATTGCCGTCAGTCTGGCAGATTGTGCTGGCGACGAGGACCTCATCATCACGAAGACGGGCAGCGTAGGGCTCACCCCGTCGGCTGATGCCCCGGGCCTGGAGCCATTCAACGTTGATCTCCAGGCAAGCTTTAACGACGCCTCCGGCACAGCCACGACCGCAGAGGCCACCATCGAAGGCCTAGCTGTCGACTACGTCCCCGGCCACACCATGACGCCAAACGGCGATCAAACCTTCCAAGTCGAAAACGGTTCGTATTCCTTCACGTTGGACCTCGACATCGCGGCGAACGCGCGCACCATGGTGATGTTCGAAGACCGCGTCGTCAGCGGCGGCACCCTGAATGGACTGACGCACAAGATCTTCGAAGTCCCAACCGGCGAAACGAGCACCACATACACCGTGACGTGGACTGCCCCTGAGGGAGAATGGACCGAAGAGACCGTGACGTTCTACACGTACAGTCATTGCCTCGACCGGGAAGGCTGTGACCCCACCAATGAGGCGAACCCTGTTTGGACGTTCGTGAATGCGAACCCGGGGGTCAGCGCTCCTCGTGGTGAGGGGGATGCGGCAAAAGGCATCCCTGGGCCGGGCAGTTTCCTATTGATGCTAGTTCTCGTTGCAACCGCTCTGCTGATGCGCCGAGCATAGCCCGCCCGTTCGTCGCCGGGCAATTCACTCGTCGGAAAATGGACCCCGCGGCGCCCCAATCCCGAAAGCCTCGGAGGCGGTGCCAGCACGTCCTTCACGTTGGATTTGACGCCTGGCAACGGCGTCGTTGCGCCCCTGCGACTTGATTTCACCACGGATATTGGCGGCCGGCAATCGTGGTTTGCCTATGCCAACGCCCAAGGCGTCCAGTTGACGCAAGATGAAGCAATGGCCGTGCTGTACGAAGCCGAAGTCCCGCTGGATGAACAGTCCCCGAGCATTGCTGTCGTTGCCCTGCTCGGCATGATCGGCGCGTTGGGGTGGATGCGCCGGCGCTTCGTTTAGCCACCCGCTCCCGCCTGCCGGAACCGCAGCATTGCGATGCCTGCGTCCGGTCAAATGCTGCTTCGATAGCACCACGTCGCGGAGCCAGTCCTCCACGATCCTTCGGCGAATCCGGCGCCTACGCTGCACAGGGCGTTCTATGCGTGTTCTACGTGAACACAACCGGACTTCACAATAAGTCCAGTACAAGTTCCATAAGGAGAGAAGAAGGAGAAAAAGTAGGCGCTTAGCGTACCTTGTAATCGGTCCGATGGTCAGCACGTAGAACACACATAGAACACGGGGTTCTCGCTTGGTAATCACCCACAAGGGCATCCGCGACTTAGGTGAATGACCGCACCCTACCACTTGCCAAACAATCGAATGCCGTCGGCGCGATCAATCCAACCCGGGCACACCGTGGCGCCTACGTCGCCCCCGGCCAACTTGGCGCGCAGGTGGGCGTAGGACCTCATTTCGCAACCCGGCGTCCGGAGCGCGGCGGCCAACAGATGCGCGGGCCCGAGTAGAAGCGAAAAACCAAGCGCCCAGGTCCAAACGTAGGTGCCAAACGCTGGCCCAAACGCGTCCCCCTGCACAGCGCCGAGGCCGACGGCAACGCCCAGGCCTGCCAGCAAGGCCCCAAGCGGTTTCCAGCCCCACGATTTCTGCACGAGTTCGTTGACGACCCAACTGCTGAACAAGGCGAGCGGGACTAGGTAGCCAAGCGAGCCAAGCGGGTCAGTGTATCCATCCCAGAAACTGGGCGCGTCCACGATGGCGCCGTAGCCCATGAAGAGGACGAGCACGCCAAGGGTGAGTCGAATCAGGATGCCGAGAAGGCCGGGCCTGGGTAGATCCATGCCTAAGGATGGCCGTGGGCCTTCTTGATGCTCGGTGATACTTTGTGCCACAGAGTCACACCGTTTTCTCGGACTTGGGCCGTTCCCAGATGATTGTGCCCAGTTCCATGGCCTCCTCGAGCGTGAGCCACGCCATATCGGGGTGCTCTGGGCCAGCCTCCTCATGAAACGCAATCGACGGGCAGATTTCTTGCCGCATGTCTTGCGCGATGAACGGACTTGCGAGGCTGATTCGTAGCGAGCTGGGCTTTGCCTCCCGCAGCTTCCCATGATGAATGTCCAGGTCAACGAAGCTTGCAACGCGGACTTGGGCATCGGCGTGCAACGCGGCCGGAATGCCGACAGCGTCCAAGGCGCACCACACATGCAAATCACGGCCATTGATGCAAACATCGTACTCGGTTTTCTGGGTCGTCAATCCCAGCGAGCCCACGATGGTTTGTCCATCCAGGTTCATCAGGCCAGCGCGTTGGAAGAAGTCCACAAAGTCGGCTGCCTGTTGCTCCGTGGCGCCGACGGCTGCTGCCGTTTCCTCGATCGTCATGGGGACGCCATCAAGAATCGCATCGAAGGCGCGTCGGGCGAACGTCAGGCCGTCCAGTCGCATGCCGTGCCTGAGTTCCTTCCAAGCAGCAAGAACTGCCGGCGCGTGTGGGTCGCTCATGCGCTCACCTGCTCGGGCGGGCATTTGTGCTCGGCATGTGTGCAGAAGACGCAGCAATGGGGCGCTTCTCTGACCAGCCGGTAATTGCAAGCCGGGCAGTCGATGGCTTGCTGACAGGAATCCTCCGGCATGGTTGCGGGAAATTGGTGGTTGCAGGTGTTGCAAGTGACAGTCGTTTTCAGAACGAGGTCCATGAACATAGGTACGCTTAGCGTACTATATCACGTTCCGCTACTTTGACGCGTACATGGTTACACCGACCGAACCCATACCCATGGCGCGCGAAGATGCTTGCAATATCGTCGTCGACGGCCGCACGTATTGCATCGACCCGCTCGAAGGAGCGCTTCAACTCATCAGCAAACGATGGGTGCTGCTGGTCATTGGCATCCTGGGCAACTTTCCAGAGGTGCGCTTCAGCGCGGCAAAGAAGGCCATTCCAGGTATCAGTCCGCGCGCCCTTTCAGGGGCCTTGTCTGAACTGCAAGAGAAGAGCCTCGCCGTGCGCACCGTGGACCCCGACCAATCGCCGCCGGCCGTGTCGTATCGACTTACTGACGCGGGAACATCCCTACGTGCGGCACTCGTGCCACTCATCGAATGGGCCGAAAATCACCCGCCGGCGGACGCGGCGTAATCAAAGTGTAGTCGCGGGCTACCGGACTCTGTAATCGGCCCCGTGGTCAGCACATAGAACACGGGTTCTCTCCAGGCAAGCATCCCATAGCATGTTCGGCACTTAGGTGAATGGCCGGATGGATATGGCTAACCGCGCTTGTGCTGCCGTTACAGGCGACGACGCACAATGGCAAGCCCTGCCAGCGCCGCAAGGACAATGGGCAGGGCAAGCCCCGGAGCTTCTTCGTCGACTTGGCCATCATTGGCCGGCACATTCGGGTCGGAGTTCCGGAAAGTCCAGGTGATGTTTTGCTCGAAGTTTTCGCCGCAGTCCGGGCCATCAAGGCAGTGGCTGTAGGTGTAGAATGTCACGGTCTCTTCGGTCCAAGCTTCTTCGGGAGCGGTGAAGACGATGTTGTTGGTGACGGACTTGGTGGTCTCGACGTCGACGATCTGTGCCTTGAGGCCGGTGAGAATTGCGGAGCCGCTGACGACCTTGTTTTCGAACATGACCATCGTCTTGGCGTTGGACGTGAAGTTCAGAATCAAGTCGAAGGCGAAGCTGTCGCCGTCCACCAGGAACACCTGGTCGCCGTCTGGCGTCATGGTGTGGCCGGGTAGGTAATCCACCATGGCGTCAGGCACTTGGGCTTCCGCCGTGTGGTCCCCAAGTGCTGCTTCGAATGTGATGGTGAACGGTTCGAGGCCATGCGCATTGGCACCAACGACAAGATCGATGGTCGTGGTTTGCGTGATTGCTTCTTCGCCAAGGCAGTCCTCGATGCCGAAGTGAATCTCGACGGATTCAGCGGTGATACCCTCAGGCAGTTCGAGGGCTGATGCGGTGACGTCCGCTTCGCCGGAGTTTTCCAGGACTTCCATGCAGCCAACGGTGACGGTCAGCGAATAGGAGGACGAAGCCATGGGCGGCAAGATTTCGGGCCCTGCCACAGTCATCTCGAAGGCGGCGGATGGAACCTGGGCTGCAGTCAGTGGTGCCAGCAGGATGGCAAAGAGCAGGATGGCGCGCATGAGGAGCCCGATTGGGTCACGGGCTTACGGCTTCGGTTGCGAGTCGGCAGCGCGGTATTCGTCCTTGAGCCAGTACCGTGTTTGCCGGGTATCAAGCAAATGGACGTGTGACGTGAGCAGGCCCATGGCGTCCAACTTTTGCAGGGCACCGTACACGGTTCGCCTGGCATGTCCAGTTTCGAGGCACAAATCTTTCTGCGTCATGGGCCCGGCCTGGAGAGCGGCGAAGACGGTTTGCACCGCTCGCGACGCATCCCGGACCTCGTCTGGAACCCCCGCGGTGGATTCCAGGGGGACGGTCTCCGGTTGAGCTGGCGCGGGCCGCGCAAAGATCCGACTCCACAAGGAGGCATAGTCGGACACCGCGTCGGGCGTTGGGTGGTATGCCTGAAGCAACGCCAGGACACGTGCGGGGTCTGCGAGCCGCAGCAGGTTCCTTCCATCAATGTCCTCTTGGATGAGCAGGCCGGCCTCCACACCCACACGGACTTGGTAGCTGGCGGTGCTGCTCGCCAAGCCGAGTTCCCTCGCAATCTGGATTGGCCGCATGGATCCGCGCTCCAACAGCAGTAGGCCGATGGCGAGGATGGGCGGACGGCGCAACAGTCCCAGCCACTTCTTCGCGGTTGAATCCAGGGGCAGCGCCTCGTGTCGGGCGGGGAAGAAGTCACGGTAGCGTCCATGCGAGGTGCTTGTGACGAGGCCCAATTTTTCCAGGACGTTCAAGTGGTATTCGGCCAACATGGGACTACAGTCTGCGCGGCGTTGAATCTCACGCAAGTGGAGGCCGGGGTACCGCTCCACGAGGCGCAAGATGCGGGAACGCAGGTCCTCTTCCATGGAGTTATTCCTTGACCCAGAGCGGCGCCGCCATCAAGGAAATCATGGCGACATCGAAGGCCGTTCCAATGGCCTCCGTGACCTCATGGTGTGCGATGGTGTGCTGAATGGAAAGAATGGACACCGCGCTCTTGAGTGCCAGAACTGCGAACCCCCCTGCGATGAACCGCAGTCGCCGCTCGCCAAGTCGCTCCGATGCACGCCAGATGATGATGGCCAGCGCGGTGGCTGCAGCAAGCACGAGCGCGGCGAAAATGGTGGACGCTGTCGTGAAGTTGGACATGGTTGCAGCCATCTTGCTCGTGAAATAAGGGCGGCGGCGCGGGGCGCTGCGCGAAGACCGTCAAATGAGACTCATATAGCGTAGGGGTTTCGAACCGGCTATGCAACTTCGATGGATTCCGATCGCTCTTCTTGCCGTGGCAATCAATGTCGCCGCTGGGCCCGGGCACGATGATTCTGCGTCGAGCGACGATGAACATGGCGGCGTCCTGGGCGACGACATGTTGGCAAACGAAACCTGGAGCCACACGTTCATCGAAGAGATGACCTTCGAGTACCATTGCCACCCTCACCCTTGGATGCAAGCCAAAATTGTGGTTGTTGCCTCCGACGGATCTCCCCCCCAGAATCACACGATCAATGTCATCGAGCCGGAGAACTTTGAGGAATGGGACTTCGACCCTGAAGAGTTGACGATCATGGTGGGCGACACGGTGACTTGGGTGAACCAGGGGGCGCAGATGCACAAGATTGGGGAAACCACAGAGGAGCATGCCGCCCACATTGCCGGCGCCGGATCCACCGTGGAGGGCGATGGACATGACCACGTCCACGGCGATTCCGGCTCGAGTTTCAACCGCGGTGTCATGTGGGTGCTTGGCGGCCTCATCGTCGGCATCGGCATTGCGCAGTGGGCCAAGAAGCAGTCCCCGTAGATGGTGAACATCGCGGCGCGCAACTTGTGGCGCGATCCGTGGCGACTCGCCATCAGCGCCGGGGGCCTAGCGTTCGCCGTGCTGCTCATGCTGTTTCTTCACGCGACCTATGTCGGCCAAATCGCGCAAGCTGGCGCCTTCGTTGACAACGCCGGAGCCGATCTCTGGGTGACCCAGGAAGACACCCGGGACTTGTTCCACGGACAAAGCACCCTGCCAGGAGATCTTGCGGGCAAGCTAGCTGCGCTCCCCGGCGTGGTTGCTGCATCACCGTTGATGGGGAAATCCGTGCATGTGGCCTCCGTCGGTGAGGGTGCAGACTTGTTCTTGGTCGGCTATGACCCCGCCACCGGGATGGGCGGGCCTTGGAGCATGCATTCGGGGCGCCTCGTTGAAGGCGGCAATGACATCGTCGTCGACCGCGTTTTTGCATCCGTCGAAGGCGTCGAAATTGGTGATGACCTGACGCTTGGCAATGCGACGTTCGAAGTCGTCGGCATCAGCAGGGGTGCCAGCACGCTGTTCAGCAACTTCGCATTCATTCACGTGGACGCGGCCCGCGCACTTGCACCATCACCGGACGTCGTGAACTACTACCTGTTGGAAGTTGATGGCAGCCCAGGATCCACCATCCGGGCGGTCCAGGAATTGATTCCGGCCAGCAAGACCTGGACGCGGGATGAATTTTCGGAGGTCAATTCACGGGGCAGCCGTGAAGCGTTCTTGCCGGTCATTGCCACCGTAATGGTCCTCGGTTTTGTTGTCGGCGCCGTCGTCGTTGGATTGACCGTGTATACCGCGACGATGGAGCGGCGGGCGGAGTACGGCGTCCTCAAGGCCATGGGCGCGCCGCAGCGGAAGCTACGCGGCATGGTCCTTCAGTACAGCATCGTTTCGACCGCGCTGGGAACGAAGATGGGCGTTGCCCTGACCTTCCTGGCCGATGCCATCGCGGAGTGGGTGATTCCGCAAATGCGCGCGGACATCACGTGGGCGGGTATTGGATGGGTCGTGGTCGAGGCCGTCCTCATTACCGGGGTGGCGACGTTGCTGCCGGTTCGGCGCATTGCATCGATGGATCCTGCGGAGGTGTTTCGGGTATGACGTTGCAGGCCAAGGGCTTGAGCAAGCGCTACGGCCGCGGTCGAACCGGAACGCGGGCGGTCGACGGCGCAGATTTCATTGCGCGGCCCGGGGAGTTTGTCCTCATCCAGGGCCCGAGCGGAAGTGGCAAGACGACGCTATTGGCCATGTTGGCGGGGCTCATGACGCCCGATGCCGGTCAATTGCGCCTCTCGGGCGCCCGGCTGACGGGGCAATCGAGCGCGGTACTTGCCAACATGAGGCGCCAAAATGTTGGCTTCGTCTTCCAAGACTTTCGTCTATTGGCCAACCTCACCGCCCGCGAGAACGTCGAGGTGGCACTGAACCTCCGCAGCATTGGCGGCCGACGAGCACGCCGAATGGCCGTGGACGCCCTTTCCTCGGTGGACCTTGCGGACCGAGCCCACCTCTTGCCCGACCAGTTGAGCGGGGGCGAAAAACAGCGAGTTGCCATTGCCAGAGCCATCGGGCACCGGCCGAAGGTCGTGTTTGCCGATGAACCGACGGCCAACTTGGACACAGCCAGCGGGAAGCGTGCGGCCTCCTTGTTGTCCGCTTTCTCACACCGGGGCGGCACGGTCGTCGTTGTGAGTCACGATGAACGCTTGGCCGTGTTCGCCGACCGCATCTACACGATGGCAGACGGCCGCTTGCGGCCAGCCCAGGAGGGATGATGACGGCAGACGCCAACTGCCTACGACCTTCCTGTTTTGCAGCAACGACCTCTGCATCGCCATGCCAGCGCCACATCACAAGGTCCGCGCGTCGCAATTTCTTCATTCCACGAGGCGCCTCAACCAACATGGGTCGATGCCTCCCGCTCGTTCTGATCGCCTTGCTTGCAGGGTGTACGGCTCCCACGCCTCCGGTGGAGTTTACGCACGTGCACGATGCGGTTTTCGTGCCCGCCGAGGGCGCCTTGTTTCTCGGCACGCACTACGGGGTTGTCGTTGGCACCGAGTCGAAGGGTCAGTGGACGTGGGCGTACGCAGGAGACGAACGCTACGACTACATGGGCTTGACACAGGACGGCGTCCGTGACATCGTCTTCTACGCCAGTGGCCACCCAAACGACCCCCGCGACTATGGCGGGGTGCACTTGGGGCTCCGACGGTCGCTGGATGGCGCTGAAACATGGGAGCAACGGAGTCTCAAGGCCGAAGTTGACTTTCACGCACTTACAGGATTCCCCGGCCGGGCGGACGTTGTGGCCGGCGCATGGGAGGGGGCCATCAAGCACTCATTTGACGGCGGCGCAACCTGGCGCGACATCGAAGGCCCAGCCCCGGTCATCACATTGGCTGCGGCAAAAGAGACCTTCTTTGCCGCGACCACCTCCGGGTTGTTTGCAACCGCTGACCTTACCAATCTGACCGGTTGGCAACCTGTTTTCGATGATGGCGGCGCGCCGTTTTCGTCCCTGGCTGTATCGCGCGACGGGCGGGTGTTGTTTGCATCGACGGGGGATCATCGAGCGGGCGATGGCCGCCACAGCACGGACGGGGGCGTCACCTGGGCGCCCATCAATGAGCCCGTGCTGGCGTCGGCAAAGTCGCCTGTTGCTTTTGCATTCGATCCTTCTGACGCGCGCCACGTGTTTGCCAGCACGTCGGGCGGACATGTGTTCGAGTCTGTGGACGCGGGGATTTCCTGGCACGCCATCCGGGCACCGTAGCTCCCGGGATCAATGACGGGTCATACGTCCCGCGAAATTGAGTGGAGTCTGTAATGGCCATCCAAGCTGTAGGTCACTGAAGCCGACTCGGTTCCTTCGTTGCGCCAAAGCATGCTGTACACCTCGTTGTTGGGTGCCGTGAAGTTGCCGGTTAGTTCGGTCCCGGTGTATTCGATCGGTCGGTCCGTGGTGCCTTCGTTGTGAAAGTGGACGTTGTAGTACACGGGGGCCGTGCTCGTCCAAGTGAAGTTGAACCAATCACCGGGCACCATGTTCAGGTTCACTTCACCAAAGTCGCGGCCCATGACCGTGGTCCATGCCGCCGACCCTTGCGTGCCGCGCAGCGCGTTGCCCGGAGGAATCGTGATGGTGTCGGCGATGGCGCCGTACGGCTTGGCTTCACGGGCTTCCACTTGCATTGCAAAGTGGATGTCAACGCCTTGCTGGGCCGAAACCTCCACGGTCCACTCGCCGGCCACCACGGGGTATGTCGTCGTGACGTACCGGCGGGTGCTGGACTCGGCCCAACCGTCACCGTTCTGGTTGCCTGCTGGGTCAATGAACACAAAGTCAAGTGCACCGCCTGGAATCGTCCAAGTCAGGAGCCCTTCGATTTCAGTAGCGCCTTCCGGCACGTTGAACGTGTATCGAATGGGCTCGTCGACTCCGCCGGCGATGAACTCGCCATCAAATTGCCAGCTCACCGGCTCAAAGGCCTCCGAAGCTACGTGCTGGAGCTCGTCGGGCTCGTCAGCAGGCTCCGAGGCGCACCCGGCCAACATGACGGCCACGAGCATCATGGCGATTCGCATCAATGGTCCTCGTCGCATGGGTTGCCATCGTAGGCCATCTCTTCAAGAGAATCGTAGTAGTCAACAGAGACCGTCATCCGAATGGTCGTGTCGACTGCACGGCCGGACAACGTCACGTTGTAGGCCCCTTCCTCGAGGTGTAGCTCACTGCTTTGCGCGTCGTAAATCCATTCGAACGAGCGCGCCGTTCCCAGGTCTTCTTCGACGATCTCGTTGCCATCCGGTCCAAAGATTTCCAGGTGCAACTCGTTGAGGGCCTGGATGGCGTTGCTGACTGAATTGGCTTCCACGTTGAAGCGGATACTCTTGACGGCGCAGGGCAATTCCACCGGGAACGTCCACTGCTCGCTGGACTCAGCACCCGTTTCCATGCCGCGCGTCGTCGAACGGTCGTAGTCATCGGGCAAGTCAATCGGGGGCGTGTAGGGCAGACCGCCGGCGAGTTCCACGCCTGCGAACGGCGTGAGGTCGTTTTCGAAGCCGGGGTAGGCAATTTTTGATAGCATGCCGCCGGGGTATTGACCGTCGTTGGTCACGTGATCGACGACGTGCGTATGCACGACCCAGACTCCCTCGTTGCCCGCGCGGCCTTCGATGGCGACGTCAATGCGCTGCGCCGGCATGATGGGAATCGTATCGACGTAGTAGCGCGCGTTGGGATGCAGCGGGTTGCCATCGATGTGCGTGACAAGCATGTCGTGCCCGTGCGTGTGGATGGTCTCGACGGTGGTGCCTGCGTTCAAGATTCGGAGTCGAATCGATTCGCCCGGCTCCAAGAGAATCCAGGTATCTTCCCGTTGCAATGTCTTGGGGAAGCTGACGCCATTGATGAGGAATGTATCCGGCGTGACATCGACGGGGGGATTCTGGCATTGCTGTTCGCCCGTGACACCGCAGTCACCCAGGTTCTGGTGGTCGACGTGAGGGTTTTCGACGCGCTCGGGGGTCGCTTCGACCAGGTCACGCTTGAGGGTGCCAAGGGTCCACACGACGTCGCGATCGACGTCCGGCTCCCATTGGGTCTCCTGGGGTTCCACGATGAACATGCCATACAGACCCTGCATGACGTGGAACTGCGTGTCGACATGGCAGTGGTACCACAGGCTGCCGGCGCGGCTTGCAATGAATTCGTAGCGGAACGATTCACCAGGCTTGACGCTGTCCTGGGTGCTACCCGGAACGCCATCGCTCTCCCAGGGTACGTATTGGCCGTGCCAGTGAATGGTGTGCGGATGCACGTGGTTGTTCTCAAAGTCCACGATGACCTTGTCGCCCTGACCGACGCGAATCGTGGGGCCGGGCGTGCTGCAGGTGCCTTGCCAAGCCGTCTCCGTAGTATCCACTTCCTGGTCGGGAAGGTATTCGATGGCGGCCGCACTGTACGTGTCGTCTTCTCGGGCGGGTTTGAAGCAGAACGCCCACATGTTGGCCTCCATGCCTGGGTAGATTTCTTTCTGCACCAAGTCAAGGACGGTCGCCTTGAGGTGGACGGTTCGGCCGGTTTCTTTGAAGTTCTCGCCCGGGACGTAGTCGAAGCCGTCATCGGAGTCGAAGCCAAAGCATCCGGCAAGCGTGACCGTCAGTAGGGTGGCGGTAATCAACAGCGTGCGCATGAGGTCCACGACCCAGCCAGTTGCGTAAAGCGGCCGGTAGGGGGGATGGATGCGAAGTTTGTCCGATTTGTTGCCATGAACGTCAAAACCGGTCCCGGAACCGAAGACCGTTGAACGCGGCACATGTGGCCGTGAACATGCACAAACCATTGCTTGTTGCTGGACTGCTCGTTTCTCTCCTTCTTGCGGGGTGCGCTTCGTCCGATGGGGGCGACACGACGCCGGCCGCTTCCTACACCGTGCCCATCAAGGGCGCGCACAACGTCAACGGAGACGATCGCACCATCACGCTCAAGGTGACCCAGGACGGCAAGGAGCTTGGTTCCGGCACCTACAGCACCGCTGGCCAAGCCGCAAGTGAAGGCACCAAGGACTCCGATTTCAAGTCCGTATTTTCCGTGAAGGCCGCGGCAGGCCCAGTGAAGATTCAGGTCTTTGAGGGGAACAACCCTCTGAATTTCAAGAGCATCGACCCGGCAAAGTGCACGGGCCCGGACTTCAAGGTCCACGTCATCGACGACGCCGTGCACCTCTGGAGCAACTGCGACTGATGCGCCTCGCCGCCCTCGGGCTCGCGATCCTCCTGCTGACTCCGCTGGCAAGCGCCCAAGCCGAAAGTATCGTGCTGGAAGCCCATGATGGCGGCGGTGAATACTGGTTCCAACTGCAAGGATTGTCAGAGCGCAACCCTTCGCTGAATCTTGAGCCGGGGCAATCCTACTCCATTCGCCTCGAGAACAAGGGCGCAGCGCCGCACAACGTCCACTTCGAAGGCGTGGATGTCGCGACGCCCATCATCAAGCCCGGCGAAAACGCGACCATTGAATTCACGGTGCCCTCCGGTACGACAACGATGGCGTACTGGTGCGATCCACATCGATTTGCGGGCATGGAAGGCGAGGCCATCGCGCCGACGCCCGAATCCGAAGGTGCGCCCGGCCTCGGCATGGTCGCCATCCTCGGCGCCCTCGTCGTCGCTCTTGTGAGGCGCCGATAGCATGCGGCTTCGAACTCTGGAGGCCGGAGCTTCTATGGCCGGGCGCGGATGGCCGCGTATGCGAATCCTGCCCATGGCCCTGGCACTCGCCATCATGGCTGCCCCCGGCGTAGCTGCGCACGGCGCTCTCGAGCTCAACAAGTTTGACACGTACGCGCTCAGCGACTTCGAGGGGCATGAGGACAGCTTCCCGTGGGAAGGATTCGAGATCTGGGACGTCTACGTGGGCGATGGCTACAACACGGCTCTTGCCTCGCACGGGGTCTACTTCAAGGGAAATTTCGCCGGCGATGGCACCGTTCGCCCGACGGGTGGCGCGTCGTGGGGTCTGGAATTCACCTTCGACGTTGGGGGCCAAAGCTACACGCGCTGGATTGCCCACGATGGCGCCGAGGTCACCACGGACTTCGAACAGCTCGAACACCAAATCGCGGATGGCAATGTGCTCCAAATCCACGCATGGGTTCCGATTCCCGAATGGGATGGGCATGAGGTCGCAAACCTCGTCGTCCTGTCCTCCGTTGATGGAAGTCCGCGCGATGTGGCGCCGGGCGGTTTCTTTGACCCCGTCCTTGGCCAAGAGATCCCCTTCTCGGCACCCCCCACCGTGATTTTCCCCGCCATGGGCGAAGGCCGTGTCGTCGATACGGTCCCCCTCACGGGCTCTGCCAAGTTCCTGGAAGTCGCCGTCGCGGGTTCGGACGGCACGTACACGTTCACCGTCAACAACACCCTCGCCAGCCAAGGCCAGCACTTCATGCTCCAAGTGCCCTCCATGGGCAACTGGACAATCAACGGGCGCCCAAATCCGGAAAGCCTCGAAGGCGGCGCCAGTTCATCGTTCACGTTGGACTTGACGCCCGGAAATGGTGTCGTTGCTCCCTTGCGGCTGGATTTCACCACCGACATCGGCGGCCGGCAAAGCTGGTTTGCCTACGCCAACGCCGAAGGCGTCCAGTTGACCCAAGATGAGGCGATGGCCGTGCTGTACGAAGCCGAAGTCCCGCTGGATGAAGAATCGCCGGGCATCGCTACCGTTTCTCTGCTAGGCATGATTGGGGTCTTGGCATGGGCGCACCGGCGCATCAACTAATGCGGCGGTGAACCACGGGTCGGTCCCGCCAGAAGGTTCGCCTGAACCTCAGCGGACCTCACAGAACTGCTAGGAAATGCACTCGCCACGCGCGATCTTGCTCTGCGTAGTATTTGAACGAACCAATCACTGTGAGGTCCCCGACAGGAGGAAAGATACGGCCTCAGCCTTTTCGAGAAGTGCAGGCATTCATCAACCATTGCGTACCTCGAGCCACGTGGACGCGACCGACGCGGTGCACGGGGGCGAACGCCCAGACCCGATTCATGGAGCCGCCAACCAGGAAATCGTCCACTCCACGACGTATCGATACCCCGAACGCCGGGATGGTTCACACGCGCCTTACATCTACACGCGGTACGACAATCCCACGGTCGAGGCGCTTGAGGCCAAGCTTGCCCAACTGGAACATGCGGATGGCGCCTTGGCTTTCGCAAGTGGCATGGCCGCGATTCAGGCGGTTTGCCAGGCATTTTGCAAGCCAGGAGACACCTTAGCGGTCATGCGTGGCGTGTACGGCGGCACGATGGCGTATCTCCGAGAAGAATTGGAGCCGATGGGTGTCCATGTCCACGTGTTCGACGCGGACGGGCCCCGCAGCGTTCCGGATGGCACGACCGTGGTTTGGATGGAGTCGATCACGAATCCATTGCTTCGTGTTCCCGACGTGAAAGCCTGGGCGGAAGTTGCTCGCGAAGTGGGGGCGCGCCTCTGCGTCGATGCGACGTTTGCCACGCCCGTCCTGCAACGACCGCTTGATCTTGGCGCCCACATCGTCGTCCATTCTGGCACCAAATACCTGGGCGGGCACACGGACGTCATGAGCGGCTTCATCGTCCATCGCCAACAGGATCGCGACGCTTTGTGGACGACTCGGCGTAACCTCGGCGCGGTGCTCGATCCCTTGGCAGCTTACCTCGTGGCACGCGGCATGAAGACGTTGCCACTGCGGATGGCTGCTCATGGGGCAAACGCCAACATGATTGCCAAGGCATTGGAGGGTCATCCCAAAATCAAGGCAGTCCATCATGCGACGTTGCCCGCAGGGCCTTGCGGGATGGTCACGCTGGATCTTGGTTCCGAGGAATCGGCCATCGCGTTTCGACGCGCGACGCGTCTCCTGACGCCGGCCGCGAGCCTCGGCGGCGTCGAAAGTCTGGTGAGCCTCCCGATTGAGACCAGCCACGCCTACGCAACGGATGCGCAGCGCGCCGCCGAGGGCATCACCTCCGGACTGGTTCGCATCAGTGTCGGCATCGAAGACGGGGCCGATTTGCTGGCGGACATCGAACAAGCATTGGGGCAATGCCCATAGCAGCCGCCGCACTCGCCAAGGCATGGACCACGAACGTTTCCTGATTGATACCATTGTGGGCGTTGTCCCCGATGCCCAAGTTCACCCCACGGACCTCAACGGCGGCGGCGACCATTGGCATGTCGTCGTGGTGGCCGCCTCCTTTGAAGGTCAGCGCAGCTTCCAGCGCCAACGCCCGATTCTCGCCGCATTTACGCCGCATATCCAGAGTGGTGTGGTCCATGCGTTGGACCTGAAGTGCATCACGCCACAAGAGTTGGCCGACCGTCACGAAGGCAAATTGCCCCAGCCTTTTGTTCCCCACCAGCGCGGTGAAGGCGACCATCCTGGCGCTTGGTAGGTCGGAAATTTCCAACCAACGGGGACGCCTATATCTCTAGGCGCCACCCATTGAGGTGTATGCGCGCTTGGATCGTGCTTCTATTCTTGCCCCTGGCGGGCTGCCTCGGCGGCGGCCCTGCTTCGGTTTCGCCGTTCTTTTTTGACGCCATCACAAGAGGTGATCCGACGCCCGTGGCGCAAGATCGCTGCATCGATTTGCTTGATGTGCTGAACGAACGCGCAGATCTTGAAGCGCGGGTCCGGTTGGATCAGTCCCTTCAAGGCTCGTACCACCGTCATTTCTTCTTTGATGACATGGAGGTCATGGCGGTGGCTGAATCAGCCGGAGATGGCGCGCCGTCGGCCGCGTCGGGGGCGTTGGCTCGCGACGCCGATGTCACCGGGACCAACAATCAGGAGGCGGGCGCGGATGAAGCGGATTTGATGAAGACGGATGGCGAATGGACGTACGTCTTGCAACAAGGCCAGCTGATCATTCTCCACAGTGAGACCGTCGGCAACTTGACCGAGGTCAGTCGCACGTCGGTCGGTTCCTTCTGGGGTGGTCAATTGTTGCTCGCCCCGCGCGGAGCCGGTGCCGCCGATGACCGCCTTGTGATCATCACCCAAGGTGAAGGGCCCAAGACGGAGGAACGCCGCAGCGCAGACATCGCGGCATCCAGTTACTACGCGCCTTCCATGACGCGCATTGCAGTCTACAGCCTGGCTGATCGAGCGTCTCCCAGCATCTTGGATGAGGTCTGGGTGGAGGGCTCTCATGTCAGCAGCCGCCTCATCGATGGCCATGCCTACGTCGTGGCCCATGAATGGGAGCGCAACTTGGGTTTGATCGACTACGTGAACCCTTGGCCCATCATGGAAGCCCGCTCCATGGAATGGGAGGACTGGGAACGCATGCCGGAAAGTCAGCGCCGCGCCTTGATGGAACAGGAAGCATTGGATGCCGTCGAACACAACCGGGCGATTCTGGCGAACCTGACGCTTCAAGATCACATGCCTCGCATCTACACGCAAGCCGGCTCCAGTTTGGTCGCCGAACCCATCACCGAGGCAGCCTGCCAACGGTTCCTGACCACGCCGGACGATACCGGTCGCAGCGTGTCCAGCATCCTTGCCATGGATGTGGATGGCCTGGATCACCAAGTTACGCAGATCATCAGTGGCCACCCCATTGTCTACGGCGCGCCCGGATCCATCGTGCTGGCGTCCTCCGCCCAGAACGATTGGTGGTACTGGGCCCAGCCGCAATTGACCGAAGCAACCAACCTGCATTGGTTCGACCTCGATGGCCTGGACGTGGACCACCGCGCCAGTGGACGCGTTGACGGCATTGTCCAAGACCAATTCGGCATCGATGTCCACCAGGATCAACTCCGCGTGGCCACCACGACGGGTCAATGGGGCCGCTGGTGGGTCGAAGACCCCGATCCGATGATGAACCACCTCGTCGTGCTGCGCAGCTTCGGCAAGGCGCTCATCGAGACTGGCCGCGTCGGTGACATTGCGCCCGAAGAACGTCTCTGGTCGGCTCGCTTCACAGACGACCGTGCCTACCTGATCACCTTCGAGCAGATCGACCCCCTCTGGATCATTGACCTCGAAGACCCGACGGATCCCAAGATTCTGGGCGAACTCGAAATCCCCGGTGTCAGCACGTACATTCACCCGCTCTCGGATGAACTGTTGCTGACCATCGGTATCGGGCCCGGCAAGGATGACATCGGCCTCGACTGGAGTCGCCTCCAAGTGAGCCTGTTCGACATCTCGGATGAAAGCCGCCCCGTGCGCGCCGACGTGATGGACCTCAGCGCCGGTGGCGACGGCTGGAGCTACAGCGTGGCCCTGCACGAACACAAGGCGTTCACCTACTGGGACCGCCTTGACATGCTGGCCGTTCCCCTTAGCAGCCACAACTACGGCGAAGTCTGGAATGCGGAAGCCCAGGAATGGGAGTACCGTGAAAGCCACCACATCGGCTTGCAGCTCATCGAAGTCGACCAGGCCCGCAAGGAACTGCGTCTGTACGGCGAAGTGGACCAAAACCACCTGCTCGAAGATGGCCAGAGCCGCCCCTGTGGGAGCATGGAAATCGAACGCAGCTACTTCCTCGGCTTCCCGGACCGCTGGCCGATGCTCCCCGTGAGCGTTTACAGCATCAGTGGCCTAGGCGTCAGCGCCCACGACTTGGACACCCTGGAAGCCCAGGACCACGTCGCGTTCGGCCTCGAAGGTTGCAACTTCGGCTACTACGAAGACATCGCCTTCTAGGCAACCCTGAAACCCCCTCCTC
>JBMZJT010000005.1:0-2954 GCA_049617695.1 Thermoplasmatota archaeon | reverse complement strand
GCGTCGGCCATGAGCATCCCCATGGCCGGCGCGCCTCCGACGCCCACTGGAAACGCACTCACGCCCGAACTGAAGGAAACCTGGGACGAGTTGATCGCCAACAACGACCTCGTCCTCTTCATGAAGGGCACGCCGGAGCAGCCCCAATGTGGCTTCAGCGCCCGCGCCGCCCAGGTCCTCCAGACCCTCGGCAAGCCGTTTGCCAGCTTCAACGTCTTCGAGGGCGACCCCTACACCAACATCCCCGCCATCGCTGAATACGCCCAGTTCCCGACCCTGCCGCAAGTCTGGGTCAGGGGCGAATTGATCGGCGGCAGCGACATCGCGCTGGAGATGCTCGAGAGCGGCGAACTGGAAGAGATGCTGGCAGCCTGATGCCAATCTGCCCCCACTGCGAGCAGCAGGTCGCCGAGCTCAAGGAAACCATGCAGAAGCGCGGCTTCCGCCTTCACATCACCCGGATTTACTCCTGTCCGCACTGCGACAAGATTCTCGGCGTCGGCTCACAGATCTAGCTCAGATCTGCGGCCCGTTTCGGAACACTTCCGGACCGAAGTCCAAGCCGGTGCTGCGAATGAACAGGTTGTCCAAGGCACCGTTTTCACGGCTCGTGTAGGCAATCACCAGGTCGCCGTTCTCCGCTTGCCGTAGCTGCAGGAAGTCGCCTGGCTGCCGGCCGATGTTGCCAGTGAACAGGCCTTCGTCGACGACGACGTTTGTCCAGGTCGGGTTGTCTGTGTGCGCATCGCGGCTGTACGTGACCACCAGGTCCCAAACCGCGTCATCGGCGGCGGTTTCCTGGCTGGTGTTGCGCGCGACGTAGTGCGCCATGGCGACCACACCTTCCTTGCCCGCAACAAGCCACGGCTTGTCGGTCAAGCCATCTTCGGGCATCGTCAAGAACGGCCCTTTGACGGTGCCGTCCGGGTGGATGGCAAAGACGCTGATGACGATGTTGAGGCTGTCCGGATCGACCCGGTGCGTCACGGGAACATAGCTGATGCCAGCGGCGTCAGCGGCGGGTTGCATGTAGGATTCCGTCGCGCCCAAGCCGTCAGGCAATGGAAGGTCGATGCGCTCGCCCCAGGAGACGCCGCCGTCGAGGCTGATCCAAGCTGCGGGGTCGCCGCTGCAGCCGCCCATGATCAAATGGTCGCGCATGGGGCCTTGGCCAAGCGCCATGAGGCCGCATGGGAATTCCGTGGAGCCTGGGTAATCCCAGGTTAAGCCGCCGTCATTGGAGCGGTAGAAGCGCTCGCTCGTGCCCGTGTTGTACGCGATGAAGACTTCATCCTCGACGCCGGCCCGGACCCAGGGGCGGTCGACGAGCGGCGGAAACACGTCGGGCTTGGTGAAGACGTGGGTGCCGTCGGCTTCGTACTTCGTGAAGTAGCCCGTGGCGGCGCTGATGTCGAAGAAATAGACGTTGCCGGCGTCGTCGATGGCGAAGTCGCCTTCGATGCCGAATGCGTCGCGCGTCACGCCGGTGCCGTCGGCAAATGGAAGCGCCTCGAAGGTCAGGCCGCCATCGTGGCTCAGCCAAATCGGTGGGCTCTGGCCAATGCAGCAAACCGAGGAGTACCAAATGGTGCCGTCGCCGGCCACTTCCAGTTGGGGTTCACCAAAGCCGGCGCATTCCCCGGCGCCACCTGTCGGGTAGGTGCCGTAGGTGGGGTAATCGGGGCAAATCAAGGCGACCGGTTCCAGGAATCCGAGTTCAGGCGCAGCGACTTCGAGCGGGGCGTCATCTTCGCCGTCCAACACGCCGTCGCCATCCGTATCGGCCACTTGGGGATCCGTGCCGAGGCTTTGCTCGGTGGCATCGCTGAGGCCATCGCCGTCACTGTCCGTGGTGCTTGCATCCTCGGCGCAACCGGCCAGGGTCACCATGAGCAGGATGATGGCCATCGAGATTCGCATGATGCGCCGACGCCCGTGGCGGGTTGAAGGGTTTGTGGCTCAGGGGGCCGGATGCGCCCCGTCGTTGACGAACGTCCAGCCTTCTTGGGGGGCAAAGTTGACGAAAATGTTGGTGTAGATGTCGAAGCTCTGGTCGATGGCAGCGCCGGCCCCGCCCCAGGAGAAGCACGAATCGAACAGGGCTGCGTCACGGATGCAATCTTCGCCGATGGGGTTGAGCACACAAATCCAGGAGACGCATTGGGGTGTCACGTCGCCAACCGTGTCGCGCACGCCCGTGTCATTGAGGGGGCCTGCCAAATTGTCGCGGTACAGATCTTGGTAGATGGTGTCGTCCACCACGTCCGTACCTTCGGCGCTCGTGGAAAAGACGCGCAGGGACAGCGGCACGCCGGTGAGGTTCAGCGCTTCGAAGGTGTCGCGCTGGAAACTCGTGATGACGGGCGAGGTCCCCTCCTCGGCGGAGACTTGGACTTGCCCGTCGCCGTTGAGGTCAGTCCAGCTGACGGACAGGCGGTCGCCGGTGGCTTGGGTCTTCTTCCAGGTCAACTCGGATTGGACATGCTCAGGGACGAGGTTGAACGTGTGTTCCTTCAGGAAATCGTTGCCCGTCGCCTCGGCGACCGGACCCACGCCACAGGCCGCCGCGCTGATGGTGGGCGTCGTGATGGAGCAGCCAAGCAGGCCCTTGAAGGCGAAAGATTCCACGAAGGGCGTCGTGGTGGGATCGGCAAGGAGCCGCACCTTCAGGACCGGTGGTGCCGGGTCGTTGGCTTCGACGATGGCTTGCGTCTGGGCGGACTCGTACCCGGGTTTGGTTACGGAGATGAAGTAGGCGCCAGGCTCCAATCCATCGAAGCCGAACGCACCTTGGGCGTCCGTGATTTGTTCCAAATCGGTGCCGTCGACGGTCACGATGGCCTCGGCCACGGGCACAATGGCCGCATCGACGACGACGAGCGCAAGAAGATCATGGAAACCGTGGGCGAGGATGCCGATGCCGAGGACATCGCCTTTCTCAAGGCACAGCTGGC
>JBMZJT010000004.1:0-57249 GCA_049617695.1 Thermoplasmatota archaeon | reverse complement strand
TCGACGTGATCGGCGGCGGCGACGTCCAATCCATCGCGGGTTGGATTGTCTACCTCGTCGACATGATTCTCATCACGGCACTCGCCATGCTCTCCGGCGGCCTGCAGTCCCTGCGTCTGCAGTTCGTTGAGTTCTTTGGCAAGTTCTACGAAGGTGGCGGACGGGCTTACGAGCCCTTCGGTCGCCGGTAACCCTCTTCCCCAAAACAACAAGGAGACAACAAAATGGCAATCGAATCTGGACTCATGGCGATTGGCGCTGGCCTGGCTGTCGGTATCACCGGCATCGGTACCGCTCTGGCTCAGCAGAGCATCGGTGCCGCTGCCGTCGGCGCCACCGCCGAAGACGAGAAGAACTTCGGTAAGGGCCTCGTCCTGACCGTTATTCCCGAGACCATCGTGATCTTCGGCCTGGTCATGGCCATCCTGATCTGGCTGAACATGGGCAGCGCCGCGTAAGGCGTCAACATGGGACTGACAGAGGTCATCGGGGACGTCCGCAAGGACGGCGAAGCGCGCGCCCAGGCTCTCCTGGACGACGCCAACGCCGAAGCCAAGCGGCTCCTCGACGCAGCCAAAGACAAGGTCGCTACCTACCACGCCGACCGCCTGGCGCAAGCTGAGCGGGACGCAGCGCAGGTGGAAGCCCAAGTGCTCAGCCACGCTGAATCCGAGGCCCGCAAGCATGCCTTGACGGCCGAGGCCGAGATGCGCAAGGAACTGCGCCAGACCATTCTGGAAGGCTTCGCGGCCCTCCCGGAGGCCACGCGCACCAAGCACGTCAAGGCCTTGCTCAAGACCGGCAAGGACATCATCGGCAAGGGCAGCGTGTTTGGCGCCAAGGCGGACGAAGACACCCTGAAGGCGCAGCGCAGCTTCGCCTTTGGCGGCGTCATCGACATCGCAGGCGGCGTCGTGCTCGAAAGCGAAGACGGCCTCACCCGGCTGGATCTGAGCTACGAGACCCTGCTGGGCGACATGTGGCGCGACGTGCTCAGGCACGAGGCAGGACTGTTCGAATAACATGGCGCTACGACTCACAGGGAGCAAGAAAACCAACTACGCCTACGCCGTGGCACGTGTGCAAGCGCGCCGCAGCAAGCTCATCCCCGATTCGGAGTATGAGAAGATCCTCAAGATGGACGTCAGCGAAATCACGCGGTACATCGAGGATTCTGCTTACAAGACCGAAGTGGACGAATTGAGCAACCGCTTTGCCGGCCTCGACTTGCTCGAAGCCGCGCTCACCGTCAACCAGGAACGCGCGCATGCGTCGGTCCGGGAAATGGTGGATGGCGATGGCGGGCAACTCCTGACCCTGTGGCTCATGCGCCATCTTGTCGACGGCCTCAAATCGGTCCTGCGCGGCAAGCAGGGCGGCGCCTCCCGCGAAGAACTGCTGAAGGAACTCCTGTTGGAGGACCTGGACACCTACGACCTCTTCCAAGGTCTCCTGGGCGAGGACGTCCAGAGCCCCGAGGATGTCGCAACTGCCCTGGAACGTCAGGGCGGCTACGGCGTCACCTGGGCCAAGGTGCTCAAGCAGGTGCCCTCCGGCAGTGGCCTCGCGGCTTACGAGGATGCCCTGGACAAGGCATACTACGGTCACTTGCTGGCCGAATTGGACGGCAACAAGCAGAAGGGCGCAGATCTGGTGCACAATTTCGTGCGCCGCGAGATTGATGCGCGCAACCTGCAAAACGCCGCCCGCTGGGTCGCCAACAAGCAAGCCGGTGACTTCTCGCCTTACGTCATTCCTGGCGGCAAGGCGTGCAGCATCTCGGCTGTGGTGGCCCTGAGTCAGACCGCGGATCTCGCGGCCTTCCGGGACAAATGCATGGACCTCGGACTTCCTGAGAGCCTGCACGCGGCCCTGGCCGAAAGCGAGACGACCGGTCGACTGGCCCCCTTCCAGTCTGCCCTGAACGACTGGCACCTGGCTGAGCTGGACAAGCTGAGCCACGGCGCCCCTCTGTCCCTTCTACCCATTCTCCTCTACCTCACTCGCAAGGACCGTGAAGTGGTCAACCTGCGTGCCGTGGCGCGTGGCAAGTCCGCGGGTCTGAGCGAAGACCGCCTTCGGGAGTTGATGCACTAGTGTCTGAGATTGCAGTTGTCGGCCGTGAAGCCTTCACACTCGGATTCCGCCTCGCCGGCATCCGCAAAATCCACAACACGACCGCCGAGACCCTCGAGCAGTCGGTCCGCGACGCCATGCGCGACGCGGACACCTCCATCCTCGTCATGGAGACCAGCGACGTCTCCAAACTCAACGAGCGCCTCCGTGAGGAGCTCGTGTCCTCCGTCAAGCCCACCCTCGTCTCCGTGGGTGTCGACGAGGACAACACCCTTCGTGAGAAAGTCAAGCAAGCAGTCGGTGTCGACCTATGGTAAGTGACAAAGGAACCGTATACCGGGTCTCCGGACCCGTTGTGACCGCCCGCGGCATCAAGCCCGCCATGTACGACATCGTCCGTGTCGGCGATGAGCGTCTCATGGGCGAAGTGATTCAGATCGAGGGCGAGAACAGCATCATCCAGGTGTACGAGGACACGTCCGGCGTCAAGCCCGGCGAGCCCGTCGAAAACACCGGTCTGCCTCTCGTCTGTGAACTTGGCCCCGGCCTGATGACGAGCATCTACGATGGGATTCAGCGCCCCCTCGAGGTCCTTCAGGACCAGATGGGCGACTTCATCCTGCGTGGTGTCGACGTCCCCGGCCTGGACCATGACAAGAAGTGGGCCTTCACGGCCACCGTCAAGCCCGGCGACCACGTCAACCCTGGCGAGGCCATCGGCACGGTCCAAGAGACCAGCACGGTGCTCCACACGATCATGCTGCCGCCCAACCAACAAGGTGGCGTCGTGAAGACGATCACCAGCGGCGACTTCACGGTCGACGACGTGGTCGCCACCCTCGACAACGGCGTGGAGATCCGCCTGGCCCACAAGTGGCCGGTGCGCAAGCCCCGTCCGTTTGCCGAGAAGCAACTGCCGACGATCCCCCTCAACACGGGCATGCGCATCCTGGACGGTCTGTTCCCGATCGCCAAGGGCGGTACCGCGGCCATTCCAGGTCCCTTCGGTTCCGGCAAGACCGTGACGCAGCAGAGCCTGGCCAAGTACTCCGACGCACAGGTCGTGGTGTACATCGGCTGCGGCGAGCGCGGCAACGAGATGACCGAAGTGTTGGACGAGTTCCCGGAACTGCCGGACCCGACCAACGAAGGGCAGCCCCTGATGGGCCGCACGACGCTCATCGCCAACACCTCCAACATGCCTGTGGCTGCCCGTGAAGCGTCCTGCTACACCGGCATCACCATGGCCGAGTACTACCGCGACATGGGCTACGACGTGGCCCTGATGGCCGACAGTACCAGCCGCTGGGCCGAAGCCATGCGTGAAATCAGCAGCCGTCTCGAAGAGATGCCCGGTGAGGAAGGCTACCCGGCTTACCTCTCGGCTCGTCTCAGCCAGTTCTACGAACGCGCTGGCCGCTGCACCACGTTCACCGGCAAGGAAGGCTCGGTCTCGGTCATCGGTGCCGTGTCCCCCGCCGGCGGTGACTTCAGTGAACCCGTCACGCAGGCCACCCTGCGCATCGTGAAGGTCTTCTGGGCCCTCGATGCCAAGCTGGCCCAGCGCCGTCACTTCCCGGCCATCAACTGGCTCAACAGCTACTCCCTGTACCCTGAGTTCTTGGGCGAGTACTACGAAGAGACCGTCGCCGCGGACTGGAACAAGGTCAAGAGCATCGCGATGGACATCCTCCAGAAGGAAGCCGAACTGCAGGAAATCGTGCAATTGGTCGGTAGCGATGCGCTGCCCGCCGAACAGCAGGTCACCCTGGAAACGGCCCGCCTCCTGCGTGAGGTCTACCTGCAGCAGAACGGTTTCGACGCCGTGGACGCCAGCAGCAGCCTCCAGAAGGACTACGGTCTCTGGAAGACCATCCTGCGCTTCGATGAGCTGGCCCAGCAGGCCCTCAAGGACGGCGTCCCTGCCAAGGACCTGGTCGGCCTCCCGGTCACCACGGAACTGGCACGCAGCCGTTTCGAAGCAGACTTCGAAGGCGCCATCGCGGTCGTCAACAAGAAGCTCGAAGAAACGTTCGAGACCATCGGCAAGGAGGTCGTTGCATAATGGCACAGAAAGAATACCGCACCGTCACCGGTGTCAAGGGTCCGCTCGTTTTCCTGAACAAGACCCACGAAGTCGGCTACGGTGAACTGGTCGAAATGCGCCTGCCCGATGGCAGCCAGCGCCGCGGCCAGGTCCTCGACACGAGCCACGACCAAGTCGTCGTGCAGGTGTTCGAAGGCACCGATGGCATCGACGCCGACAAGACCAGCGTCAAGTTCCTGGGCGAGACCATCAAGTTCGGTCTGAGCAAGGACATCCTGGGCCGCGTCTTCAGCGGTGCCGGTGCCCCCATCGACGGCGGCGCCGACATCATTGCCGACGACTACCGCGACATCAATGGCGCTGCCATCAACCCGTACAGCCGTGCCTCCCCGCACGACTTCATTCAGACGGGCATCAGCACCATCGACGGCAACAACAGCCTGGTCCGTGGCCAGAAGCTGCCCATCTTCAGTGGCAGCGGTCTGCCCCACAACGACATCGCCCTGCAAGTGGCCCGTCAGGCCAAGGTGCGCGGCGGCGACGAGGACTTCGCTGTGGTCTTTGCGGCCATGGGCATCACGAACGAGGAAGCCAAGAAGTTCATGAACGAGTTCGAGCGCACTGGCGCTCTGAGCCGGGCTGTGATCTTCCAGAACCTCGCCGACGACCCGGCCGTGGAGCGCATCTTGACGCCCCGCCTGGCCCTGACCGCCGCCGAGTACCTTGCTTTCGAGCACGGCTACCACGTGCTGGTGATCTTCACGGACGTCACGAACTACTGTGAAGCGCTGCGCCAGATCGGTGCGGCCCGTGAAGAAGTGCCTGGTCGCCGTGGCTACCCGGGTTACATGTACACCGACTTGGCGAACTTGTACGAGCGCGCTGGTGTCATCAAGGGCAAGCAGGGCAGTGTCACGCAGTTCCCGATTCTCACCATGCCTGGTGACGACATCACCCACCCGATCCCTGACCTGTCCGGTTACATTACCGAGGGCCAGATTGTCATCAGTCGTGAGCTGCACCGCAAGGGCATCTACCCGCCGATCAACGTGCTGCCGTCCCTGAGTCGTCTCATGAACGCCGGTATCGGCGGCGAGAAGACTCGCGACGACCACAAGAAGGTCAGCGACCAGTGCTACGCGCTGTACGCTGAAGGGAAGGACCTGCGCGGCCTCGTGGCCATCGTCGGGAAGGACGCCTTGAGCGCCCGCGACCTGCAGATTCTGGACTTCGCCGAAGCGTTCGAGGACAAGTACGTCCGCCAAAGCCACGACGACGACCGCAGCATCGAGGACACCCTCGATGTCGCTTGGGAGTTGCTGGCCAACGTCGATGAGGGCATTTTGACTCGTATCGACCGCGAGACCCTCGAGAAGTGGCACCCGAAGAACCGTTCGTAAGCGCGGGCAACGCGAGGGTTTGCGAACGGAGACTTCGGTCCGCTGGCGGACCGTACAACCGTTCGTGAGCGCGAGGAGCCCTTCCCAAGTCCGAGCGAAGGCGCGCTTCGCCCGACCCCCTTTTCCTTCCTTTTCCTCTCTTTGTCTTGATCTTGGCTACGCTGGATGGCGTGGCATGGACTGAATCCAGTTGGGCTTCAGCGCAGCTGGAAGGGCGTCACGGGATACGCGGCGCCGGCGTGCACGTGGCTCAGGGGGCCCTGCGGCGGCAGGGGGCACTCGACTTGCTCGTAATCCCACGGGTCCATGGCGTAGTAGCCGCCACTGCTGAACCAAGCCGGCACCGGTTGCTGGGCCAAATGGGCATAGATGCCTTCCATGACACGCGCGTTGAGGCTGCTGGGGCAGCTGACGCGACTCGGGTTGTCCGCGTAGGCCATGATGTCTGCTTCTGGCACGTAGCGGGCATTGAAATCCAGGGCGTCGCCAACGTGGCTGGTTCCCAGGCAGTGGCCGACTTCGTGGGCGACGAGGTCGTAGAGCGGGTTGCTGCCGCCCAGGGCGCTGGCGAAGTTGAGTGCGACGCAGCGGAAGCCGCCCGTGACACAATCGGCGGCGAAGATGGCCATGCCATCGTGCTCGTGCACAGGGTAGACGTGGTGGGCGAGGGTGCCGGGAACGAAGTCCGCGCTCAGTTCGTCGAGGCCGCCAAAGACCGTGCAAGCCACCTGTTCTGCGTTGAGACCAATGCTGGTGCTGCGTTGACCGGATTCACTGACCACGACGATTTCAGGGTCCGTGACGGCGTCCGCCGAAGGCACATCAATGCCGACGGCGTAGGTGTTGAGGGTGAAATTCTCGGCGAACCAGGGCTCGGCCAATTCGGTCACGCGAGCCCACACCGCCGTGGCCATGCGCGCGGATTCGGTGGCCGCTTGCGGATCAACGCCGGGCACGGGCAGCACAAGCGCGTCCATGGTCAATGTGTCTAGCTGGTACACAGCGCCTTCATGGAATTGATGATCCCAGAAATCACAGGTCTCATTGTTGAGGCAGTATTCGGTCATGCCTTCGAACGGCCAATCGGACTTGGGGTCCGCTTCGGCTTCGGGCTGGGCGACGGGCTCGGGCACGTCGCCGCTGTCGAGGCAGCCGGCGAAGCTGAGTGCGATGAACAGGACGGCTAGGAGACGCATAGCCCTGTGGCGAATCGGCGTCGCATGAACCTTGTGGTGGTAGAGCGGGAAAAGGAGGCGTCGTGCGGACTAGCCGAACAGGCCGGCGGTGGGTTCGTCGCAGTCGTGCTGGTCGTAGTCCGCCGGGTTCATGTGAACGAACGTGCCCGCAGATTGGGCGAGGCCGGGCTTGCCCAGCAGGCCGCCGTAGACCGCTTCCAGCGCCTTGACATTCAGGGTGCTGACGCAGTGGACGTGGTTGCCATGTTGGTAGCTCATGATGTCGGTCTGGGGGAAGTTGCGGGCCGTGAAGTCCAGGGCGTCGCCGACGTGGCCGATGCCGAGGCAGTGGCCGACTTCGTGGGTGTTGAGGTCGTACATGTTGCGGCGGTTGTCCGCGTCGGGCAGCCACAGGAAGTTGGTGTTGAGCACGATGCATTGCTTCCCGCCGTCCGCGCATTGGGCCTGAAGCATGCCCCAGGAGCCGCCGTGGCTGTGGAAGTCAGGGCTGGCAATCAGTTCCTCGCGCCAGTCGATGTTGCCGCCGCCGGGGCCGATGTTGTGGCACCAACTGATGGGAACTTGCAAGCCGATGCCAAAGAGCAGGACGGGATTGTACTCGGCACTGACAATGATGATTTCAGGGTCGAATAGGGCCTCTGCTGGCGGGATGTCTTCGCCCAGGACGTAGGTGCGAATTTCGATGCCATTGGCAAGCCACGCGTCGGCCAGATCATCGATGCCGGCGTCCCAAGCATCGACACCTTGGCGCAGAATCGTGTTGTCGCGCAGGGCGTAGGGACTTGCCGAGGGCACAATCAGGACATCAATCTTGGAAGTGTCCACTTCGTAGAGGATGTATTCGTGGTATTGGTTGTCGTTGAAGTTGGCGGCGCCGGTGCCAGCGAGTGCGACGGCCAGGGCCAACGTGATGGTTGCAAATCGTCCAATCATCAACGGGACAAACGCCTGGGCCACTAGAACCTGCGTTGGCGTACCCGTTGTGTCCAACGCCACAAGCCTGAAGTCGCTTGGCGACGAGGTTTGCTTATGCGATTCCTGCTCATCATGATCCTCGCGGCGACGGCCTTTGCCGGTTGCGTGGACAGTGACGACCCCGAACCGACCACCGCGTTGCCTCCTGCCGATCCGTCTGGCGGCTTTGAGCCGCATGTCATCGTCGGCGTGCCAGACAGTGGCATCAATCCCTACCATGAGCAGTTCTACCGGCCAGACCGTGTTGACCATCCCTGCACGTACATCGAAGCGTTCCCATGTGACATTCCTGCGCTGAATCTCACCGTGAGTCGCGATGTGGATCTGACGTGGGAAGAGCGATTCGAAGCGGACCGTGCCACCTGGGAATCGGTGCAACCTGGTGATGTGTACTGGATTCCCCAGACTGTGTTCATCGGGGCGATTTGCGAGTCGCTGTTCGACAGCACGGGCATCTGCATCTTGGATGACACCAACATGCATGGCACGGGCACCACCAGCAGTGTGCTCAGCGAGAATCCCGATGCCTTGATTGTCTTCAAGGAAGGCGGCTCCAGCATCGAACCGATTCTCAACAGTGGGATCCCCGTCGACATCTTCAGCGTCTCCTGGGGCACCATCGTGCCCATTCCGGTCGGAGGTCAGGAGGTCTTTGGCCGCGTCTACAGTCCCATTTACATCCTGGCCGCGGGCAATGATCCTCGCAGCGTCCTGCTTGACTCCTGGGCCGGCAGCACACGCGCCATCACCGTCGGCGGCGCCTACGGCGACAACACCCAGGAGCCCTTGGCTGGACAGCAAGGCGATGTCGTGTCCTACTTCTGCCGGCCCACTGCCCAGACGATGAGCCTCGAAGAGATGCGGCCAAGTTACTGTGGCACCAGCTTTGCCACGCCGACCACGGCGGGTGGCATCAGCAAGGTCGTCCTCGCCATTCGCGAAGCGAGTGGCTACACAGGCACCACCGTCGACGATCTCGTCGATCCGGTCGCCGGCATCAGCGTGGACGAACTGAAGGAAGCCGTGTTCCGCACGGCCAGCTACGAGCCCGAAAACCAGTACCCGGGTGCCGGCACCGGCGAATTGCCGCTCAATCCCGTCGCGCCTTGGGTCCAATGGGGTTGGGGCTTCTACGACGGCCTCGTCGCCAATGCGACGATCGACCACTTCTTCGTCGAACCGGCGCCGGCCAAGCCCGACGCAGCCGTGACGTACATGGGGGCCTTGTACACGGCTCGTGAAACCCTGCACGGCTAAGCGAATCAAGCGCCGACGAGGCGACCGTTGCGCGTTTATTGAGCCACGCGTCTGCCCGCGCCGTGGAACTGCGCCTGGTTGCCACCGAAGTACCCTTCTTGGTGGCCAACGTGCTCGCCTTGATCCTCGGCGTCTTGCTTCTGGTGCTGCAGGGATCGCGCAGGTCTGCCCGCATCTTCGGCTTCTACCTCCTTTTGCGATCCGTTGCTGATGCGAGCGTCAGCTTGGCCATCATGGCCGGCCAAGCCGGTGACATCGCCGGCCAATACGCGTTCCTTCATGTGCGCGTCTTGGGCCTCTTGGCGACGCCGTTTCTGCTGCTGGCTTTGGCCGCCAATTATCCACGCCAACGGGGCGTCTTTTCCCGGCCCCTCGGGCTCTTCATGCTCGCTGCGGTTGGGCTGATTTCCTGGCTCGTGTACCTGGCTTGGCCGGCCTCTGTGGAGCATCTTGTGCTGAGCCAAGGGCAATGGAGTGCGGAAGCTTTGGGCCCGCTTGCAGTGCTCTTGGTCGCGGGTGCCGCCTTGGAAGCTGCCTTGGCTGCCTGGTTTCTCTGGATCTACTGGCAAGAACCGCCGGGTGCCCGCCGCCGCGTGGTCGGCGTCTTCGTCTTGGGATTCGGTGCCCAAGCCCTGTTCTACGGCGCCCAGGCTCCCCGTTTGATCTGGGATTTGATGCGCGGCGCCATCACGTATCCGTCCAACGCATTTCTGGCGTTCCAGTTGGCCACAGACCTGCTGGCGTTCCTTGCTTTGGTGGTGTTCGCGGTTCTGGGTTTTGCCGTGCTGCGTCGCGACGGTTGGCCGCCGGCCGCATCTGTGCTGGTGATTCCCTTCGTGGGGGCGTTGTTGGAGGGATGGGGGCCTACTTCCGTGGCCGGTTGGGCGACCGTCTTCCAAGGCATTTCTTGGCTGATTCTTCCCGCATTCGCGACCTACGCGTTGCTGCGCCACACGCTCTTTGATTTGGACGTGCGCCTGCGCTGGACCATCCAGCAGGGCACCCTGGCCAGCATCTTCCTTGCCGTTTTCTTCATCGTGAGTGCCGGCGCGTCGGAGTTCTTGATCGATCAATTCGGCTACACGCTCGGCGCGGTGGCCGTCGGCCTGATGTTCTTCATCATGCGGCCACTACAAGCATTTGCCGAACGCGTGGCCAAGCAAGCGCTACCGGCGGGTGGGCCCATGGAAAACTTGGGTCCCCAACAGCGCGTCGCGTTGTACCGTGATCAAGTCGAATTGGCATGGCAGGACGGGACGATTGGGACGAAAGAGCGCGCCATCCTGCGCAATCTACGCGACCGGCTCGGCATTGATTTGGCGGCCGCCGCGCAGATTGAGGATCAGGTCACCGGCGCTTGACGGCGGCCAATGCCGCCAGCGCGAGCAAAACCGCCGCCATGGGGAGGCCGGGGCTGTCCTTCTGCACATTGAATTGCACGCCGAGGCGCGGATCGTGGACAATGTCCTGGCCACGGGCGTAAGCGAGAGTCACGCCGGCATGGATTTCGCTCACCGTCGCCTGACTTCCACCTTGGCTGGCATCCATGGAATCGCTGTCGACGATGTCCACGTGGCTGCCGACTGCACGGGATGTTCCGTCGACGTCGGCGGTCTTGGCCCAGGTGAAGTAGAGGGATGTGGCGCCTTGGCTGCCGACCACGCCGGATTCTCGGCTCTGGACGACGGCGCCGCCTGTGTTGAAACTGCTGCCCTTGGCACTGAAGCCTTCGGACGAAACGAAGAGCACCAAGGCCAGCTGGCTCTCCGGGTGCTCGTACGTGTAGTCTGTGAAGATGAAGTCGATCTTGGTGTCCAAGGGGCGGACTTGGATGCCGCCGGCGTTGAAGTTGGCGCCGCGTGCCACGCCGGCCAGCGTGAAGGTGCCACTGCCGATGTCATGGTCGGCTTCGAAGCGGATGCCGCCTTCGCTGGGTTGGCTCGTTCGGATGTTGCTCCATCCGCCATTGAGACTGTGCTGTCGCACGATCTCATCGTTCTCGGGGACGAACTTGCCGTCGCCATCATCGACGAATTCGACGACTTGGAGGATGTCGAGCTCCATTTCGAATGCGGTGGCGCTGCCGCCGGATTGGCTTCCCCTGGCGCTGAACCCTTCCATGTGGAGTCGCGCCGTGCTGGTGACCGAGACGAACATCTCCATGACTTCGACGCTGCCGCCGCCGGGCCCTCCGGAAAAGGAGCAGCTGCTGTAGCTTGCGCTCTTGCTGTCGACGTCTTCAAAGGCAACCCCTCCGCCGCAACCAAAGTCGTTGCTCCAATTGTAGTCATCCGGGTTGCCGCTTTGCGCGACCGCGCCGGGAATCACGAACAAGAGGGCAAGCCAAACAGCACGCATCATGGCTCCATCTCGGTTCAGCTTTGAAAAGGGCATTGGGACGGCTGTTGGAATCGACCAAATGGGGGTTGGGCTTGGCCGCAGCATGGATCTGCGCCGCCTTGGTCGTTGGCTGCTCGTGCCGGCCTCCGTTGTCTTTGCTTTGCGTGCCTTGCTGGCGGCCATGGGGAATGATCCTGGCGAGATTCCGGGCCTCGGCCCCGTGACAGGCATCACGGGTGCGCTGGCGTTGCCTGGGATTCTCATGGTGGCTTGGGGCAGCCGCAAGGATGGGGAATATGGCCTCAGTTTGGTCGCGCTGCTTAGTGTCTTGGTGGGCCATTTCCTGTTTCGTGATGCCTTGGAAGTGATCGGTCCGGGCTTCGTGTACTTTGGCAGTGGCGTGGCCTCCGGACGGCCGCTTGGGGCGGTGTCTGGCCTCGTTGCGATGGTCGGTTCGTTGCTGCGTCATGACACGGTCGTCGGCCATGTGCTGGTTCTGCTGGGCGCCGCGGGCACGGCGGTCGCCTTGGGCCAGGCGACGCGCACCACCAGCAAAGCATGAACCATCGTTCATAGATTGTCCACTTTTGTGCAGTATGTGGTGAACATGTTCGACTCGACATGGACCCACACAGGTGAGCCTTAAATCGGCCCTCGGCTGGGCCGGCCCGAACACCATGCCCATCACGACCGCCTACAAGACGCAGGAGATTCCCTACGTCAGCATCCTGGACCAAGACGGCAACGTCGACAAGGACCTCGAACCCAAGATTGCCAAGGAAGATCTCGTGCGCATGTACGAGACCATGGTCCTGAGCCGCGAATTCGACCACCGCCGCCTCAAGCTGCAACGCCAAGGCCGCATCGGCACCTTCGCCCCCGCCCACGGCCAAGAAGCCTGTCAAGTCGGCACGATCAGCCAAGTCACCACGGATGACTGGTTCTGCCCGGCCTTCCGCGAAAGCGTCTGCAACATCTGGCTCGGCGCCGACCTCACCGACGACCTGCTCTACTGCGCCGGCTTCGAAGAAGGCATGAACATCCCCGAGGGCGCCAAGATCACGCCCATCGCCATCCCCATCGGCACCCAGTACACCCACGCCCTGGGCACTGCGTGGGCCGAAAAGCTGGACGGCACCAACAACATCGCCATCACCTACGGCGGCGACGGCAGCACCAGCGAAGGCGACTTCCACGAAGCCATCAACTTCGCCAGCGTCCAAGACGTCGGCGTCGTCTTCGTCATCCAGAACAACCAGTGGGCCATCAGCACCCCCCGCAGCGTCCAAACCCGCAGCGAAACCATCGCCCAGAAGGCCATCGCCTACGGCATGGAAGGCATCCAAGTCGACGGCAACGACATCCTCGCCGTCGTCTACGCCGCCCGCAAGGCCGTTGAATCTGCCCGCAAGGGCCGCCCGGTGCTCATCGAGTGCATCACGTACCGGATGAACGTCCACACCACCGCGGACGACCCCAAGAAGTACCGGCCCAAGGAAGAGGAAGAAGCCTGGGAAGCCAAGGACCCCATCACGCGCTTCCGCACCTACCTCACCAAGAAGCGCATCTGGAACAAGACCAAGGAAGCGGAACTCCAGGAGCGTGTCAAGGCGCAAATCGACGAAGCCGTCGAACGCTTCGAAGTCCGCGCCAAGGAACTCAGCACCCCCGACTACATGTTCGCCAACGCATTCATCGAAAACCCGCCTTACCTCGAATGGCAAAAGGAGCAACTCCTGGCCCACTTCGAAGAACACGGCCTGCCCGAGGGAGGTCACTAAGATGGGTGAAATGATGATGACGGACCGCGAAGACCCCTTCTTCAGCCGCCCGACCTGGGAGCTCCAGTATGAGCGCAAGAAGGAAGAATGCGACAAGACCGGCTACGTCGAACTGAACCTCATTGAAGCCATGAACATGGCCTTCGACGAGGAAATGAGCAACGACGAAAAGGTCCTCATCATGGGCGAGGACGTCGGCCGCGACGGCGGCATCTTCCGCCTCACCGACGGCCTGATGGACAAGCACGGCAAGCACCGCGTCGTGGACACGCCGATCAGCGAAATGGGCATCGCCGGCGCCTGCACGGGTCTCGCCATGGCCGGCTACCGCGCCATCGGCGAGATGCAGTTCAGTGGCTTCAGCTACCAAGCGATGCACCACTACGAATCCCAGATTGCCCGCCTCTACAAGCGCAGCAACGGCCGCCACAAGGTCCCCCTGGTCATCCACATGCCCTACGGCGCCGGCGTGCGTGCCCTCGAGCACCACTCCGAGAGCCGCGAGACCTACTTCGCGCACACGCCCGGCCTGACCGTCGTCATGCCCAGCACGCCCCGCAACGCCCGCAGTCTCCTGAAGGCCGCCATCCAGAGCGATGAACCGGTCATCTTCATGGAGCCCAAGTTCCTGTACCGCAAGTACCGCGAACCTGTGCCCCTTGACGAAGAAGTCGCCGAACTGCGCAAAACCGAAGTCGTCCAGGAAGGCACGGACCTCACCATCGTGACTTGGGGTGCCATGCGCTGGTTCACGGACAAGGCGGTCAACCAACTGGAACAGGACGGCGTCAGCGTCGAACTGTTGGACCTCCAGACCGTGAGCCCCATGGACAGCGAGACCATCCTCAAGTCCGTCAAGAAGACCGGCCGCGTGGTCATCGTCCAGGAAGCCCCTCGCTCCGGCGGCTGGGGCAGCGAGATCACTCGCCGCATCAACGAGAGCGACGCGTTCTACGCCCTCGAAGCCCCTGTCGGCCTCGTCTGTGCGCCCGATGTCCACACGCCGCTCTTGGCCCGCGAACACTGGTACATGCCTGACGAAATCAAGATCCTGGCCGAATGCCGCAGGATCCTGAGCCTGTAAGGCGAAGGGCCTAGGCAAGCGAAGGAGGTTGTTTCGTCGCGCGTGCTGTTCGAGGCGAAGCCTCGGACAGTACAGTTGGCGAGATCACAATCCTCGCCGAGTGCCTCCGCATTCTCGCCATCGAGTGACCGGTTCCTGCATCATCAAGTAGGCTGAATGCCGCTGCCGCGTGTGAGCTGGAGCGCCAAGGACATCCCCGACCAGAGCGGACGCACCGTCGTCATTACCGGTGGCAACAGTGGCATCGGCTATCCAACGGCCCTGGAATTGGCCAAGAAAGGCGCCGAGGTCCACATCGCGGCCCGCGACGCCGCGCGAGGCGAAGCTGCGGTGAAGCGCATCCAAAAACACGGCGGCCAAGCCCAGTTTCATCGGCTGGACCTTGGCGACCTGGACGACGTGGCACGGTTTGCCGAAGCCGCCCCCGAATCGGTGGACGTGCTGATCAACAACGCCGGCATCATGATGACGCCGCCGTGGACGACGAAGCAAGGTTACGAAGCCCAATGGGGCGTCAATGTCGTCGGGCACGCGCAATTGACCAAGCACCTGTTGGACCGCATCACGGATCGGGTCGTCACCATCAGCAGCATCGCCCACCAGCGCGGTCGCATCGTGCCGGAGAGTTGGCGCAGCCTGGACCGCTACCAGCCTTGGTGGGCCTACAGCCAAAGTAAACTGGGCAACCTCCTGTTCGCCCAAGCCCTCGACCGGCGCCTGGGCGATGGCCGTCGCAGCATCGCTGCCCATCCGGGGGTCAGTCTCACACGCTTGTCTCGCGACATGCCGCTGAAGTTCAAGCTCGCCATGTTGGCCTACGTGCCATTCCTGCAATCAGCCGCCCGTGGTGCCCTTCCGACGTTGTACGCGGCCACGCAGGATGTTCCTGGCGGCAGCTACTGGGGGCCCCGTGGCTTCCGTGAATGGCGCGGCGCGCCCGGCCCGGCAGAGGTCTTCATGCATGCCCAAGACGAGGCGTTGCAGGACGAAGTGTTCGAAGCCGTTTGGGACATCTAGGCGGCGACGCGCCCTCCGGCCACTTGGAGGCCGAGTTGCGTGACCTCATACGCTACGGTTCGGCCATGGCGTGTGGCTGTCAGGACCCCTGCATCGACCAACCGCTTCACGTGATGGTTGACCGTGCCTCGGTTGGCACCCAGAACTTGGGCAAGCTCGCCCCCGTTCAGGCCCGGCCGATCGATGATCGCTTCTAGCGTCCGCCGGGCCGTGTTGCTGCGAAGCGCTGGCGCCGCGGCCATGACGCGCCGATCCGTTGCCATGGGGAAGTAGCAGGCGTAACCGTTGGCCTCGTGGCGCACCACGCGGCGGGCTTCGACCAGCTTGCGAAGATGGTGGTCCGTGGCGCCGTGGCCAAGGCGCGTGCGTCGGGCCAATTCCTGGAAATGGATCCCCGGTTCTTGCTCGATGGCCGCGTGCAAATCGGCACGGGCTGGATGGTCCAAGGCTGCGTCGCCGTGAATCCGTGAAAACAGGCCAAATCCAACCGATTTCAACATGGGCCAAAGGAAATACAACACGGCGAGCAGCGCCGCAGCTGCACCCGTCTGGACGAGGCGCGTCGTGCTAGGGACATCCCAGGAAACGTCCGTGCTGGCGGGTTCGACGTCGGTCGGTGGTGCCTGCGCGTCCGGCGTACCTGCGCCGGTGGTCGAAGCGGCCGCGATATGAACCTCATGCAGCGACGTGGGTTGGCCGTCGTATGGGGAGAACCGCATCCCGTGGTCCAAGAGTTCGATTTCGAACCCGATGGCGGGATCCTGGTACACAGCAGGATCAATGGAGGTTTTTGCGACCCCGGCCGTGGCTGCCCATGCTGCTTGTTCGCAGGTCGTGTTCCCGTCGATGCACGTCAACATCAAGCTCCACACTTGGGTGCCTCTGGCGTTGCCTGCGTAGTCGTAGAAAATGCGCATCAAATCCACTGCGTGGGGTGCTGCCGTGAGCGGGGCGGCGAGGAGGTCTCCTGGGAAGAGGGATCCGGGGGATGTCGCGGCCAAGGTGACCTCGCCGTCGGGCAGCAGGATGGATGTGGTCGGGGCCGTGGTGCGTGCTGCCGTGCTCATGTCGCGCGCCACGTGCACGGTGAGGGTCTCATCGGCGGTGGCGAATTGGAACCACCAAGAAATCCGATCGTCGCGCTCGGTCGCACGCATGTGGTGCCCGGACAGCGTCACAAGACGGGCATTGGGGTTGGTTTCGAGCCAGGGTCCGGATTCATCGTCGGCCCGCGCCATGGCGTAGGCCTCCGAAGGGCGGAATGGATGGTCCATGCCGGCATCGGGAAGGCCGTACGGCTCGATGCCCGTGCGTGTGGCAAGATCAATGTCGGCACCAGGAACTGCCGTGCGATCTGCCGCCGTGCCAGGCTGGAACTCGGTGAGGTCAAACACGTCCCATGCATCGTTTGGTCCAGGAATCGCCAAGCGCACGGGGTAGGGAATTTCCTGGGACAACCACACGCGAATTGGGGCTCCTTCGATTTGTTCGAGTACAAGCTCACCTTGTGGTGACAGGCCAAGAGGTGCAAACGTTCGCTGGGACACTACGGGATGAACCGGCGCCGACAACAGGTGGGCCATGTCGTCTGGCGTCGCATCGTCGACGCGCGCGATTCCTTGCTTGAGCGGCAGATTTGGAAGGATGCAGCGATCAAAGATCACCACGGGTTCCTCCAGCGAAAATGTGGTCCCGGCTGCTGCAGAATCTGTCATGCAGCTGCGTACATCGCGCAGGGGGTCGCCGGGGTCCAGGAATTGTCGGATCTGGAATTGTGCGTCGCCGCCTGCTCGCTGCTGGATGAGTCCGAGGCCGTCGGGGCTCGTTGCGGCGTCGGCCATCGTGAGGTCGAGCAATTCGAGGTCCATCGCGATGACGTCTTGGTTCGCTGGGTCACGGTAGGACACCGACGCAGCGCCCATGCCGTATTCCCACGTATTGGCTGTTTCGCTGTGCCAGCTGGCTTGCGTCCATCGAAGGCCGTCAACCACCCGGCTGATGCCTTCTCGGTCATGCAAGGTGTCTCGCGGAAGGCGCTCCCATTGAAGGTACGGCACGGGGCCGTAGACCTCCTCGCCCGCCATCTGGAATGCCACGTAGGTGCCTCGGTCGCCCGGTTGCGTCGCCGGCAATGTCCATTCGCTGGGCAAATCAGAGGTGGTCTGCGTGCCGATTCCGGCGGCCGCTGCAAGGCCAGCAAACAAGACCACGAAGAGCAGGAAGGACACGAGGGTGCGCTTCATCTTCATGGCGCTTGTACGACGGTGCTGGCCATATGAAGAGGTTGGGACGAAAATCAACCAATGGGGTACGGCATGGGACGATTCTCAACCGTCCAGCGCGTTCAACATGCGCTTCAATGCCACGTTTCGGTAGGCACTGTCAAGCAAATCGTCGATGAGGCCCCAATCGGGCGCATCGACATCCAAGGTCACCCATCCGTGCTGGTGCATGTAGGGTGTCGGACGCAGGCCCATGTTGCATAGGGTGTCCTGGTCGGTCTTGGGCGTGCTGAACGACAAGGTGACGGTCTCGTCGCGGCCGGCGATGCAGAACGGTCGCTTGCCCGCCTTGAACCAGGGATGGCCGAATTGTTCCACTTCATGGGCTTCGGGAAAGGCGAGGCAGCGCTTTCGGACGGCTTCGACGAGCTTGGCTTCGGCCGGCGTCCATTGGATGCGTTCATGCATTGCAAATCATCGCCAGAGCTGCCTTCCATTTGGCGCGGTAGTGCTCGCGAGCTTCCAGACTGGCCAATTCGCTGTGATGGAAGGTGATCTGGGTCTTGTCGCCGGTCTTGCTTGGCCACGTGCCAACAGTGACGGTGCTCTTGCCGTCATCGTCGAACCAGAACCAGCGCACGACCTTCTCGTCGACGCGACGCACCTGGACCTTGGCACCATCCGCTTCCCAAACGGCGCCCTCGGTCCAATCGGCCCCGGGCAGGAAAGGCGTCGTGACAATCCGTTCCAGGCATTCAGCAGCGTCCCAAGGCATGGTTTTGGAGCAACTGACTTGGAAATCGCCGGCGCAGGTCTGTCCGACGACGCGCAAGCCGTGGCGCCGCTCGTATTCCACGGTCACCATTTGCGCCCACCAGAGGTCCACGTCGGGCCACTGGGCCACGAGCGCCTTGACCCGCGCCGTGTGGTCCAGGTCGTGATGGGGTTGCAAGCGTTCCATCCAGGTCGCCCAATCGGCGCCGGTGGCTTTCTTGACGGCTGCGTCCGCGATGTCGACGTCGCTCACGGGCGGGCTAGGTGCCGCGCACTTCTAAGGTTCAGTCGTCCAAGGCGGCCTTGGCGCGCTCCAAGTCGTCCACGCGGACGTAAATGGCGCCTTCGTCGCCGATACCCATTCCGAAACTGCTGATGATTTTGGCTTCGGCCATGCGCAGGCGCTTCATGGCCTCGTGGAATGTGCCGGCTTGGTTGGCGACCTTGATGTGGAGCACTTCGACGACTTGGCAGAAATAACCGGCATCGGTGAGGACTTCCTTGGCGCGTTCGACGTCTACGGGGAACACGCGCAGGCCGCTGGCGTCGGCGGCAATGGCCTTGACACTGATGGCCGCGTCGCCCAGATGTCCTGTGACCTCTTCCAGGATGCTTGGCTGGAATTCGGCGGCAATCGCCAGCATGCGGGTCACCCGGTACTCCACGGCGGGGATGACAAGGCGCCACGCATAACCTCCACGGTGCATGGCATTGCGCATTGTTCACCCGTACACGAACGGTTTATGCCTCTTGGGTGGTCCTCGGGGCGTGGCCTCCGGGGCAGGACAATTCGACATCTACCAGAGTCGGGTCGGTGTGACCGCGGTCACGAATCCCGTCCAGCGCCAGATCTTGGAGGCCTTGGGACAGAACGATTTGCAGTTGCCGGACCTCGTCGAGCTGACGGGGAAGGCCAAATCGACGCTGTCGAGCATCCATGTGCGGGAATTGCTGCGCCGGGAGCTGGTGGAGGAACTGCCGCATCCGAGCGACAGCCGCCGCAAGATCTACCGGCTCGTGGGTCGTCCCATGAAGGCCTCGGAGTCGGGGCGCATGCCGGAAATGCGGTCCTTGCCGACGCGGCCGGCGCCGACGGGGGGTATCAATCTGGCCACGGTCTTTCAGGTGTTGGCGGCGGCTCCCCTGGAGGCGCACACGGTGATGGATCAGCAGGCGCGGGCCCTCGGGGCGCGTTACGCGTCTCGTTTGGCAAGCACGGATGCGACCGGCTTTGCACACGCGTTGACTCGTTTCGTTGAGGAAGAACGATTGGCGCAGCACCTCCAGCTAGATTTCGAGGGAATGGCCTTCAGGTGCCTGCCTGGGCCAGCCGTTTCGCAGGTGGATGCTGCGCGCATGGGGGTCCTTTTGGCGGCTTTTGCAACAGGAGCAGCCCAGGCAACAGGGTTGGCCGACGTGGTGTTGACGTCGTCCGTTGAGGGTGATGCCTTCCTCTTGGCACCAAATCGTTCGTAAAAACACGTACAGAACGTTCATTAACGACCTGCGTGTACACGGAATTGGTGACAACCACCATGTCCGAATACGCGACCCCCACCAACACCACCAACCCCATGCTGAACCCCCGAACGTACTGGAGGGTCAGCGCCTTCGCGCTCACCGCCGTCGCGCTTCTGGGCATCATCATCAACGCCGTCACCGGCGAAGTCGCCGGCATCTCCGGCTTCCTTGAGTTCGACTGGGCCCACAACATCCTGCACGTCGTCCTGGCTGCCGCCGCCTTCGTCTTCGGCTTTGGCAACATCCCCGGCCAGGTCTCCAAGATCTTCGCCATCGTCTTCGGTTTCGTCTACCTCGGTCTTGGCGTCCTTGGCCTCGCCATGGGCATGACCACCGAACTGTTCGGCATCATCGGCCTCGAACTCGGCGAAAACCTCGTCCACGTCGTCCTGGGCCTCTGGGCCCTCGTCGCCGGCTTCACCGCCCGCTACTAAGACGATCAACCCTCTTCCTTCATCCCACCACAAACAGGAGAGAAAACCATGAACTGGACCCCCCTCGCAAAGAAGGCCTACGAACAAATCCGGGCGAACGGGCCCCTCAACAACATGGACTTGCTGGAACGCCTGTCCTGCTCCCGCCGCGGATTGTACACCGTGCTGCAAGAGCTGGTCGCCGAAGGCGCACTGCGCCGCCACCCCGACCTGCGGGACATGCGCCGACACCTGTACACGGCGGCGCACTGATGCCGGCAGGGCCAAGAGGCACCCCGCGTGCTCACCTCCTGACCGTGAACGAGCTTCTGGCCCTCAGCGACTACCGCAATGACGTGGCGCGCATCTACCACGATGTCCGCGCCCGCCTCGACGAAGGCGACCCACGCGACGCCCACCGCATCTGGCGGGAACGTCGCGACGAACTGTGGCGCACCCACGACGCAAGCCCCGTTCCCGTGGACCAACGGGACGACTGGCAAGGCCTGCAATACTGGGACTACGACCCCAAGTTCGCCTACGAGGTCCCCTTCGACGCCCAGGCCCCCCTCGAAGGCCGTGACGAGCCGACCGATACCGTCGTGCTCACCGGCCACAAAGGTCCCTGGGGCGAGGTCTTCCCCGCAGCCGTACTGGACACACCCATTGGCCAAATCTACGCCATGTGGATGATTCAGTACGGCGGCGGCCTCTTCGTCGCCTTCAAGGACGCCACCAATGGACACGAAACCTACGGTGGCGGCCGCTACGTGCTGGACGGCCCCAAAGGCGCCTGGCTCGGCGCCAGCAATGGCAAACTCCGGCTCGATCTGAATTTCGCATACCACCCGAGCTGCGCGCGCAGCCCGGACTGGAATTGCCCCCTGGCCTTGGAGCCGCCACTTGACGTGGCCGTGCGCGCCGGTGAGAAACTGGAGCGTCCGGCCTGGTCCTTGGGCCGGGTCACGGATCTCTAGCACTCGACCACGCACGGTGCGTGATCGACAAGTGGCCCCATTCAGATGTGAACGCAAACGCCCACGTTTGCATTCGGAGCGTGGCGCTCGCTTCGCTCGACCACGCATCATCCGTGGTCGACAAGTGGCCCCATCCAGATTTGAACTGGAGTCATAGCGTCCCAAACGCCAGAGGATACCAAACTACCCCATGGGGCCTTGTGGGTTGCGAAGCAAGCCAGAAGGCAGCGCGAAGCGCGGACCTTGGCGCACGAAGTGCATCAAGGGGCCGGTTCAGGGCGCGCGACTTCGACCCCCCATTTGAAGTGACCGCCCTGGATGCAACGCCATGAGCATCTGGAGCGACACGGACTTCTTGGCAGCCGTCGAAGGCGGCCACTTCAAAGCGACGCCCTGGCGACCGGACGATTTGACGCCCAACGGCCTCGACTTGCGCCTCAGCCACGTCCAAGTCCTGGGCCGCGACGCCGAACCCATCACCCAAGGCACCGTCACGATCCCGCCAGGCGAACGGTTCGTCCTAGGCACGGAAGCGTTCCTCGAAATGCCCGTCGACGCCGTGGGCAGTCTCTGGATTCGCAGCAGCTACGCCCGCCGCGGCGTCTTGGCCTCCTTTGGCAAGGTCGACGCCGGCTTCCATGGCAACCTCACCGTCGGCTGCTTCAACGCCAGCCACGAAGCCATCGAGATTCCCATCGGCGACCGGTTCTGCCAGATCGTCATGGAAGACCTGAAATCGCCGCCTCAAGCGGCGTACGCCGAAAAATCGGGCAACTACCAGGGCCAAACCGGCGTCACGCTGGCCAAGTGAGCCTGCCCGCGTTGCCGACGGTGGCAGGGTCGCCCTGCGAACAGCACGGATGCAGCGATTGCTGCCACGACATCGAGATGCTGCTCACAGAAGCCGACCTGGCCCGGTTGCAACGACTCCGCCCTGGCGAGGCGTTCTGGTTCCAAGCCGACGATGGATTTCTGCAATTGCAGGGCCGCGACGCCGACGGGCCTCGGCCTTGTTGGTTCCTGGTCGAAGGCCGATGCAGTGTCTGGGCGGACCGACCCGCTGGTTGCCGTCTCTATCCCGCCGTCTGGGATGAAGGCCTGCGCCGCGCCACCCTGGATGCCGACTATTGCCCCCACACGGACGGCTTTCGCTTGCCGCGATCCATGGACGACGCCACCCGGCGGCTGGCCGAGCGCCTCATGGCCGAACGGGACGCACGCGACACGGCTTAACGGACGAACCGTGATGGCGCATCGATGGGTGCCCTGCCCGCCAACATCGCCGTCGCCGCTGCGATCCTGCTGACTGGACTTGCATGCTTGCTTGCAGGCGTGGCCGCGGTGGCGCATCGGCGCATGGGTCATGGGCGCTTTCTGTGGCTGGCCATTGCCTTTGCCGCGTTTGCCTTGAAAGGCGCTTGGTTGACGTGGGCTTTGTACCAAGCGCGCGGTGACGTCGCCGCCGGTTGGAGTCCAACGGCGTCCCTCGCAGTCATGGATTTGGGCATCATTTTGGCCCTGTACCTTGCGGTGCTGAAGGACTGATGCCGCCGCCGACGCGCGACAACATCCTTGACTTGCCCATGCGGCGCAAGATCGTGGATGCGGTCGCCGAGAATCCTGGCTTGCATTTGCGTGCCTTGGCCCAGCATTTGGGTCTCGCCGTGAGCAGCCTCGAGTACCATTGCTACCACTTGCTGCGCACGGAGCACTTGGTCGCCCGCGACGTCGGGGGCCACAAGGCGTTCTTTCCCGCCGATGGCCTGGATCGGCGCGACAAAGACATCCTGGCCTTGGTCCGCCAAGACGTCGTGCGACGCATCTGTGCCCACTTGGCCCTGCATCCGGATTGCACGCCCAAGCAATTGCGCGCCGTCGCCGGGGTCAGTGCGGCGACCCTAAGCTTTCATCTCAAGAAACTCCGGCTTGCCGGCATCATCGAAGAGTTGCCCGCTGGCCGCACCAAGCATATCCGTCTTCTCGATGCGGAGCGCGTCGCCAATGTGCTCGTCACCTACCGGGAGAGTTTCCTGGACTCGGCCGTCGATCGGTTCGCCAAAACCTGGATGTCGCTGCGCTAGATGTCGCGCCGAGGTCGAAGCAACAGCAAGGCCGCCACACCGACGCCACCGATTCCGGCTGCGATGCCGACGAGGACGCTTGGCTGGGACACGAAGGCGCCGATGGACTGAATCGTGATGGCATGGACGCTCCAATGGGGCACGCTGACCATCACTTGCAGGCCGTCGGCGTCACGCACGACCCAGTATTCTGGCTGCCCCCCATCGTCATCGGGGTCCAGGATGTCGTCCAGGCTCGATGCTTGGGAAAACACCACTTCGGTTTCGCCGGCTTCGTGGACGTCAAAGTAGCGCAGCTGAAGGTCGGGGCCGCGCAGGCGACTGGGATCGACGTCGACGACGAACGTCCGCCCAGCGTCCAATTCGGCGTCAAACACGACCCGGAGGCCGTCGTCGCTCTCGTCGACCGTGATGTCCACGTCGTCGTAGACCAGCACTTCGGGTGTGTCGCGGATGCGAATCTCCCCTGCCACGCGGCGCGCCTCAATGGCTTGCGCGACTTCAGGCCGATCGGAGCGAGCGTCCCCGGGGATCACGTGAAAGGCCAACTCCGTCGCGGTCACGGTCGTGCCGTTGATGTCCAGATTGCCCTTCAGAAACGCCCGGAATCCCGGTCCGGATGCTTCGACATGGTCACCCCGCGCGGTGAACGTGGTTTCCTCGCTGAATGTCAGTTCGGCGCCGCCAGGAAGTTGGAATGCAAGGTGGCCGGTGCGGCTGTCACTCAATGTCAGGCGACCATCCGGGCCTTCGAAGACAACGCGATTGCCCTTCCGTTCGAGCTCGTCGAATGTTGCCGAGAACGTCAAGGCCTCGATGATGAGGATCTCGTGGACCGTGAAGTCCGTCAGGCCTGCCGGCGTTCTCGTGAAATCGACCCAGCGGCCGTCGAATCCGTCGCCCACGTCGTCTCGGGTCTGCATCCGGCGATCGTCGGCAGATGCGCGTCCGTCCCGGGCGTCCCCACGATCCGGATCCTGCCCTTGGCCCTCCGGCTGCGCCGCCACGGGCGAAAAGGCCAGAAGGAGGACGAGAACCCAACTTGCGCCCTTCATACAAGGGAATGGCGCGGCCAGCAGATATAAACGCGGCCGGACACGCGTCGAACAGTCGCCCAGGCCGCAACCTCTTAGCCACGCCCCCGAATCGCCACGTGATGCAAGCCCAAACCATCGACCTAGGCATCCCCGACGATGCACGCAAGACCATTTCCGAAGGCCTGGGCCATGTCTTGGCCGACACGTACACGCTGTACCTGAAGACCCACGGCTACCATTGGAATGTCACGGGTCCGATGTTCCAGACGCTCCATGTCCTCTTCGAGGAGCACTACAATGAGCTCTGGACGGCTGTCGACGACATCGCCGAGCGTATCCGCAGCTTGGGCCACCCTGCGCCGGCAGGCTACGCCGCGTTCTCCGAGCGCACGTCCATTGGACCGGACACGGACGGCGACGCCATGGCCATGGTCGCGGACCTGGTCAAGGGCCACGAAACCGTGGCACGAACCATTCGCGGCCTATGGGCGACGGCGGAAGCCGCCAACGACCAGGGTACCCTCGACATTCTGACCCAGCGGCTCTCGGTGCATGAGAAGACCGCCTGGATGCTGCGGGCCATGGGCGCCTAAGAAGCACTGAGGCAAACACTCAGGAGTTGAGCCGAGCGCGGGCAAGCGCACGTTGCGCCGGCAGACGCCGGTGTCATTGGCTGCAGCACGCACGGCGCGGGCCACGACCTTGCCAACGCGCGGGTGGAACACGCTGGGAATGATGTAGTCTGCCCGGAGTTCTTCCGGCGCGACGAGGCTGGCAATTGCTTCAGCGGCAGCTAGGTTCATCGCGTCGTTGATTTCCTTGGCGCCTGCGCGCAAGGCGCCGGCGAAGATGCCGGGGAATGCCAGGACGTTGTTGATTTGGTTGGGGTAGTCGCTGCGACCGGTGGCCATGACGCCGACGTCGCCGGCTTCTTCCGGCGTGATTTCCGGGTCGGGGTTGCTCATGGCAAACAGAATTGGCTTGTCGGCCATGGTCTCGACTTCCTTGCGACCAAACAGGTTGGGGGCGCTGAGGCCGATGAAGATGTCGGCGCCGGCCAGCGCTTCCTTGAGCGTCCCCTGGAAGTTGTCAGGATTGGTCAGCTCGGCGTATTCTTGCTTGCTGCTGTTCAGATCCGAGCGGCCGCGGTGGACGGCGCCCTTGGAGTCGCAGCCGATGATGTTGGTGGCGCCGTAGTCCAGCATCAATTTCGTGCAGGCCACGCCGGCGGCACCGACGCCGCTGACGACAATCTTGCAGTCTTCGATCTTCTTGTCGACGACTTTGAGGGCATTGATGAGGCCGGCCATCATGACGACGGCGGTGCCGTGCTGGTCGTCGTGGAAGACCGGAATGTCCAGTTCTTCCTTGAGGCGTTGTTCGACTTCGAAGCAGGTCGGCGCGGCGATGTCTTCGAGGTTGATGCCGCCAAACGTGGGTGCAACGGCCTTGACGAAGGCGACGATGTCGTCGGCGTCCTTCAGGTCCACGCAGAGGGGGAATGCGTTGACGTCGCCGAATTCCTTGAACAACTGCGCCTTGCCCTCCATGACGGGCATGGCCGCTTCGGGACCGATGTTGCCAAGGCCAAGTACGGCCGTGCCGTTGCTGACGACGGCAACTGTGTTCTTGCGGATGGTGAGGTTGAACGACGCGTCGGGCTTCTCAGCGATCTCCATGCAAACGCGGGCCACGCCAGGCGTGTAGGCCATCGAGAGGTCGTCACGGGTCTTCAGGGGAAGCTTGCTCTTGACCTCGATTTTGCCGCCCAAGTGGGTCAGGAAAGTGCGGTCACTGCGCGCCACGACGACGACGCCTTCAAGCTTCTCGAGGCCCTTGACGATGCGCTTCTCATGGGCGACATCCATGCAGTTGATGGTCAAGTCGCGCACAAGGTTCGCGCCTTCGATGCGGACGGTGTCAATGGCGCCGATGCTGCCGCCGTCTTCGCCAATCTGCGTGGCGATTTTGCCCAGCATGCCGGGCTTGTTGGAGATCTCTAGGCGCACCGTCACTGCATAGGACGCGCTCAAGTGGGGCATGAACCCAAGGGACGCGACGACCCTTGATGAATCCGACCCAATGTGAACCCGTCAACCCTGCATGGCGTCGCTGGCTGCGGCGCGTGGCGACGCGGGAATCTGCATGGACAGACAATGGATGCCGCCAAAGCCCCAGATCAAGTCGCGGTGGTCGATGCCGACGACGCGCCAGTCCGGGAAGCATCGGCCCAGGACGTCCAAGGCCTCGGCGTCGGAGCTGCCGCCATAGGTCGGCACCAGCACGGCGTGGTTGCCAATCAGGAAGTTAGCGTGGCCGGCAGGTAGGGGTTCGCCATCGTCCGTCGTGATGGCGTCGGGCACGGGCAAGGTGTGGATGGTCAAGGCGTGGCCTGCTGCATCCGTGGCACCGCGCAGGCGCCGCAAGTTGGCCGTCAAAGCAGGCTCATCGGGGTGGCCTTTGGGTGCAACGGTCGTGACCACGGTCGCCGGTCCGACGAATCTCGTGATGGTGTCGATGTGGCCGTCGGTGTCGTCGCCCTGGATGCCGTCGCCAAGCCAAATGACATGCTGGGCGCCGAGGTGCCGGTGCAGAGCTTCGTGGTGTTCCTCAAGACTTTGGCCGCGTCCTGCGGCGACGGATTCAGTGGCGAGGAACGTGCCTTGGCCGTCAGTTTCCACGGCGCCGCCTTCGAGGACGAAGTCGATGGTTTCGGGCGCCGGCATATGCCCGGCGGCGGCAAGGCGCTCGACGACGGAATCATCCGCCATGAGCGTCTCGTATTTTTCGCCCCACGCGTCGAAGCGGAACTTCAGGGTGCGGGTTTTGTCCTCGCTCAGCAGGGTCAGGGGTCCGTAGTCGCGAATCCAGGAGTCCACGTGCTCGGCTTCCACCAACGTGACATGGTCGAGGTGCTGGATGGCGTCGCGGGCGCCGGACGCGGTTTCTGGATGGGCCAGAAGCGACACGGGCTGCGGCGCGAGTTCTTGCATCGCGTGGACGAAGGCGCGTCGGGCGCTGGCCAAGTGGTCGCCAGGCCATGTCGTCTCGTCACGAGGCCAGACGAGCCAGATGCGCTCTTGCGGTTCCCATTCTGCCGGCAGACGCCAGGTCACGGCCACGCCAAGGCGAAGTCCTACTTGAGCCGGTGCGCCCAGGTCTGGCGCAACTTGGCTAGCTTCGGGCTGATGACGGCGGCGCAGTAGCCTTGCCGCGGATTGCGGGCGTAGTAATCCTGGTGGTCGTCCTCGGCTGGCCAGAACCGGTCCAGGGGTGCCACTTGGGTCACGATGCTGTCGTCGAAATGCTCCTGCACCTCGACGATGACCGCGCGCGCTGTCTCCGCTTGGCTGGCATCATGGGTGAAAATGGCGCTGCGGTACTGGGTGCCGACATCGGCACCTTGCCGATTCAGGGTGGTGGGATCATGGATGCTGAAGAAAATCCGCAGCAGATCAGCGAAGGGCAATTCGGTCTCGTCGAAGTCCACTTGCACCACTTCCGCATGGCCGGTTTGGCCGCCACATACGGCCTCATAGGATGGGTTGTCGACGTGGCCACCGGCATAGCCGCTGACCACGCGTTCCACGCCACGAATGTCCTTCAGGGCCGCTTCAATGCACCAGAAACAGCCGCCGCCAAGGGTCGCTTGCACATTCCGTGACCCTGCCGCCGGACTTACAAGGCTATGCCAACGTGCAGTTGCATGGCCTATGACGAGGTCCTGGTCGAACGCGTGCGAGGTTTGGCATCGCCGGACATGCACGAGAAGAACGTCTTTGGCGCCAGATGCTGGGTCCTCGATGGCAACATGGCCTACGGCGTCAGCGGCGACGACTTGTTGGTCCGACTCGACCCTGCCGAACAAGCGCCTGGGACCACGCCCTTCGATCCGATGGGCAAGGGCAAGCCGATGAAAGGCTGGTATCTCGCGGCCCAGGACGACATCGCCGAAGACGCTGAACTCGTCGAATGGCTCGGCCGAGCCCATGGCTTCGCCGCGACCCTGCCGCCCAAATGAACGCCGCTTGGACGTTCCGTTGGACGCTCATCACCAGCCTGGCCTGGATCGCCATTGCAGCGGCGGTGCTGCAAACCCTGCCCGACGATGGCGCGTCCGGTTTGGGCATCCTGATTTTCGGCTTGAGCTTGAGCATCGTGGTCATTCAAGCCCTGTGTGCACGGGCGGTTCATCGTGGCGCAGGTCGCGTCGTGCGCTGGTTTTGGGGCTTCTTCGCCATCCAATCCGGCCTCCTCGTGGCGCTGATTCTGCTCAACGTGCTGGATGGTGGATGGGGCCTCGAAGGCTTCGTCGTCGGCCTGCTCGCCATCGTTCACGGGGTGGCCGCTTTCGGCGCGTGGCGGTCGCTCAGGAGCCAAAACGACGCGTGATCGCGCCATAGGCGTCGATGCGACGATCGCGCAGGAAAGGCCAGCCGCGCCGCTGGGTCTCGATGCGGTCCAGGTCCAAATCCACCACGCGGACCTCCTCGCTTTCGCCCAACTCGCAGATGGTCTCGCCGGCGGGGCCGAAGCAGAAGCTGTGCCCCCAGAATTCCAGTTCATCCTCGGTGCCGACGCGGTTGACGGCCACCGTGTAGACGCCGTTGGCAATGGCGTGGCCTCGTTGGACGCCTTGCCAAGCACGCAGCTGCTCTTCCTTCAGCTCCATTTCGCCATGCCACGTGCCGATGGCCGTCGGATAGAACAGAATGTCCGCGCCCAGCAGGGCCGTTGCGCGGGCAGCTTCTGGGTACCATTGGTCCCAGCACACCAGGGCGCCGATGCGGCCGTATGCCGTGTCCCAGGCAGCGAACCCATTCTCCGTCGCAGCGGCGCCTTCAATCGGGGCCACGTCGCCCGGCGTGAAGTAGAACTTCTCGTAGAATCGCGGGTCGTCGGGAATGTGCATCTTGCGATACTTGCCCAAGTAGCTCCCGTCGGCATCCAGCACGGCCAGGGTGTTGTGGTACAAGCCGCGGGCTCGCTTTTCGAACAGGCTTGCAAGAATCACGACTTCGTGTTCTGCCGCTTTCTGGCCGAGGACGTCGGTGGCCGGGCCTGGAATGGCCTCCGCGCGGTCGAACTCGCTGTGGTCTTCTTCCTGGCAAAAGTACGGGCCAAGAAACAGCTCCTGCAAGCAGACAATCTGGGCGCCGTCGGCCGCCGCTTGATCGATCAATGCCAGCGTGCGCTCTAGGTTGGCCTCGCGGCTGGCATCGGCGTGCGTCTGGACCAAGGCGACCCGGACCATGATGGGTCGTGCCGGCGCTTGTTCTTGAGCGTATCGTGCGACAAGTCCAAGCCAAGGAGGGACCCATCGGGCTTGTGGCTCGTTGGCCCTTTGCTTGGATTCACCCGCACATCCCGGAGCTGCGCTGGCCCTTGCGCCTCCTTGGAGTGGGCAGCATCGGCCTGCTCGGGTTGGCCGCCATCGGCATCTTCGTGGGCGCCAGCATCCTCCTGCAAGACACGTCCGATGGTTGGGCGGATCTCGCGGGCGGGATCGCCCTGGGCCTCGGCATCACGTTGCTCATCGCCGGCCTCGCGCTTTCTGGCGGCGTCCATTGGGCCAGCCGCTCTACCATCACCAAGGCGGCGCAACGGCTCGGCGCCGTGCTCGTGGCCCTTGCCCTGCTAGATCTCGGGGCATTCATCGCATGGAACGACGGGACGCCCCTGGCGCAATACGTGCTCGTCGGCATGAGCCTGCTCGGCCTGGTGGGTGCGTGGCTGCTCAGTCGAAGTCGATCTCTCCAGGCTTGAGCGCACCCGCCGGTTTTGGCTTGGGGGCCTTGGGCGTCGCCGGACTGGGACGGACATTCGCATCCGGGGCGGTCGGCGTGGATTTCTGGCGCTTTTCCCGTTTGGGGGCCGCGTCGAAATCCGCTTCTTTGAGTTCACGCGCCACGCGCCGGCCTTGCTTGTCTCGGGGCTGCGCGAATGGGTCAACTTGCTTGACGGGCCGCACGCGGAACAAGAGCGCCGCGCTGGCCAATGCCAAAAGCATCAGCAACAGCACCGTGGCCTTGCCAGCGACGCCGGAGAGGTCGAAGCCGAGGTACGTGAACAAATTGATCGCCGTGAGGTTGTCGCGAGCCGCCAGCAAGGTCAGACTCCACATCAGCAGGGCCGCCAAACGCGCCAGCATCCAGACCCGACTTGTCGGTGCATACTGTGTCGCCAACCGCTCCCGCTCGGATTGCGCGGCGCCGATGACGAACGTCATGGCGAGGATGACGTAGAACGCCGTGTCCACGTCTGCCAATTCCCAGACGACGGGGTCCTGAGCCAAGACCGCGACCAGGCCCCATGTCAGCATGGCGCTTGGCGTCGCGGGGCTGTCGTGGAGCCACAGCAAGGCCACGGGTAGGGCGGCGACGATGCCCAGGTAGGGTCGGATGGGGATCAGCACGAAGGCGAACCAAATGATGCCCATCAGAATCCAGAATCCATTGGCACGGGGGCGGGTCCGGTCGCGCCACAAGAGGAACATGCCCATGGCGATGGCGACGCCAATCCATCCGAAGCCGGGCATGGTGATCAGCTCCGTGGCATTGCCAAATCCGGTGAAGCCCAAGGCGAGGGTGAACCAGAACATCGTTCCGAGGCGCCGAAGCATGCCGGGGGGCAAGCCTTTCTCCTTCATCGGCCGCCTCCGACGAGGCCCAGTTCACTGAGCGTGGTCGCGATGTCCGAGTCGGGCGTCCATTGGGCGGCGCCTTGGGTGTAGGGCACCAGGTCGGCCAGCACGGCGGCTTGATCGGCGTTGAGCAGGGTGCCTGCTGTGCGTTCGGCTGCACGCTTCTCCTCGATGGGCTCTGGGAATCCAGGCACCAAGAGCATGACGTGGCCGTGGTGGGCACGCAGGAACGTGAGGGTCTGCTGCAGGGTCGGCTCGTACAGATTCGGCGTGACGAGAATGGCGCCGCAACGCCGTGGTAAGTGAGGTGCGCCCGCTTCGACCATCGGCAGCAGCGGCGCTTCTTTGCCGGGTTCGGCGCCGAGAATCATTTGTTGGACCTTGCCTTGATGGACCAGGCCGCCGGCGGGCACCTTGAATTCCGTCTTGTAAGCCAAGAGCACGAGGCCGACGTGCGCGTGGGCGCCGAACAATCCCTCCACGAGGGCGCCGCCAAGTTCCAGCGTCCGCTCGAAGGCGTCTTCCTTGCCCTTCTCGGCGCCAAATTCGCGGCAATCGAGGTAGATGAGGTAGCGCGCCGGTTCGTCGGGCAGGAATTCGTTGGCAATCGGCGTGGCCTTCCAGTTCACGTCGCTCAGGCTATCGCCGGCCATGAATTCACGCAGCGCGTAGAACGTGTCGCCGGCGCCGCGTCGCTTGGTATGCGTTGGAACGCCTTCCGGAATCAAGGGCCGCGCCTTGAGCCGCATGCCGTGTTGGTCCGCCGTGACGGGCATGACCATAGCGCGGGTGCTGGTGGGCAGATCGACGCGGCGCTCGAAGAGGCCGAGGATGCTCGTGCGCACAACCCGGCAGGGGCCCAAATCCCAGTCGCCACGGCGAATCGCTTGCAACGTGTAGCCGCCGTGCATCATGGTGTATTTGCCGTCGCGCAGACTTTCTTTGACGATGCGCACCGGCTTCTGGCTGTGCGGCTTGACCTCCAGGCCGTCGGGCAAATCCTCCTTGATCGTGAGGTTGTAAGGCATGACGCAGAAGCCGAGGTGGACTTCGACGTCGTTCTCGTCCTTGCGCAGCATGATGCCGCTGCCCCCGACGTGGCGCACGGCCCATGTCGGCATGGGAAGCAGCACTTCGAGCAGGCCAAAGAGCACCATGCCCAGCAGCGGAATGAGTGCCGTGGCGGGCACCCAAGAGGCGACGCTGACCGCTGCCGTTGCGGCGAGTCCCATCAGGAGCAGGACGTGGAGGGTGCGGCGCGTCGCAATGAGTGCCATCAGCCGACGCGGGGTACCTTGGGCGTGGGCACGGTGGCCAGGGCTTGATCCACGACTTCTTCAGGCGTGGCGCCGCGGGCCTGGGCTTCGGGGCGCAGGATGATGCGGTGGGACAAGGCAATCTTGGCCACTTCTTTGACGTCATCGTCGATGGCGTGACTGCGGCCGTCCATGATGGCGGCGGCCTTGCACAGGGCCATGACGGCGATGCTGCCACGGGGGCTGCTGCCGTGCAGGACGCGTGCGTCGGCACGGGTGGCGTGGACGATCTGGACGATGTATTGCTTCAAGTCGGGGTGAACGAAGACGTGGCGGACCGTTTTCTGGACGTCGCGCAGCTTGGTGGGCGTCGCGACGGCCTTGATTTGCGGATCGCTGCCGTCCCAGTTCTCAATGCGATCCAGGACATGCACTTCCTCGTCGACGCTGGGGTAGCCCATGCTGATGCGCATCATGAACCGGTCCAGTTCGGCTTCCGGGAGGCTGTAGACACCTTCGCTTTCGATGGGGTTCTGCGTGGCGTAGACGAAGAACGGCTGCGGCAGCTTGTGGGTCGTGCCTTCCAAGGTAACCTGCTTTTCCTGCATCGCTTCGAGCAGCGCACTTTGCGTCTTGGGCGGCGCGCGGTTCAGCTCGTCGGCCAGGACAATTTGGGCAAAAATCGGGCCCTTGCGCAGCTCGAATTTCTGGTCCTTCATGTTGTAAATGTAGGAGCCGGAGATGTCGGCGGGGAGCAAGTCGGGCGTGAACTGGATGCGATGGAAATCCAAGCCCGTGACACGTGCCAAGGTCTTGACGAGCATCGTTTTGGCCAAGCCGGGCACGTCCTCGAAGATGCAGTGGCCGCCGGCCAGGAGGCCGTAGGTGGCATGCTTGATGCTCTCGGTCTTGCCCACGATGACTTTCTGGGTCTCATCGAGGATGGCGGTGGCCACCTTGGCAGCATTCTGGGTCTGGGTCTTGGTCAGGGTCATGAGCGCATCTCTTTCACGGCGTGTGTGACAGTATCAAGGTAGAGGCGACGGCGGCCAAAGCGCACCATCGCGATGAGAGCAAACCACGGCCAAAAGAGCGCCGGCGGCCCGGCGTATTGGCTACGGGTGTGGAGGATCATGGCGCGGCGCATGCGGCCGGTCAGGAAGGCGTGGCTGACGGGTCCTGGGCTGCGCGCCAGAAGGTGTTCGTGGGCGGCTTCGGGGCCCATGCGATGGCGCACCATTTCGGCGCGCAGCATCGCGGCCAAGGCGCGGCCGGCAGGAGACTCCGGGTCGGCTTTGCCACGCTTGCGGGGCTTGTTTGGCGGGCGGGGTGCACGCAGCGGGGCGGTTTCGTCGAGCCAGTAGGCCACCTTGCCTTGGACGCCGTCGGGACTGGGTCGCAGGGGTGGGGTGCCGACGTCGTCCTTGCCGACTTTGCGCCAGACGACGAGCACGACGACGCCCGTGGCGATGCCGATCAGGGTGGCGGCCAGGGCGCTCACGGGGCCCTCCGGTCGATGCCACGGACCCAGTTGATGACGCGTTGGCGCAGGCTGGTTGGTGGCTCCACGTCGCCGAGGCGGGTTTGGCTGTACGCATTGGCCAGTGCCATGGTGTCATCGGCGGGGAGGCCCAATTCGGAAACCGCCCGACGGGCGTGTTCATGAGGCGTTTCTGTGGGCTGCTTTTCGATGCCACGCATGGCACTCCAACTCAGGAACGTGCGGTACGCAGCGACGACTTTGTCGCGGCTCTTGAGATCGGTGCGACCCATCAAGGCCAGCAGTTGGGCGCGGTCTTCGACGGCGGGCACGGCGGCGCGGCCCATGCCGCCAGCGCCGGGGCCACCTCGCAGGGCCAGCACGATGATGACGACGACGGCCGCGACGGCCATGATGACAAGGAGCGCGACGGGGCTGATCTGGGGCACGCCGACGAGCTGGGGTCCGCCCCCTTGGTTGCCGCCCGGGCTGGCGGTCGATCCGCCGCCTCTGCCGGGATCACTTGGACCCGATGGTCCACTGGTTGGCCCATTCGTTGGGCTGGGTTGCCCGGGGTCGCCTGGATCGCCAGAGCCTGGGTCCCCCGGATCTCCGGGGTCATCGCCGCCATTGCCGCCGAGGTCAATGTCGGGTTGCCGGAAGTATTTGTCACAGATGTCGTCCGCCACAAGATGGCCGGCCAACGCCATGACAGTGATGTACAGGAACACGAAGCCGGCGCCGGACCACAGCCCCAAGAACGGATGTCCCTGGCGCTTGCGCACGATGGCAAATGCGAGCAGACCAATGGTCGGTATGAGGAAGCCAATGAAGGTCGCCAAGAGGTTGCTGGCAATCTCGCGACACGTATCCAGGTCCGTCACCCGGAGGCTGCAGATCTTGTCAACGATGTACCATGCAAAGAACAGGGTGATTGCCAGCAGCGTGAACACGATGGCTGCGATGGCCCAACCATTGAACGCCCGCGTCTGACGCGCCTGGCGCCACCAGACGGCGAGAATCCACAACAGCAGTGACATGATGGTCGTCACGATGGCGCTGCTCTTCGTGATTGATCGCCCCGTCTTGCAGGGATTGCGCTTCTGTTCTTCTTCGCCGTCTTCTTCCTGCGTCGAATTGCCGTCCGTCGGCTGCGGGTTGTCCGTTGGTTGGAAAATCTGGCCCGGGGCGTTGCCGCCTTCGCCGGTTTCCCGACTTTCGGGGTCCACCACCATCAGGCTCACCAACGCCATGCTCGCCACGAGGGCAAACAGGATCAGGAAGCTCCCAAGGAAGATGCGCAGACGGGTCGGGCCGTCCATCGGAGGTCGGGCGGTGATCCACCCTTTTCCTCCCGGTGATGCAGGCGCCGAACCCATAGCACCGCGATGACCCCGGGGTGCCCTCTAAACCGTTTAGGCTGCATTGCTTGAACGATTCGACGCGTTCACCGAAGCGCCTTCAAAGCCCCGGCGCCGTCAGCCGGTCGTTGGTCCAGCTCATCTGTCCCGATTGCACCACGGCGTTCGACGGCCAGCCAGGCTCCATTGTGTCCTGTCCGGCCTGCGGTTTCCACGGCGGTCGCGTGCCCGGCGTGGCGCCAGTTCGCCAAGTGCAAGCCTCGCAGGGCAGTTTCACCCCGTACCAAGAACGCATCGCGGAACCGGGGCAAGAATTGGAATCCGAGACCAGTCGCAGCGCCATTGCCGCCCTCGTGTTGGGCCTGGCGTTTTTTGTGCCGCCGGCCGGCATCGTCGCCATCATGTTCGGCCTCATCGGCCTGGGTCAGATCAAGGAATCCAAGAACCGGGATGACAAACCCGATCTCAAGGGCAAAGGCATGGCCATCACCGGCATTGTGCTGGGTGCCATTTTCCAGGCCGCCTGGTTCATCCTGGTCATCATGGCGCTCGCCGGCGTGGGCAACTTGCTCGAAGGCGCTGGATTCTAGCGCTCGATGGGGCGTCCCGCTGCCGGCTGGCACCACTCCGACCAGCTGCCAGGATAGAGCGCCGGCGTTTCACGGCCCGCCACTTCCATGGCCAAGACGTTGTGTGCGGCCGTGACACCGCTGCCACAGTAGAATGCGGCCTCGTCCGGGACATCCTGGAAGCGCGCCGCCAATTCATCGGGGCTCAGGAACATGCCGTCGAGCAGATTCGCGCCAAAGGGCAGATTGACGGCGCCAGGCACGTGGCCGCCGACGGGGTCGATCGGCTCCTCTCCTTGGAATCGCTCGGCAGCGCGGCTGTCGACGATTGCGGGTGCATCAAGCAAATCGTCCGCGCTGCGGGTCGGCATGTGGCCGGGCTCGCCGGCAAAGTCGCCTTCCCTGGTTGCCGTGTGTTGGGTGCTGAGCGGCAAATCGAGTTGGCGCCAGCGGGTCAAGCCGCCATCCAGGACGGCCACATTGGGGTGGCCATAATGCCGTAGCAGCCACCAGAGTCGCCCCGCCCACATGCCGCCTGCGTCGTCGTAGCACACGACTTGGCTGTCTTGGTTGACGCCATGGGTGCGTAGGAAGCGCAGGAAGGCACCGGGAATCGGCAGGGGGTGGCGGCCTTTGCTGCCGTTGCCAACCGGCCCTGCCAGGTCGCGGTCGATGTGGGCATGATGGGCGCCGGGGATGTGGCCCTTGCCGAAGGCCGTCGGGCCAGCATCGGCGTCCATCAAGTCGTGTCGGCAGTCGAAGATGACCCACCGCGGGTCGTCGAGGTTCTCAAAGAGCGTCTCGCAGGAGACCAGCGGTGCGTGGTACATCACTCGGCCCGAACGCGGATGGAACCGCTGATTTCGCCGGGGTCGGCCGGGGCACCGTTGGCGCCGAGCGGGCTGGATCCGGTCCAGTCGCAGTTCTGGGGTTCGAAGAATTCGATGGGGTTGCTCGTGCTGGAGGCCGCCACGGTGATGGTGCCGGCGCCGCAGTCGCTCAGGTCGATGACGTACTCGTAGGCCGCGCCGTTGTTGAACGCGACACCGTCGCCAAGGCCAATCGCCACTTCGCCACCGTCATGGACGATGCCGCCTGCAGCGGGATCGAGGCTGATGGCCACGGTCGTCGTCTCGCCGGTGGATGGCGGGGTGATGACGGAGACTTCCTGGATGAGTTCCCAGACGTGTTCTCCGTCGATGCGCATGTAGCCCCAAACCGCGACGGTTTCGTCCGCGACGTCCCAGGAGAATTCGCCCGCGAGGTCCACGGGGAGGTTCTGGTGGGTCTTGGTGACCAATTCGGTGCCAATGCCGGCGGTTTCGGCGTCGGTGGTGTTGTCGGGCACGGTGCCGTCGGTGACACCGATGAGGGTGCTGTACATGGAGTGGACTTCGCCGTTGCCACTCGGATACGTGCCGTTGTCCAGGGTCCAGTTGAAGTTGTAGGTCAGGAAAGCAGACGCCGTTTCGGGCAGCCCATCGACCATCATGTGGGGTTCGGTGTGGTCGATGCACTCCGTGCCGGTCCAGAGGCGCGCATCGATGGCGCACTGCTCCTCGGCGGAGGGTCCTTTGTCGTCGTCGCCGCTGCAGCCGGCCAGGGCCACGCTCAGAAGGAGCAGCCCGGTCATCATGCGGAGGTCCATGATGTGCGGGTGGGCTGGAGCCTTAAGGGTTTTTTCGCCGCAGCATGCACATCGAGGCCCTTGGCGCCCAAGGGGTTTTGATGCCGCCTGGGGTCGGCCGCCACGTGACCGGGGTCACCGTCCAACGAAAGCCCGTCGAGGAACTCCAGGAGATCGCCCGCAAAGCCCGCGTGGCGGTCCTGAACATGACCTACGATGCCGGCAGTGGCCACCCCGGTGGCAGCTTCAGCATGCAGGACTTCCTGGTGAGCCTGTACCACAACCATCTCGCCATGAGTCCGGAGCGTGTCGACGACCCGGATCGTGACGTCTTCGTCTTGAGCAAGGGCCACTGCGCCCCCGGCCTGTACGCCATTCTGGGCGAACTGGGCTACTACGACAAGAAGGAGTTCCGTCGCCTGCGCCGCCTCGGCGGCCTCCTGCAAGGCCACGTGGACCGCAAGATCCCCGGAATCGAGATGAGCACGGGCAGCCTCGGCATGGGCCTTGGCTATGCCATTGGCTGCGCCCTGGCCAAGCGCATGGATGGACGCAAAGGCCGCGCCATCTGCGTCCTGGGCGACGGCGAATTGCAAGAAGGCAACATCTGGGAGTCTGCCATGACGGCGCCCCACTACAAGCTCGACAACGTCTGGTGCATCGTTGACTGGAACAAGGTCCAAATCGACGGCCCCTGCACGGACGTCAAGAACATCGAACCCGTCGCAGACAAATTCGCCGCGTTCGGCTGGCACGTCATCAGCGCCGACGGCCACGACATGAATGCCATTGAAGCCGCCTACGACGAAGCCGCCCAAGTCACCGGCAAGCCCGTCTGCATCGTCTTTGACACCAAGAAAGGCGGCGGCGTCAGCTTCATGGAAGGCAAGGCAGACTTCCACGGTCGCGCCCTCAAGCCCGACGAAATGAAGCTCGCCATGGAAGAACTCGGAGAAACCTGGGAGGCAGCCTAATGGGCGTCGCAACACAACTCACCAAAGAAGGCTGGAAAGTCGGCGACAAGATCGCCATCCGCGACGGTTACGGCAAAGGCCTACTCGCCGTGGGCGAACAATTCGACGATGTCGTCGCCCTGGACGCCGACCTGGCCGGCAGCACCCGCAGCAACTGGTTCCAGGACAAGTACCCCGACCGCTTCGTCCAGATGGGCATCGCCGAGCAAGACATGGTCGTCACGGCCGCCGGCATGGCCCACATGGGCAAAGTCCCCTTCGCATCCACCTTCGCCACGTTCCTGCAACGCGGCTGGGAACAGATTCGCAACTGTGTGGCCCGCCAGAACCTGAACGTCAAGTTCTGCGGCAGCCACGGCGGCCTCATGACCGGTCAAGACGGCAGCAGCGCCCACGCCCTCGAAGACGTCGGCGTCATGCGCACCCTGCCCAACATGAACGTCGTCGTCCCCGGCGACGCCGTCGAAGCCGCCGGCGCGGTCTTTGCCATGTACCAACACCAAGGCCCCGCCTACATGCGCAGCACCCGCGCCGCTGTGCCCGTGCTCCACGATGAAGACTACACCTTCGAATGGGGCAAGGGCGAGATCATGCGCGACGGCGACGACGTGGCCCTGATTGCCAACGGCCCCCACGTCAACATCGCCTTGGAAGTCGCCGCCGAAGCCGCCAAGCAAGACCTCAGCGTCGCCGTCATCAACATGGCCAGCGTCAAACCCATTGACGAACACCTGGTCCAGAAGATGGCCCGCCACTGTGGCTACGTCGTCACCGCCGAAGACCACTTCCGCAACAACGGCCTCGGCACCGCCGTCGCTGAATGCATCGCTGACAGTGGCATTCCCGCACCCCTGCGCCGCATCGGTGTCAGCCGCTTCACCACCAGTGGCACCCCCGAGGAGCTCTACAAGCACTTCGAGGTCGACGACCAACGCATGCTCAAGGTCGTCACGGAAGCCCGGCGCAAGATTCACAACTGAAGCTTCACCGTCGCAGCCGGTAGCTTCAAGGCAGCTCCAACGGGCTCACGGTTGTGAAGGTGGCGGTGGGTGTCGCAGTGCTTCTCCTGTCCGGAGCCGCGGCCTACTTCTTTGCCGGCGGCTCCGTCCAAACCGGGCCGGAGCAAGCCCAACTCATCGAGACGACGCCCATGTGGGCTGCCGGCGATCATCTTCGCTATACGGAACTCATCGAACGCACGGACCACACGGTCGAAGGCATCCAACCGTACCCAACGGGGCCGGTCGTCCTGGATTGGTACGTCACGGATGTCACCAACGGCGTGGCTACGGTGCTCTTGCAACGCTCCTGGGACGAACTCGACGGCGACGCCCGCGAACTGTGGACGCGCATGACGCTTCGTGATTTGACCCGCAGTGGCGAAGCCCATCCGTGGACGCAAGACGACATGCGGCCCGGCGCCAGTTGGACCACAGGTTCTGGCCCCCTGCTCCAACGGGACACGGACATCACAAGCCGCGTCGTCAACGTCGAAACGCAAGAGGTGCTCGGTGTCGAGCGCGACGTCCACATCATCGAGACAGAACACCGCAAGGATGGCGTCCTTGAGCGACGAGATACGATGCGATACGACATGGGCCTCCAGCTCGTCGTGGCCTGGCGCACCACAATCTGGGAGTCGGAAGCTTACCAAAGTACCGAATGGACGCGCCACTGGATCCTGGAATCTCGAGATCAACGCCCCGCACCGATGGACGTCGTCGCGGTGGATGAGCCCACGCACATTGTCGCGCACAATCGTAGCATCGAAGGCGACGTCGAATTCGGCTGGTTCAGCGCCTACGGTGACATCCGCGTCCCAGGGCGCATCTTCGCCTATGTGCCCTGGAACGACCCCTGGCGCCTTGTCGAAGCCATCGAATGGAGATTCCAGCAACGCGGCGCTTCGTCATTCTACATGCAGGACGGCCCCTCCATCATGGCTCAGATCGAAGCACCCGGCCAATACCGCCTGGAGATGCAGCTGCGAGGTGCCCTGAATGTCTCACAAGGCTATACCTTCAGCGTCGACGACGTCGGCGAGCACGCATGGCAATGTGGGCCGATGGTCGATGGCTGGTGTTCGGGCCCAACCTTCAAGCTGCAGCCCGGATGGTCGTTCGTCGATTACCGCGTCCACACGAGTGGCCAAGTCCGCCTCGTCGATCAAGATGGCCTCATCGTCCACGAGGGGCAGGAGGCCATCCTCACCCCGGAGCACCATGCGCACCTCACGGCACTGACTCCGCAATGGAGCAACATCACGCCCCGCACCCTCGTGGAAGCGACGTACCGCATCGCCTTCCAAGCCGATTGGTGAACGTCACGGTTATATCGGCGACCCATGTCGGCCGCCTCCCCAACAGGGGACGTCGGGTGTTCGCACCCATACGCGACGATCGCATAGCTCGGTATTGCGGGGGCCTGCTAAGCCTCTGGGATTCTTCCCACGGGCGTTCAAATCGCCCTCGTCGCGCTACGTTTCCTGTTGGGGCCTTCTTCTCAAACGCATGCGAGGATAGTCAAGCGGCCAACGACGCCAGCTTGAGGGGCTGGTCCTTAGTGGTTCGCAGGTTCAAATCCTGCTCCTCGCACTCTCTCGGCTTCGCCTCGCTCGTGCGCGGAGCAGTCTTCGGGCGCGTTGCGCCCGCACTTGCGCTGACCTTCGGCCAGCGCAAGCGATCCTGCTCCTCGCGCCGCTTGTGCCCATTCGGGAAAACATGAATGTAGCAGGGCGTCGACCTCCCGGTATGCGCGTTGTCGTTTTGCTGTTGGCTGCGACCTTGGCTGGCTGTGCGTCGCCTCAGGATCCGTTGTCGGATGGGATTTCCCAAGCGGAGCGCGAAGCGTATGCCGCGTTTGCGCCGGAGCCCTTGACGGGGCATGGCAAGAATCTGACCGCGCTGGAAGGCAACGCGACGTTGGTTTTCATTTGGGCCTCCTGGTGCGGTGTCTGCAAGGCGGATGAGCCGACGCTGCGTGAAATTCACGCCGAGTATGCACCGCAGGGCTTCGAGATCATGGCGGTGAGCCGTGAATCGAGTCGCAGCGCGGCCCTGGATTATGCTGAATCCCAGGATTGGGCTTTCCCTGCCTACTGGAGCCGCAGCGCGCCGGAGGATCTCGGTTTGCGCGACTATCAGCCGGGCTACATGTTGTTTGACCGTTCGGGTGAGCCGACGTGGTCGGCGGAGCGGGGTCTGCGTGGTAGCGGCTTCGACACGCTGCGCATGGAGATTGAGGCCGTCCTGTAGCTTGGACATGTCCGGCCCTGGCTGTTTGCGGGCGACATGTCAAGTTTCGCCTCGCCGAAACCTCAAGTAGGCTCCATTTTTCGACGGCCTGAAACCATGCCGAATGGGAAGTCCATTGGACCGGTTCTTGCGATGTTGCTCGTCACCATCCTGTTTGCCGGATGCACCGACGACGGTGTCGACCCGCGGGCCTTGATCGAACCCGGAACTCCCGAAGTCGCCGGAGCCGGCGCCGACACCAGCCAAGCGCCACGCCCAACAACGGCGCCGACGGCGGCCGCAGGTGATGATCAAATCCACCTGCGCGGCGTCATCCTAGATGACGATGGCATGCCCATCTCCGGCGCCACAGTCCGTGCCGTCACGCTCGACTTGGTCCAAGAAACGGCTGCGGACGGCTCCTTTGACTTCGGCTGGGTGCCGCAAGGATTCTACCCGATTCAGGCAGAAGCCGCTGGCTACCAGGGAGCCAACGACACGTTCGGTCCGACCACCCAGAGCTTCCGCATGCAGCTCGTGTTCGTCGCACCCCAAGAGCCATACACGACGGTCGTCCAATTCGAAGGCACCCTCGAATGTGCCTTGGAGGCATTCATCATCAGCCCCAGCTGCGACTCCGCCGTCACCTTCGTCGGTGGCCCCAGCGTCGTCCAAGCCGACAATGTGTTCGACTACACGACGGAAATCGGTTGGCAAACCATGGTCATCGATGTCGTCTTCGACCAAGCCGATCAACCCCTACTCGACGGCATCCGCTTGTCCCTGCGCGGCGGCGGGGACAGCAACGACTTGGGCAGCTACGAACAATACGGCCGCTTCTACGGCAGCCAGTCCTACACGGTTCACATCGCTCCAGGTGGCGAATACGAAGACGGCAGCGGCCCCATTCCGGCTGACACCACGGCGTACACGATTGAGTCCTTCCCCCACGGCCACGGCTACCATCCAGCAGGCGTCGGATTCCTCGGCGTCGGCGTTGGCGTCGACGTGACGTATGATCTCTACGTCACGACATTCTACGTGGAGCCCGCCCCCGAAGGATACAGCATCCTCGACGAAAACTAAGTCCCCGTGCGATTCTGACAGCCCGTGAGTCTGCTCCAAGAGCGCATGCGCCAGCCCCTCCACTTGGGGCCGCCGGCAGGATCGACTCACCAAGGATCTGTGGGCAACCCGGCTTGCGGCGACGTGCTGAGCTTGCACTTGCGCGTCGAAGACGGCCAGGTCACTGCCGCGGGATTTGATTCCCTGGGCAGCGCCTACGGGTTGGCCGTTGCCGACATCCTCTGCGATTGTCTCGTCGGCAGGCGAACGGATGACCTGCCCGGCGCGGACTGCATCATGGAGTGCCTGCCCGATCTGCCCCAACGCCATCGGTACCTGACTCGCCTCGCCATCGATGCCATGGTTGCTGCCCTCAACCCTCGACCTGCGCGTCAAGCGCCCGATGGAATTGACTTGGATGGCGCGCGCAGCTTCGTCCGCCGCATTCTTGGAAACGGCCAAGGTTGGACCACGGCGCAAGTGGTCGCCATGGCCGAAGCAGAAGCCATCGAATGGCCCGACGCGCCGGCCCGCATCCTCGCCCAGATGTCCAAGGATGGCATCGTGCGAAGCGACATGGATGTGGCGCGCCAAGCCATGGTCTGGCGACTGGCCTAATCCAGCTCGCCCAGGGCTCGGAATGTCCGAGGCAGCCGCATGCCGCAAATCCAAATCACGACGAAACTCGAGGCCAGGAGTGCGCCGGGCAGGAAATTGGGCCACGCAATTGCGATGAGTGTCGGGCCGCGCAGGTAGGTGACCATTTTCTCATCCAGGAGCGCGTTTTGCAGGTAGACGACGGCGTTGCCGACGAACAGCCAGAGGAACCAGGATTCGGCTTCCGGGAAGAACTGCGCCGCACCCCACATGATGATCGCAATGCCGACCGTGTCGAAGGTGCTGTCCAGAATCGCGCCTTTGCGACTCTGCAAGTTCCCCGTGCGTGCCAGAATGCCGTCGCCGCCATCGAGGGCAATCACCAACAGGATGCTGCTGATGAAAATCCATGCATGCCCGTTCTGCGCTGCCCACACTTCCACGGCGAAGACCGGAATCTGCGCGAAGGTCAAGTGATTGGGGTGGACGCCCCGCTCCAGCAGCCACTTGGCGACACGGATGAACGGACCGTCAAAGGTCCCCTGCCTTGCCTTACGCATCGCCACGCATGTCCATCGAGGGCCCTGATTTCAACGTCCCGGCCCGACCCCAAGCCTTATTGCACCCGCCGTCGACGGGCGCCATAGGCAGTTCTGCTCGCGGGGGCACGCCGAGATTCCCCGCTTTGTACGTCCTTTCCTGGACGGAGCCGGCACCCTGTCCAGGAACATCCAATGGAATTCAACTCCCTCCCCATCAGCGACGGCACGAAGGACGCCGTCGCCGCCATGGGCTACGAAAACGCGACGCCCATCCAAGAACGCACGATCCCGGTCCTGCTCGAAGGCACCGATGTCATCGGCAAGGCCCAGACCGGCACCGGCAAGACGGCTGCCTTCGGCATCCCCGTCATCGAGCACCTCGCCGGCGCCCGCCATGGCGTCCAAGCGCTTGTGCTGTGCCCGACGCGAGAGCTCGCCTTGCAGGTGACCGAAGTCATGACCGACGTTGCCCGCGCCAGCCCGATTAAGGTCGTCCCGGTCTACGGCGGCGCCGGTTTCCAGAAGCAACTCGACGGCTTGCGCCAGAAGGCGCCGCTGGTAGTTGTGGCCTGTCCCGGCCGCTTGCTGGATCTGCACCAACGCGGCGACATCGACTTGTCCAGCGTCAGTTTCCTCGTGCTCGATGAAGCGGACCGCATGCTCGACATGGGCTTCATCCATGACATGCGGCGCATCCTCAAACTCATCCCCGCCGAGCGCCAAAACGCTCTCTTCAGTGCGACCCTCGATGCCCGCGTCCAGAACTTGGCCAAGGATTTCACGCGCAACGCCGTGACCGTGGAAGTCGAGGCAGAAACCGAGACCATCGAGCTCACCGAGCAATTCCACGTCGCCGTCGAAAAGAACGACAAGGCGCAGACGCTGGTGCACCTCCTGCACCAAGAAGTACCTCAGAAGGCGGTCGTCTTCATGCGCACGAAACACCAAGCCAAGCGCATGGCCCAGAAGCTCGACAAGACCGGCTGGTCCGCCGTCGCCTTGCAGGGCAACATGACCCAGAACCAACGCGAGAAAGCCATGGCGGCCTTCCGCGACGGCAAGGCCCGCATCCTGGTGGCCACGGACGTCGCGGCGCGCGGCCTCGACGTGCCCGACGTGAGCCACGTCATCAACGTGGACATCCCCCACGAACCGGAACAATACGTCCACCGCGTTGGCCGCACCGGCCGCAATGGGCAGACCGGCCGTAGCTTCACCTTCGTCGAAAAGGCGCAAGCCAAGGACTGGGGCATCATCCAGAAGCGCGCCGGCACCCAAGTTCCCACCACGACCGTGCAGACCACCAGCACCGAGCGCGGACCGGACAAGCCGGCAGGCATCCAAGGTCAACCTCAGCAGAACCGGGGCAGCAACCCGCGCCCCAAGGCGCAGCAAGGCGGCAACAATGGCAAAGGTCGCAACGGCCAACGCCGCGGCCCGCGCCGCCAACAAAGCCGCAACTAGGCGTTAGGCCTTGACAACTCGCGCGCCGTTGGGCGTATCTTCCGAAGGGGCTGCCGCCCCTTTCGAAAACCCGGGCGCGCGTTCGCTTGGCTCAGCCGCGCTGCCTAGCTCTTGACAACCCTTGCGCCGTTGGGCGTATCTTCAATGCGGTAGCCTGCGGCTTGGATTTCGTCACGGATGCGATCTGCCGTGCCCCAATCTTTGGCTGCGCGGGCTGCTTCACGCTGGGTCAGGAGTGCCTCGAAATCGGGCAAAGCATCCTCGACAATCACGTCGTCGAACAGTGTCAGCAGGCGTGCAACCGATTCGAACGCCGCGAGCGCCTGACTTGCGTCGGTGCCGCCGGCGCCCGCATCCAACGCCTTGTTGGCGGCCTTGGTGAAATCGAACAACGCGGCAACCGCGCCAGGCGTGTGGATGTCATCGTCTAGGGCCGCGTGGGCATCGGCGATGAGTTTCGCGGCCGCTTCGCCAAGTCCCGCGTCGCTGCTCGGTTCGCCCGTCGCGCGCGCGAGCGCCACCCGGGTCCTGCGCAGGCGTTCCACGGCCGTGGCGGCCTCATCCAGGCCTTTGCGGCTAAAGTCAATCTTCGAGCGGTAGTGCGTCTGGACGAAGTAGAATCGCAAGACTTCGGGGTCCCATTCCTTGTCTTCCAAGTCGTCGAGTGCGTCCTTGAGGGTGATGAAATTGCCCAGGCTCTTGCTCATCTTGACGCCCTCCACGTTGAGGAAGCCGCTGTGCATCCAGACATTGACGAATGGCGCCTTGCCGGTCTTGGCCTGCGTTTGCGCGATCTCGTTTTCGTGGTGTGGGAAGATCAAGTCCTGGCCGCCGCCGTGGATGTCGATCTGCTCAGCGCCGAGGGTGTGCGTGGACATGTGGCTGCATTCAATGTGCCAACCAGGGCGTCCCTTGCCCCACGGACTGTCCCATTGGGCGTCGGCTGGCTCGTCCTCCTTTGCCGCTTTCCACAACGCGAAATCGGCGGGGTGTTGCTTGTCCGACTCGACGTCCTTCCGGGTGCCTGCAGCCATTTCGCGGTAGTCGCGGTTGCTCAGACTTCCGTAGCCTTGTTCGGGGAAGTGCTCCTGGGCGTAGGCGTCGTACTTGGGCACGTCGAAGTAGACGTTACCGGCGTCCGTGGCGTAGGCGAATCCGCGTTCGAGAATGCCTTCGATGTAGGCGATGATGCCGTCCATGCTGGTCGTCGCATGGGGCGCGATGTCCGGGGCGCGCACGCCGAGACGGGCGCTCTGTTTCTGGCACTCCTTGTCCCATGTGTCTGCGTGTTCCAAGGGGCTGACGCCAAGTTCCTGGGCCCGGGCAATGATCTTGTCATCCACGTCCGTCACGTTCTGACTGAAGGTGACTTCGTCGTAGTGGTGCTCGAGCCAGCGGCGCACCACTTCGAAACTGACCGCCGTGCGCGCGTGGCCGATGTGCATGTGATCGTACACCGTCAAGCCGCACAGGTACACGCCGACCTTGCCAGGCTGGCGCGGCGTGAAGGGTTCCTTCTGGCGGGTGCGGACGTTGTAAAGCGTCAGGGCCACGGCGACGCCACGCGGCCGAAGCCTTTCAACGGTTCGGGCCGCAACCCCCATATCGACCGACGGACACCACCGCTTGTGAACCTCTACTGGCCCAAGCGCTCCATGTTCCGCTCCAAGGAGGCCAAGCAGAAGCGCTTCGAAGCCAAACTCGAACGCGCCGAAGCAGCGGCCAGCAAGGTCCTCCAAATCACGCACAACGGCTGCCTGGATGGTGCCGGCTCCGCCATCATGACGGTGCGCCACTACGGCGAGGGCGTCGGCATCGTGGGCGTCCAACCCGGCGACATGAAGCGCGTGCTGGAATTCTACGGCAAGTACCCGGTCAACGGCCGCATCATGGAAATCACCGACCTCTCGTTGAATCCCGATCACTACGACGGCGTCGTCGCCGCCTGCGCCCGCCTGCGCTCCGCTGGCTGGGAAATCCACTGGCGCGACCATCATCACAAGCAATGGGAAGGCGTCGACCTGAAGCCCCTCAAGGCCGCCGTGCACACCCTGGAAATCAGTCCCAACACGGAATCGGGTGCCAGCATGCAACAACAAGCCCTGCTGCCCAAGGACGACTTCGCCAAGCGCCTCGCCGCGGTCCACCGCGACCGTGACTTGTGGCTCAACGAGACCCCCGAAGGCGAAATCCTGGAGTTTGCAATTCAAGAGATGGGCTGGAAGGAATACATCGACCACCAAGTCCCCAAGTCCGAAGAGGAAGAGGTTGTGGACCCCGTGATCCAGGCCGCCTGCGATGCCCACCAACGCACGGTCAACGCCGCCGGCGCCAAGATCCTCAAGAACACCCGAACCTGGACGGCGAGCACTGGCGAACAAGTCGCCGTGGTCTACGGATGGCTGCCGCGCAATGTCGGGCTCCATGAATTGCTGCAACAAGACAACATCCAGGTCGCCATCAATGTCCGCCCCAACGGCTTCATGAGCCTCCGAAGCAACAAGGGCGCCGACGTCTGTCAACTCGTCGCGAAGCGCTTCGACGGCGGCGGCCACGTCAACGCCAGCGGCGGCGCACTCGGTCTCAAAGGCGCCGGCTTCTGGAGCTACATTTTCCTGCGTGGGCGCGTGCCTCGTGTCACCGAAATCGCGAAGGCTGCCGTCGAGGAACTCGAGAACCGATGATTGCGCAGGGCCGGCTCGAAGCAGACGCCGTCATCGTCGACGCACCGGCCCAAGCCAATCGCATCCACAGCAAGGGCGCCTTCGGAGATCCGCAATCGGGCAACAGCCTCCGACTCAGTCGCACCGAAGCGGCCTACCTGGTGCACCAAAACCGCCTCGATGTCGGCGTGCCGTGGACCGAGCTGCTCGACGACGAGGTGGCCTACCTGGCGTACGCGGATCTGCGCGACCGAGGCCTCGTGGTACGGCACCACCCCGAAGGCGGGTTCGACGTATGGCCGCGAGGCGAAGGGCCGAAACAAGATCCATGGTTCCGTTTCCAGGCGCGCAGTGAACGCGATCCCCTGCGATTTGCGGACATTGACGGTGTCATCGGGGTCGTCGATGAAGACGGCGTCGTGACCCACTACGAAACCGAAACCGTGCGTCCCGAAGGCACGGTCATGGCCGTCGATTTGCCCCAAGTGCAAGGCACGGTGCTGGCAGACCGTGTCGTCGTTCCGGGGCAACCGTTTGCGGCCGAATTCGTCGGGACGCCCCATGGGGACCAGACGGTTCTCAGCTTCACCGAAGCCGAAGCGCTGCGGCAACGAGGCGTCTTGGACATTGAGCCGCTCGAAGCCACGGCCGCGGCTCGCCAATTGCACTTCACGCGGACCCTGCCAGTGTACCTCGACCTGCGCGCCCGCGGCGCCGTGGCCCGCAGCGGCTTCCGATTCGGCACCCACTTGCGTGCCTATCCGCGCGACCCGGATGCCTGCCACGCTGAATGGCTCATCCAATGTGTTGACGCCAACGACGAGCTTCACTGGAGCGAAATCAGCCGCGCCGTCCGCTTGGCCCACGGCGTGCGCAAGACGTTCCTGCTCGCTGACGGCGGCCAGTACCGCGCCCTGCGCTGGTTCCGTCCGTAGCACACAACTTGGCACAAGCGGCGACCACCAAGTCCCGCACGAACATGCCCCGCCATGCGTTCCCTTGCATTGGCCGTCGCCTTGCTGAGCGTCCCCTTGATTCCGGCCCAAGACGGCGCGATCCAGATCGTCGAATTGCTTGCCGAACCCGATGGCACGCGTGAATTCATCGAACTCGAAAACACGGGCCCTACCATCGATTTGACCGGTTGGTCCATCGCAGACGCCGCTGGCAACCGGTTCACGTTCACGGACCAACAAATCAGCGCAGGCGGTCGCATCGTGGTTTGGGGTGGTGGCGCCGCCACGCCTGAAGGACCGGCCTGGTCCATGGTATCCGTTTGGAACAATGCAGGCGATACGGCCTACCTACGTGATGCACAGGACAACCTCGTCGCCAGCTTCACCTACCCAGTCGCCGAACGTGCGGCGCGCGGCCAGGCCTACGTGTGGGGCGACGGCTGGACAACGGGCGACCCAACTCCTGGACGCGCACCAGGCAGTCAAGGAGGTCAAGTCGCTGGAACCGTACCTGATGTCCCGCCGTCCCTTTGGATTGATGCGCCTGAGCAAGCTCGCGGCCCCACGTTCATCCAATTTGGTGGCGAAGATGGCAACGGGGATGCGTTTGCCTGGACCGCTCAGGTCGACGGTGTCATGGTCGCCAACGGCACCGGGGCCTTCACGCACAACCATACCCTCGACGTGCAGCAACCAAGCTCGCTTCGCCTCGTCGCGGGAAACCAATCCGTCGAGCACCTCATCGCACTGGCACCTCCCCTGCTCGCCGTCCAAGTCCCCGCCGAAGGCCTTCATTTTCCTGAATTGATTCCTGGCGCTAGGAATCTCACGGCGACGGCGCCGTTCACGATCATGAACCACGGCGACAAGCCAATGGTTGCCAGGATCGACTTCAGTGACTTCCAAGGGCCCGACGCGCTGCCCGTCACGGGCAGGCTGGAAATCGGGATCAGTGGCACGTGGACCGCCTACGATGGCCCTCTCACGCAACTGCCGCAGCTGCCGCCCGGTCCCACGGACGTCTGGCTTCGCCTCGCCGATGTCCCGGCGCCGCTGGCCGCCGGCGATTACGGTACCAGCTTTTCGGTGGTCACGTGACGGTGGCCGCGGTCCTCTTGATTCCAATCCTCGTGCATGCTGACACGATGCGCCTTGCCAGCACCACGGAGGTGACGTGGATCCAAGACGGGCACACGCTGGGTCAATCCAACGGCACGGCACCGCTCCTGGTCGATCTGGAGGCAGGCCATCACGAACTCTGGGCAATCGGCCCCGACGACCAGGAATGGCAAGTCCTGGCGAGGCCGGAGCCCGCTGGCCCTGGCGTCACCTACGTGGAGGCCTGGACGGCGCGCTACGAGCCTCCGCCCGAGCCCCGCACATCGATTGCCTGGGCACCGGCAGCCATCCTCGCCATGGCGGCCGTGCTCTGGCTGTGGCCGTCGAAGAACCCTTGAAGCATCCCCGACTGGACGACGCGTGCAGATTGATCCCTGGGGCAAGAGCCAATACCAGGACTACGGGCGCCTGCGCGCCGAATTCGGCATCGAGGAATTCACGCCGCAGGAATGGCAAGTCTTCGATCAACCGCACATGCTGCTGCGGCGAGGCGTTGTGTTTGGACACCGTGATTTCCAAAGAATCCGCGATGCCGTGCAAGGCCGCGACCCATGGGCGGTCATGACGGGTCTCATGCCGAGTGGCAACATGCACTTTGGTCACAAAATGCTCATGGATCAGTGCATTGCGCACCAAGATGCTGGTGCAGATGTCCACATCGCCGTCGCCGACTTTGAAGTGGTCGCGGCCCGAGGTTTCACGTTGGAAAAAGCCCGCGAGATCGCTTTGGATCAATACGTGGCCAACCACCTCGCGCTCGGCCTCGATCCGAATCACGCGGAGGTTTACTTCCAGACGCGACGCCACCGCGTCAAAGATTTGGCAGACCAGTTTGCGACCAAGATCAAGTTCGGCCAAATGCAATCCATGTACGGATTTGGCGGCGAGACCAGCATCGCGCACGTCAATGCGCCGATCGTCCAAGCAGCGGACATCCTGCATGTGCAACGCGATGAGTTTGGCGGCCCGCGCCCTGTCCTGGTGCCTGTCGGCGTCGACCAAGATCCACACATTCGCTTGACGCGCGACATTGCACAGCAATGGCGTCGCTACAACATCCTGAAAGACAAGTCCGGCACTTGGATTCTCGCGGTCAAGGGCGAGGACAAGCAGCGTTGGCTCGATGTGGCCGATGCGACGCTGGATGCCCTTGGCATGGGCACCCGGACGGATCGCAAGCGCAACGACCGTCATGGTCAGATTGAGTTGGGCAAGCAGTGCAGTCGCCGCGACATTCGTGCATTGGATCTGGCCTTGGCCCGTGCGGAGGCCAAGAAGGGTGACTTGGGCCTTTTGCGGCCCAGTGCCACGTTCCATCGCTTCATGACGGGCTTGACCGGCGACAAGATGAGCAGCAGCGACCCAGACAGCAGCATCTTCCTGACGGATGAGCCCGCGGCTGCCAAGAAGAAACTCATGCGCTCGGTCACCGGGGGCAAGGCGACCCGCGAGGAGCAAGAACGCGACGGCGCCGATCCGAGCAAATGCCCCGTCTACGAGATGTTCCTGTACCATCTTGCTCAGGACGACAACCACTTGCAACAAGTGCACGATGAATGCACGGGTGGCGAACGCCTTTGTGGGGGCTGTAAGAAAGAAGCCGCCGAACTCCTCGTCCAGATGCTTTCCGAGCACCAGGAAAAGCGAGACCAGACTGCCCACCTCGTCGACGAAATCGTCCAGGCCCAGTGATGGACCCCAAAACGCCGGCACGCGGCTTCTTGATGGGATTGGCCGACGCGGTGCCCGGCGTCAGCGGCGGCACCATTGCGCTGCTGCTTGGCATTCATCCGCGCCTGGTCGGCGCCATCAGCAATTTGCGGCCTGGACTCCTGGGCAGCGCTGCTCAATTGGCTTCACCTGAGACACGGACGCGCGCGTGGCGGACGCTCGTGGCCGAGGACACGCCGTTTTTGCTGCTGCTCGGTCTTGGTTTGGTGACTGGGCTCTACACGGGCGCGAGTCTCCTCGTGACCCTGTTGGCGGAACGGCCCCGCGAAATGGCGGCTGCGTTCCTGGCCCTGATTTTGGCGAGTTTGCGTGGCCCGTTGGCGCACACCGATGGTCGCCTGCGAAACTGGGCGACGGGCTGCGGCGCGGCGTTGCTTGCCTTCACGTTCACCATGCTTCCGGCCGTGGCTTCGGAGCCTTCACTTTGGGTGCTGCCGCTGCTTGGCGCCTTCGCGGCGTGCGCGATGATTCTGCCGGGCATCAGTGGATCCTACCTCCTGCTCCTCCTAGGTGCGTACGAATTGATCCTCGGCGCGGTGCATGAACTGGACGTCCTCATTGTCGGTCTCGTGGGCCTCGGCGCCATCGTCGGCTTGCTGTTGTTCAGTCACGTGCTGCGCCGATTGCTTGATGCGCGCGGTCCGGAAACCCACGCCGCCATGGTCGGCTTGCTGATTGGCAGCATTGGTCGCCTGTGGCCTTGGCGCACGGAAGCCGCGTTCGCCGCCGGCAGTCCTGCCTGGCCCGTCGTCGACGGTCTTGGGGCAATTCTCGTGGCGGCGGCGCTTGGCGGATTGCTTGGCTGGGGCGTCGGCCGCCTGGCAGAAAAGGCATAACGCCTGGCGCGATACCAACCTGTGCGTGTTGCCCTGCTTCTGGTGCTGACGTCATTGAGTGGCTGCCTCGGATTCTGGGATGAATGGACCCGCCCAGACATTCCCGTCCAGCGGACGCCTCTGGATGTCGATGGCTGGAACACGGACCCTCGCTTCGTGGTGCTCGTCGACGACGTGGTGCCGCAGATGGTCGTGATCACGGCCAGATCTGGCGGGGAAGAACTCGTCTGGGACGGCGTCAGTGATTCCCAGAACGCCATTGAGGCCATGCTGCCGGATGGCACGTGGGACATTGCCTACACCGTCGCCAATCATCCATGGGAGAGCTTCAAGGGCGTCCGGTTTGACAGCACGCCGCCTACGATTGAAGGGTTGGCTCGTTCCGGCGACGCCGTTGGCGGCAGCTACACCGTCGGCGCCGATGCCGTGGTCGCCCCCGGCGATGACGTCGTGATTTTGCAAGGTGGCAACGTGGTCGCCCAAGGACTTCCGGCGACGGTTTCCGTCGACGATGGCATCACGAGCCTGCTCGTCGTCGTGACCGATCCCGCAGGCAACGAACGGACCTATACCGTGCAAGCGCGCAGCGGCGACGGCGCGTTCTTGCCGGAGGGACAATGGGATTTCGGGGTCGTCGCCACGTACACCAACAGTGCACGCGTTTGGGACCTGAAGGACATGGATGCCTACTTGCAGCCAAGCCAAGCCGCAGCCCAAGCACCTGGATGGCTTGGCGCTGGGTTTGGTGTCACGCCGGATCACCCGGCCGTCCAGGAAGTCGTCGATGACGTCGTCCAGCCGGGCGACTCGACCATGGACATTGCCTGGAACCTGTACCGCTGGATGTTCGATTCCCTCGAATACGATGAAGCCCGGCTCAGCGCCGACGACTTGCTGGAGCCGGAAGACACGATTGCCCAAGGCGGCGGCGTTTGCCGTGACCTAGCTGGCGCCTACGTGAGTCTCCTGCGCGCCGCGGGCGTTCCGGCGCGCCTCGTCAGTGGCTACTTGGCTGGAGAGGTGAATGGATTCCACGCATGGGCAGAAGTGTACGTCGGCGATCACCCCGGCAACCCAAGCCCCTGGATGCCCGTCGATGTAAGTCCCATGGATGGCATGTGGGGGGACGACCGCGATGGCCTGCCCCACGGCCTCCTCACGGCCATGACCAGCTTCGCAATCGCCTTGCCCGAATACTTGCCCCTGCGCGAAGTGCCCAGTCCCGAGCCGGAAGGGTGGAGCACGGCGCTGAGTGTCCAGTACAGCTACCCGGAAAGCAGCGGCGAGCCAGACATCCAATTCGAGAAGCAGATTCTGGACGAAACCAGCCAAGATGGCCGCCTCTGCTTCGACCCAGACACCCTACACCGGCACTTGTCCCCCAACTGCAGCGGCCCCTACTTCGATTTCGTGCTGCAAACCGAGCGCACCATGGATTACGGCATCGACGTCGTCGCCGCCGGCCCCGGCACGGACATTGACGCCACCGTCGCCGTGCCCTTTGCCAGCGCCGTCGCCCCTGACTTCGTCAGCTTCCAAATCTATGGTCAAGCCTATGAAATCGAAGAAGGCAACGCGGTCGCACAATTCCAGGGATAAAACCGTCAAAGTTTATCAAGTACGAAAAGGACGGGGGGTTGATGCGTGTCTTTCGAACAGCCCTGCGAATCGCCATTGTGCTTGGCGCCGTATTGGCTTTGGGAGCCACAGTGCAGGCTGCTGAGCAGTTGTACTTCCATGGGGATTTGCCGTTCGGAAACTCGGATCCGCAGCCCCTTCCGATGGATGGTGTGGTGCCGACCGAAGACACGCCGAAGGCATTCCATCTCGTTCCTGGCCTAACTGGGGGCGTTGATGGCGTGTATACAACGAGTGACGCGATGTTTGCCACCGCAAGCGATTACGCGTTGGGCGGGGGAGTTGTCGAAGTCACCTGGTTTGCGCAATACGCCGTGATTGATGGCACCATTTTCCTCCCTGAATGGGAAATTACGGTGGCCGTTGGCACAGAATCCTACACGCAGGTTATTGCCGACGATACGTTCCCTGCAACCACGCCCGTCCAACTCTCGGCGACCTTCGAGGGCGTCGATGGTGAAGGTCCAATCCAGGTATCCATCGCGGAGGTTTACACGAACCAGGTCGACATGTTCCTGCTGTATGATTCCGTGGATTATCCAAGCGGCATTCTTGTTGAATCTGGCAACCGTCCTCCCGTTGCGACCCTTACAGCGGATGTCACAAGCGGCACAGCGCCAATTGACGTCGTCTTCGATCTCGACATTCAAGATGATGGCGAGTACGTCTACACCTTTGACGCCAACGGCGATGGCGCCTTCGAGCAACTCGGTTCGACGTTGCCGCCTGGTGGCATCCAAGTTCCCTTCACCTACACGGCTGGTTTCACGGGCGATGCGGTCCTTCACGTCATTGACGATGGGGGCGTCGAGGTCACCCAAACGTTGCCCCTCGACTTTGCACCTCCGTTCAAGGCCCGCCTCGGCGGCCCGTACCTCGTCAACCTCGGCGAGAACCTGACCCTTGCACCGTTCATTTCGGGTGGCGACGCAAGTGTCGAGCCCACCTGTGCCTGGAGTGGCATCGGCATCGCGGACCCATCCGTTTGCGAGGCGACCTTCTCGAGCGATCAGGAAGGGGGCTACACGTTGTCCGTCCGCGTGGATCGAGGTTCTGCGAACAAGACGGCCACGACCTTTGTCGATGTGGTTGACCCCAACAACCCTGACGCGGACGACGACGGCTTCCTGAACGAAGCCGACAATTGTCCAAACGTCGCCAACGACCAGGTGGACACGGACAACGATGGCCGTGGCGATGCCTGCGACCCGGATGACGACAATGACCAGATTCGGGACGCCGTGGACAACTGCAGCTTGACCGCCAATCCGGAGCAAGAAGACAATGACCACGACGGCCGCGGCGACGTGTGCGATGCGGACGACGACGGCGATGGCATCCTGGATGTGAATGACAATTGCCCGTTCCAGGACAATGCGGATCAAAGCGACATCGACGGTGATGGCATCGGCGACTTGTGCGATGGCGATCAAGACGGTGACGGCGTCCCCGACGCCTTTGACGCCTTCCCACGTGATCCCAATGAGACAACGGACACGGATCACGACGGCATCGGTGACAACGCGGATCCGGACGACGATGGCGATGGCATCCTTGACTCGCAGGAGTCTTCGTCCGGCTTCAACGGCGCCGACTTCAACAGCCGGCCTTCCGGCCAACTACCTGCCGATCAAGACGAGGCCCCTGTTGAGGAGAGCCCCGGAATTGGTTTGCTGGCCGTCGTTGGTCTCCTGGCGCTGGCTGCTCGACGCCGCCGTTAGGCCCCCGAACCGCTTTCAAACTGCGGCCCTGGTTCCAGCCTGTGGCTTACCGGACGGTCAACGTCAAACCGGAGACGTATGAGCGGCTCGCATCCTACAAGGTGCCAGGTCTGACGTTCGACGCCCTCGTGGGGTTGTTGCTGGATGGGGCGTCGCCGGATGAGATCCGTGCACGTTACGTGGAGCAACTGGCGGCGCCTCCCGAGCCAGCGGCCGAGGATCCTGTCGAGAAGCTGGTCGAGTTCCGGGCGCCGAAGTCCGTTTCGAAGCGTCGGAACTTGCTACGCAAGGGTTGATGGTTACGACGCGAAAACGCCCCAAATTGACATCGTAGTTATTCGTAGTTATCTCCTGTTGAATCGCCGTTTTTTGCGGTTTTGGAAACGCCAAACGCGTTCGATGCGGTTATATGAAGCCGCCGGAATGGAGTCGGCAGAAGCGTAGGCTCCGCCCTGCGCCGAGGTCCTCGTATGAACCGGTCCAATTCCAATGGCAACACCCTCCGACCGCGCTTGCGCGCCAAGGCAGTCATCACGATGCTGCTGCTGTCTGCGTTTGCCTTCGCGCCTGGAGCACTCGCCGCCAACCTTGGCGACACCACGACTGATGGTGGTGGTCTGCAAGAGGAGACGGGCCTGAAACCGGATCTGATTGCCGCAACCTTCCAGGATTTGGACACGAATGGTCGTTTTGACCACGTGCAGCTGCACTTTGCCATTGACACGTCTCATTCGAACAACGATGGCGAAGATGACGACCGTGAACCGGTCGTGGAAACGATTCGTCCCCAGGACTTCACCGTCGCGGGCCACAAAATCAAGGGTTGTGTAGCGACCGTCGACAACCCCGGCATTGACTGCGACAAGTCCTACGAGGACCATGATGCCGACGGCGACACGGATCCCCTGTTTACCGTCACGCTCATTCTTGAAGAGGCCCTGACCTATGAAACGGGCCGCACCCTGCCCGCCGTGAGCTACACGCCGGGCACCCTGGTGGATTTGGATGGCGACGCCATGCCGGCCGACAGCAGCGTCATCGAAATCGATGCCGCGGCACCTGTCTTCACGGCCGCCTACGGCCAAGCCGGCGATGGCTCCTTCAAGACCCACTTCACCGAGCCGCTCGTTAACATTGATGAAACACTCGATGGGGACACCGCGATCGATGGAGATGATGTGTGCTACACGGATGCAGGTGGCGGCGCCCCCAACGACCAACAGGTCGACTCTGCATCCCACGCCTCTGGCGTCATCACCGTGACGGTGACCGGCGTCGGCGGCCTTGACGAGGATGCCCTGAGCGCCTCCGACATCAATGGTGGTGCCTCTGTTGGCTTTGGCAATCGAGACAAGTTGGGTGGTGCGGATTGCGGTGAAATTGCGCTCGAAGACAGCGCCGGCAACGGTCTGCCCAGCAGCGCGACCGTGACGCGCGAAATTAGTGACATCAGCGTCTCCAACGACTTCGTTGCAGGCGTCTTTACCAACGTTGGTAGCAACAAGGCCTGGGTTGTCTTCAACGGCCCGGTCAGCAGCCCCTCCGGTGGTGCCCTGGCCCACCCCGGTGTCTTCCA